>JBBARZ010000031.1:0-8649 GCA_040399505.1 Cyanobium sp.
CCGAGCAGCGGCGGATGGCCCTCCAGGACCACCAGGCCCGCATGGCCATCCTTCAGCGGGGGCAGCGTTGCATCGAGAAAGCGGCCAACGCAGAGGTGCTGCGCACCTGCATGCGAGAGGAGCGAGAGGCCATGCGGCAGCAGAGGAGCCAACACATGGAGAGGCTCAAGGCGCTCTACGAGCGAAATGGTCTGCCCACACCCCAGTGGCTGATGCGCAAAGGTGGGTCTCAGCGCCCAGGAGGGGATTGGGGTGTGGGTGACGTCTGAAGGTTGGTGAGCCGTTCAGGGCCAGGTGCGCGTGCAGATCTCAGACCTCATCCAGGGCGGCAACGCCAGGAAGCACCTTGCCTTCCAGCAACTCCAGGCTGGCGCCCCCACCGGTGGAGATGTGGCTCATCTTCTCGGCCACACCCACCTTCTCCACGGCCGCCACCGAATCCCCACCGCCAATGATGGTGATGGTGCCCTTGGCGCTCAGATCGGCCAGGGTGTGGGCGATGGCGTTGGTGCCGGCAGCGAATTTGTCGAACTCGAACACGCCCATCGGGCCATTCCAGATCACGGTTTTGCAATCGGCCAGGGCGTCCTGAAACACCTTCACGGAGTCGGGGCCGATGTCCAGGCCCATCCAGCCATCGGGAATGGCGTCAATTTTGGCGATCTGGCTGTTGGCATCTGGGGCGAAGTTGTCGGCGAGCACCACATCGGTGGGCAGCAGCATCTGCACGCCTTTGGCGGCGGCTTTGGCTTCCAGCTCCTTGGCCAGCTCCAGTTTGTCTTCCTCCACCAGGCTCTTGCCCACCGAGAGGCCCCGGGCCTTGTAGAAGGTGAAGATCATGCCGCCGCCGATCAGGATCTTGTCGCACTTGTCGATCAGGGCCTCCAGCACGCCGATCTTGCTGCTCACCTTGGATCCACCCACGATGGCCGCCAGGGGGCGCTTGGGTGCGTCGATGGCCCCCTGCAGATAGGCCAGCTCCTTCTCCATCAGGTGGCCCGCCACGTTGGGGCTCAGGAACTTGGTAACTCCTTCTGTTGAGGCATGGGCCCGGTGGGCCGCGCCGAAGGCATCATTCACATAGATCTCAGCCAGGGAGGCCAGCTTCTCGGCAAACCCAGGCTCGTTCTTCTCTTCCTCGGCGAAGAAGCGCACGTTTTCCAGCAACACCACACCCCCCTCTCCCAAGGCCGCCACCTTGGCTTCGGCATCGGGGCCGATGCAGCTCTCAGTCTTCACCACCGGCACCCCCAGGAGGTCGCTGAGGCGAGCGGCCACCTGGGTGAGGCGCATGCCCTCGTTCACCTGACCCTTGGGCCGGCCGAAGTGGGCCGCCAAAATCACCTTGGCTCCGTTGTCGCGCAGATGGGCGATGGTGGGCAGGGCGGCCCGAATGCGGGTGTCGTCCGTGATGGCGCCGGCGTCGTCCAGGGGAACGTTGAAGTCCACCCGCACCAGAACGCGCTTGCCGCGGAGGTCTGCAGCGCCGAGACTGGCGAGGGAACGCTTGGCCATGGGGGTCGGGTGGAGTGGGGAAGGCGGGGGGACATTAACCCCTCAACCCCCATTTCTCCCACTTCTTTGCTTGGCGAGGCTGGGGACGGGCACATTCTGCGTGGATGGCTTGCCCAGAATTGAGCGGGCGCCCAGGTAGTTGGTGAAGGTGGCCGCAAGGGTGGCCACCACCAGTGAGAGCAGGGGGCTCAGCAGGGGGAGAAGCAGCAGAAAGGTGCCCACATTGATCGCCCCGCCAACCGCCTGGGTGGCCACATAGAGAAAAAAGCGATCCCGGCGCCGAAACGGACGGCGGCTTTCCCCTCCCACAATCCGCGGCTGGGGAAAGGTGAACACACTGTTGAGCAAAAACGTCGTCACCACGGCGGCGAACCAAGAGCAGCTTTTCGCGGCGATCGGGTTGGCCCCAACCAGCAAGCCCAGCCACAACACCCCGTAGTCCACCCCGAAAGCGAACAGGCCAATTCCTAGAAAAAAGATCAGGCTGCGGATCTCTTGGCGTTGGAGATTCACCGATTTGCCAGGTAGCTGAAGTAGCGGTTTTCGTACTTCAGATTCGAGATCTCCTTGAGAACAAGCCCCAGGCCTAGCAAACCAAAGGCACTTAATATGCCAAACAAGCTGAAAAAGAGTGTGGGAAAGCGTGCCACCAAACCGGTGCGCAGGAACTCTGTGTAGACCATCGCGAAAAGCAGACTGGAAACTGCAAAGACCAAGACAGCAAGGGGTCCGTAGAGGCGAAGCGGATATTCACGATGGAGAAGGCGCACGAGAAACCAGGCGATTTTTAAGCTATCGCGGATGGTGTTCAATTTGCTGGTAGTGCCAATGCGTCGGCGTACATGAGTGGGGAAATCACCGGTGGGCAATCGCATTCGAGAAGCGAAGATGGAAAGTTCGGTTTCAATCTCAAATTCTGAACTAATTGCAGGGAAGGATTGCACCAGACGGCGGGAAAGAATACGTAAGCCGGAAAAGACGTCTGCCGTGGTGACTCCCGTGAGCCAGCGCATCATCTGACTAAACACCCAATTGCCAGTGCCATGGCCTAGTCGCATGTGGCTGATTGCCGTGCCAAAGCGATCGCCAGTCAGGAGATCATAGCCTTCGCTCTGAAATCGATCAATTGCAAGACTGACGCTTGAGAGATCATAGGTGTTGTCTCCATCCACCATCACGTAGATATCTGAATCCACGTCGCGCAGCAATCTTCTAACAGCATTGCCCTTTCCTTTCACTTGCTCATGCAGCACCACCGCTCCAGCTCGTTCCGCTTCGCGGGCAGTGCCATCGGTGGAGTTGTTGTCGCAAACCACAATGGTACAGGGCAGTGCTAAACGTCTAATGTCTGCAATTGTGAGGCCAATTGCCCCCTCTTCGTTATAGGCAGGAATGATGAAGGCAATCCTCGGGCTCATCGAAGGGTCCATAGGGCGCTGGGAGGAAGCGATGAACTGGAAAGCTCGCCGAGTCATTTATAATCTGCAACAGGTCCTGTTGTAGGAGCTTCAATTTGAAGCCAGGCACATTTGGATTTTTTAGTTTACGACCTACGCATGGAGCGTCCCCAAAGATTGGGTTTCCCCATGCGTTCAGGGCAGTCCGAGGACGTTGGTGGTTTCTGCTGCTCCCCTTCCTCCCACTGGTGCTCGCGAACCTGCTGCGGGTTGGTGGCCCCGCCTATCGCAGTGATGAAATCGCCTATCTGGCCAATGCCGCCTCCTTCGCCGGCAAGACCAATGCGCTGGCGGGCTCCTGGTACGGCGGCTATTCCCTGCTTTTAAGCCCCTTCTTTTTTCTTGTTGCGGAGGTGCGACAAGTCTGGCCATTTGTGGTCCTGGTCAACGCGCTGGCCGTGATGGTGAGTGTTCTGTGCCTCTGGCGCGCTCTTGTGCTGAGCGGAGCTGCAGACCAGGCCCGGGGGTTCCGCCTTCTTCTGCTTGGCCTTTTGGTGTTCAGCAGCACGGCCTACATCGGCTGGGCCTTCAGCAACTGTCTGTTGATGGCCCTCATTGGTGCAGCGGCGATGTTCCTCGCCTCTCCAACTCTCCCCCTGAAGAGGGCCGCTGGCGTCGGCTTGGTGTTGGGGTATGCCACTTGGGTCCATCCAACGGGGCTGCTCATGCTCTTCGCTGCTTCTTTGGCAACCTTGGCTCTGCCCTCAGGGCCCAGGGGCTGGCGATCGAGTGTGCTGATCCTGTTGATCGGTGCAGCACTTGCTCTGAGCTATGGGCACATCGTGCATCCCTGGCTGACTGCTCTCCAGGGTGGAGGGGCAGGGCACTACGACCGACAGATCAGGGAGCTGATCCAGCAGCTGCGAAACACCCCTCTCACCACCCTCTCCACCTTGGCAGTGGGGGTGGTGAACGGGCTGGCCACCTCCTCGATCGCAACCTTCGGCTACGGGGGTGCGGCCTTGGCAGCTGCTATCAAGTGGATGCCCCTCCAGCCACGCCCCACCAGCCAGGGCCAAGGATTAAGGCGCGTGCTGCTGTTCCTGCTGATCAGTTGGGGACTGCTGGTTCTGTTCACATCAGCCCTGTTGCCCCATGAACCCTCTGATCTGCAACTGGCCTTCCATCAGCGCTACACCCAGCCTGTGCTGCCCGCTCTGGTGGCCTTCGGCATGGCCCTGGCTCCTCGGCTAAGCCGGGACCGGATCTGGGTCTGGTTGTTTTCAGCAGTCCCAATCCTGCTTGCTCTGGTGGTTAGCGTTTTGCACCCCTACGACCGCAATTTCAGCATCATTGATCAGCTGGGAGCCGTCACCTTTTTCCTCAATACTGACAATGTTCCCCTGATGCTGTCCGCAGGCCTCATCACGACCGGCCTGGTTCAGCTTCTTGGATGGCGTGCCTTCCTGCCCCTGGCCGCCGTTTTTTGGATCCTGGGCTGGCAACAGATGGATCGCGTCCAAAGGAAGATCCTGTACAGCGACTCCCGCCCACCCGCCATGGCCGCCGCCGCCGCAACCCTCACCCGCGCAGGGCTGCACACTTGCCTATCGACCGCCAAGACACCTAACATCCATGGGGAGCATGAGCGATTGCTTCGCTACTACCTCTCCGGCGAAGCGGTTATCTTTCTGGCCCCAGGGCAGGTCAGGCCATCAGGTTGCGACGTGCTGATCCGTCCTGTGGATTCCCCGCCCAGCTCCCCCCCCTGCCTGGCAGCGCTGGCCGACACCCATTCGCACGAGGTTCTGGAGGACTGCCGAGGCCTTGGGGCTGCTGCCACCGCAGCTTTGGAACAACGCTTACTGCCAGCTCCTCGCGACCTGGTGTCCGTGGCTCAGGTGCGGCGCTACCTGCCCACGGGTTTTGGAGTAGTGGGTTTACTTCACACCAATGCCATGCCTCCCAAAAGGCCCCACGATGACCAGTGGTGGAGCGCCGGCAAAGCCCCTCAGGCGAGAGTTAACGTGCCACAAGGTCAACTCCTTCTCTACGGGCCCTACCTCTCTCTAACCCCGGGGCGCTACAAGGCGCTATTCGATGGTCTCGTCCTCAACTCTGGAACCTTGGAGATGGCCATCACCAGTGCGAAGGGCAAAACCCGCCATGCATCGAGAGAGATACGGCCTGGAACGGGACCGGCCTGGATAGCTTTCACCCTGGACCGTGCCAGCCAGGATGTGGAGATCACCCTGCGAGCGGCAACGAAGGCACAGCTGAAATTGCCCTCCACCTTGCTGATCTATGGCGCATCGCCGGTCGGATCTTCCCCTTGGGCCACTCTGGCGGCGGGCGCTAGAAATTGAAGGAAACCCCCCCTGTCATGTTCGACACCGTTCTGTTCCCCATCGACAACAGCCGTCAGACGATGGAAACGGCTGCGGTGGCCATCCAGCTGGCCCAACAGCACGGAAGCCGGGTGGTGCTCCTCTCGGTGGTGGAGGCGGAGGAGGGCGTTATGCACGATCCGGTCAAGGTGACCCAACTGCTGGAGCAGGCCCGGGCCAGCTTTGAGAAGGCAGGGATTGCCTGCGATGTGTTTGAGCGAGAGGGCAAGCCGGCCTTTGTGATCGGCGATGTGGCCGATGAGATCAATGCCGATCTGATCATCATGGGCACACGGGGCATCAGCCTGGAGGAAGATCAGCACAGCACCGCGGCCCGGGTGATCCAGCTGGCCCCCTGCCCGGTGATGGTGGTGCCCTGATGCCGGCGCTGAGCGTCAACGCCCCGGCGATTCAGTGGTATCCGGGCCACATCGCTCGGGCGGAAAAGGCGCTCAAGGATGCTCTCGTCAAGGTGGATCTGGTGATTGAGGTGCGCGATGCCCGCATTCCCCTGGCCACGAGCCATCCCCGCTTGCAGCGCTGGATCAGCGGCAAGCAGCATCTGCTGGTGCTGAACCGGCGTGACATGGTGAACGCCGAAGCCCAACAGGCCTGGGACCACCTGTTCCGGAGCCAGGGCCAGGCGCCCTGGTGGTGCGATGCCAAAGCCGGCACGGGGGTGAAGCAGCTGCAACAGGCGGCCATCCGCGCCGGTGAGGTTCTCAATGCGCGCCGGGCAGGGCGGGGCATGAAGCCCAGGCCCGTGCGGGCGCTGATGCTGGGCTTCCCCAATGTGGGCAAGTCGGCTCTGATCAACCGACTGGTGCGCCAGAAAGTGGTGGAGAGTGCCCGCCGGGCCGGGGTCACCCGCAGTCTGCGATGGGTGCGGCTTGGCCAGGAGCTCGATCTACTCGATGCGCCGGGGGTGCTGCCGCCCCGGTTGGACGACCAGCAGGCCGCCCTGCGTCTGGCCATCTGCGATGACATCGGCCAGGCCGCCTACGACACCGAGGCGGTGGGGCTGGCGTTCCTTCGACTGTTGGAGGAGCTGACACCGGTCCAGGCCGCAGGGGTGGCACCTGGGTTGCTGGAGGCCAGATATGGGGTAGCGGCGATCCCTGGGGACGGGGACACCTGGCTGGCTGCAGCATCGGCTCGCCACACCAGCGGGGATCAGCTGCGCATGGCCCAGAGGCTTCTGGATGATTTTCGCCGGTCCCAGCTGGGGGCGATCAGCTTGGAGTTGCCAATGAAGGTGCCCGATCCCCTGGAGGCTGGGGCAAAGCGTCTCACAGCCCCCCCACCGGCTGACTGAGATAGGCCAGGGCGCCGCTGAAGCCGGCGTTGTAGTCGATGGCCACTTCGTTGCGGATGTAGTCGCTGCGCACGTCGGCGTAGGAGAAGTCGTTGGGGCGATCGGGCCCTCCCACCAGGGCGCCGTAGAGGGTGTGGGCGTTGGGCAGGCCATTGCGGAACCCCTCCCAGCCCACGCCAGAGGCCCCCCGGTGATGGGGCTGCTGGGGCGCATTGGTGCCGTAGCCCACCACATAGCTCGAACCCCGTGGGTTCTCACCCAGGATGTAGTCGATGGTGTCGGCGGCCAGCTTGGAATAGGTGCCCCCGGGATCGATCAGGCTGTCGGCCACCACGCCGGCCACCATGGCCGTGTTTGCGGCATAGCGCAGGGAGCCCCACTGGCTGATGTGGCGCAGGCCCCCGGTGGTGATGGTGACCCCGTTGGTGCCCTGCACCCAGCTGTCCAGCCAGCCCCGCACATCGGCCTGGATCTTGCTGTCGCCCGTGTCCTGGGCGAGAAGCACCGCCGTGCCGTACGACACATCGTCCCAGTTGATGGTCCAGCCCCTGCTCAGGCCACCGATGGATTGGCGATAGATCTGCAGGGCCTGATTGCGATAAGCGCTGCCATCGGCGCCAGCTGCCTCGCGGGCCCGGGCCAGCCAGGCCGCTCCATAGCTCAGCTCGTCGTTATAGCCGCTCCAGGAGTTGTAGTAGTCCCGTACCTCTCGCAGGGAGTCGGAATACTTGCCCCGGTAGGTGTCAGCAAAGCGGTAGAGGGATTCGGCGTGGTTCAGCAGGGTATCGGCGTAGGCTCCCTCGCCGTTGCGGCGAAAGAGGATGGAGGCGGATGCCAGGGCCGCCGCACTGCCCGCTGCCACGTCCGAGCCAGGCTTGGTGGGGGTCACCGCCATGGCGGGGCGGGGGATGGTCTGGCTCTCCGGGGCGCTCCAGAGGGCGTGATCGGCGGGCACATTGCCCACCTGGGCCACGAAATAGGTGGTGGCCCCTGTGGCATCGGTGCCATGGGCCTTGAGGAGATAGTCGGTGCCCCATTTCACGGTGCTCAGGAGCTCATCACGCTGCCCTGTAGCGGTGTAGCCGCGCTCGAAGGCCAGGCCTCCCCAGGCCAGGGTGGAGAGGGTGGTGGCCAGGGGCAGGCCAAATTTGCCGTGGTCGCCGGCATCGTGATAGCCGCCGGTGAGATCCAGGCTCAGCCCCGCCTGCAGGTTGGCCGAGGTGCGATCCCCGAAATACACCCCATCGCGCCCATCCCGCAGGCCGGAATCGCCACGCCATGGAATGCGGTTGGTGGCTTCATCCAGATCCCCGGAGCGCTGGGCCTCGTAGAAGAGAAAGGATTGCCGCAGGGCTTCGCCATACCCCTGCTCAGAACTCGGCGGCGTCGGCGGAACCGGTGGTTGCGGGGTGGGAGGCGTTGGTGGCGTTGGTGGGGGCGAGGGGGGAGCAACCGAGCCAAAGAGCTGCGCCGCGGTGAGGGCACCCTCGTTGCCGATGCTGATCCCCTGGCTGCCGCTGAAGCCCACCTTCACGGAGGCGCCGGCCTTTAGCCCGGCAGCCCAGCCGGCCCCCGTCAGGGTGTAGCGGGTCAGGCCCGCCCCCAGATCCACCCGGCTCAGGGTCGCCCCCCATGGTGCCCCACTCACCTGATGGGGCGAGTCGAAGCTGGTGCTCCAGCTCGTCAGGTCCTGGGAGCCGCTGTTGGTGATGGTGAGCTCGGCCGTGAAGCCGTTCCACCAGCGGGTGCCGCCCACCACCACCTGGAGGGAGGCGGGGGGTTCCGGGCTTGGCACAGGGCTGGGAGCGGTGCCTGGCGCCAGCAGCAGATCGGCGCTGAGGGCCCCCTCGTTGCCGATGCCGATGCCCTGGCTGCCGTTGAAGCCCACCTTCACGGAGGCGCCGGCCTTCAGCGAGGCCCCCCAGCCGGTGCCGGTGAGGGTGTAACGGGTGAGGCCATTCCCCAGGTCGACGCTGGTGAACGTCACTCCCCAGGGGGTTCCGGTGATGCGGTGGGGGGTGTCGAAGGTGGTGCT
>JBBARZ010000031.1:8749-21759 GCA_040399505.1 Cyanobium sp.
ACGTCACTCCCCAGGGGGTTCCGGTGATGCGGTGGGGGGTGTCGAAGGTGGTGCTCCAGCTGGCCAGGTCCTGGCCGCTGGTGTTGGTGATGGTGAGCTCGGCGGTGAAGCCCTTCCACCAGCGCTTGCCGCTGATCGCCACGCGGATGGGGGACGACGGGGTCTGAACCATGGGGGCTCCGGGTCTGTAGGGGAGTCCTACGAACGGGGCCCCGGTTCGGGCCATCCTTCATCTGCAGGGAACATCGGCGGGGAATGGCTGGCCCTGGCCCCTGGTGCCACCCTTGTGGGGTGACGAGCCTGCGTCCCTTCTGAATTGATGACCCTCACCAGCTGGCAGGGATGGGCCGCATGCGTCGCCTTGGGGTACGGGGTGGTGTGCCTGCTGATGGGCGCCACCCAGCGCTCCTTCATCTACTTTCCCCAGCCCGCCGCGGATCCCACCCACCAGCTTGTGCTGCCGGTGGCCGGCACCAAGGTTCTGGTGGCCCATCGGCCCCATCCGGGCCCCAGGGCCCTGATCTACTTCGGCGGAAACGCCGAGGATGTGTCGCTCACCCGAGCTGATCTCGCCGCCCTGCTGCCGGACACCGCCCTCTACCTGCTCCACTATCGCGGTTATGGCGGCAGCGAAGGCACCCCCAGCGAAGCGGCCATCCGCGCCGATGCACAGGCCCTCCATGCTCTAGTAGCGCAACGCCACAGCGCCATCACGGTGGTGGGCCGCAGCTTGGGCACCGGGCCCGCGGTCCATCTGGCCGCCACCCAGCCCATCCAGCGCCTGGTGCTGCTGGTGCCCTTCGACAGCCTCCTGGCGGTGGCCCGCAGCGCCATGCCCTGGCTCCCGGTCGACCTCCTGCTGCAGGATCGCTGGGATGCGGCCGCGGAGGCGCCCCGGGTGCGGGCCGCCACCACGATCGTAGCGGCGGCCAACGACACGGTCGTGCCGCCCCGCCATGCGGTGGCGCTGCACAGCGTCTTTGCACCCGGCGTGGCGGAGCTGGTGGTGGTGGAAGATCTGGGACACAACGCCCCGCTCCTGCCAACGGCGGCCTTCCGGCGGGCCCTCCAGCAGCGATGAGCCTCGCCGGGCTCACTGGCGGCTGAGAATCTGGCGCAGCTCCGCCGGCCCATCCGGGATCAGCGCACCGCTCACCTCCACGGTCACCTCCTCCAAGGTGCCCGTAAAGGCAAAGGGTGGCGCGTAGGCCGGCGTCACCGGCGATCCCGGATCGGCGCCGCACACCACGCCACCGCCGAGTCCAAAGGTGATCGGCACCGTGGCGGCAAAGTCGGCCTGGCCCACCAGCTGCCCATCCACGTAGAGCAGGCCCCGCCCCGGCACCCCCTTGCCCGCCTTGATGTCGGCCGGGCCCGTGGGAGCAAAGGCAAAGCACAGGCTGTGGCGACCCGCTGGCACCGGTTCCACGGAGCGCACCTCCAGCAGGGCGGCCGACACCACGTTCTGGGCGTAGTGCAGATGGCCGTTCTGCAGATAGAAGCTGTAGCCCCCTTCGTTGCCCCCAAAGGAGAGCAACACCCCCTCGGCCCCCTCCGGCGGAATCTCCACCTCAGCGGTGATGCGATGGGCCCGGTTGATCACGTTCACCGTGGCGGTGCCGGGCACCATCTGGGTGTGGGGATAGAAGGTGTAGCGCTGGCGAGGCGGAGCGGCCTCGGGCCGCTCATCGAGCAGACGGGCGGAACCGCGGGAGTCGATCGGCAACACGTGGTAGCGCTCCGCTTCGCCATACCAACGCTCCACCATCTGGCGCAGGCGCTCGGGCTCCTCAGCCGCCAGGTTGTGGGTTTCGGACCAATCCTCCGCCACGTGATAGAGCTCCCACCCCTCGCGATCGAGGCGTTGGAGGTCCTCGGCGCTGATGGGCGCACCGAAGAACCGCCCAGCCTCCTGGAACGAAGGCCCCGGCCAGGGGCACACGGCCCGCCACCCCTCGTGATAAATCGAGCGGTGACCCATCATCTCGAAATACTGGGTGAAATGCACCTCCGCTGCGTTGGCGTCGGCAAAGGTGGAGGCCAGACTCACCCCCTCCAGCGGCGTCTGGGGCACCCCCCGTAGCGTCGCCGGAGCCGCGATGCCGAGCACCTCCAGCAGGGTGGGCACCAGATCGATGGCGTGGGCATAGTGCCAGCGCACCTGACCGCCATCGCGGATGCCCTGCGGCCAGTGCACGATCAGGGGATCAGCGATACCGCCCCGATAGGTCTCCCGTTTCCAGCGGCGGAACGGAGTGTTGCCCGCAAAGGTCCAGCCCCAGGCGTAGTGGTTGAAGTGCTTGGGGCCGCCCAGCTCATCGATCACCGCCAGCTGCTCCTCCACCGTGCTGGAGAGGTTGTTGTGCCACATGTTCACGTTCACCATGCCGGTCGGTCCCCCTTCCGAACTCGCCCCGTTGTCGGAGACCAGCACCACGATCGTGTTCTCGAAGGCATCGAGGCGCCGCAGGAAGGCCAGCAGCCGGCCGATCTGATGGTCGGTGTGCTCCAGGAAGCCGGCGAACACCTCCATCATCCGGGCATAGAGCCGCCGCTCCTGTGGGCTGCATTGCGCCCAGGGTTTCACATCCGGATCGTGCCGCGACAGCACGCAGTTCTGCGGGATCACCCCCAGCTCCTTCTGCCTGGCAAAGGCCCGCTCCCGATACACCTCCCACCCTTCATCAAACGCGCCCGCGTAGCGATCGGCCCAGTCTTTGGGCACGTGGTGGGGCGCGTGCATGGCCCCGGGGGCGAAGTAGAGAAAGAACGGCTTGTCGGGATCCACCTGGCGGGCATCGGCGATGAAGCCCATCGCCCGATCCACCAGATCGTCCGTGAGGTGATAGCCCTCCTCAGGCGATTGGGGGGGCTCCACCTGGTGATTGTCGGCCACCAGCTCGGGGTAGTACTGGTGCGTGTCGCCCCCTAAAAAGCCGTAGAACCGTTCAAACCCCCGCCCCAGGGGCCAGCGGTCGTAGGGGCCCGCCGCCGAACTTTCATGGGATGGGGTGAGGTGCCATTTGCCCACCGCGTAGGTGTTGTAGCCCTGATCCCGCAGGATCTCGGAGAGAAAGCCGTTTTCAAAGGGGATCTGGCCGTTGCTGCCGGGAAAGCCCGTCGCCCCTTCGGTGATGCAGGCCATGCCGTTGCTGTGGTGATTGCGGCCGGTAATCAGGCAGGCCCGGGTGGGGGAGCAGAGGGCGGTGGTGTGGAAGTTGGCATACCGAAGTCCTCCCGCCGCCAGCCCATCGATGTGGGGGGTGCGGATCGGCGAGCCGAAGCACCCCAGTTGGGCAAAACCCGTGTCATCCAGCACCACCATCACCACATTGGGCGTCCCCGCTCTGGCCCGCACAGGCCGGGGCCAGCTGGGTTGGGACACGTCGCGCGTGCGACCGATCACGCCGGAAAAACCTTGCTCGCGGGGGGACGCGTTGAGGGCCATCACACCAGGGGGGGCATCCAGCCACTGTGCCCCCCCCTGGCCCCCTATCAGCGGCAGTAGCCCCGCCGCACCCCTTCCACGGCCGCCGCCGCCCGGCTCCTCACCCCCAGCCGCCGCAGGATGTCCTGCACATGGTCGCGGGCGGTGGTGGGGGCGATATGGAGCTTCTCGCCGATTTCCCGGTTGCTCAGGCCATGGGCCACCAGCTGCAGCACCGACACCTCCCGGGGGGTGAGTGGACTGGGGGGCTCCGCTGGAACCTCCGGGGGCTCCTGATCCAGGGCCGGATCCACGAAGGTGCGGCCCTGGAGCACCTGCTCCACGGCCAACACCAGGGCCCCGGTTCGCCCCAGGCTCTCTTCCAACACCAGCGCATCGGCGCCGCTCTCCAGGGCGGCCTGCACCAGCACGCGATGGTTGTGGGTCAGCACGAGGAGGCAGCGGTGCTCGGGGGAGCGGGCCTTGGCGGCCCGCACCAGGTGGAGGCCGGGTCCATCGGCCAGGTGCTCGCTCACCAGCAGGTGGAAAGGGCCTGGGGCCCGCTCCAGCTGGACCAACCCCTCAGCTGTGGAGGTTGCGAACACTAGGGTTTTCAGGGGGAAGTCCTCGCCCGTCCCTGAGCGGAAGGCCAGGCTAAGGGCGAGAAACCTGGGGTATACGGCCACCAGCACCTGCTGATCCTTCAGCAGGGAGAGCAGCAGATCCCTGCGAGCCTCCAGCACAGCGCGATCGGCAACACCGTCCAAGCCCCGGACCCCACTGTTCGGTCCCTCACTATGGCAGCGAGTTTTGACCCACCCCCGGCGGTGAACTGGCAGGCTGCAGAAGCACCCGCACCGGTGGGCCCATGGAGGGATTCGGCCAGGGGGAGGGGGAGCTGATTGCTCTCACCTACCCCAAGCCGCTGCCGATGCGGCTGGATCGCTGGCTGGTGGCCCAGCGACCAGAGCAGAGCCGGGCCCGGATCCAGAAGTTCATCGATGCGGGCTGCGTTCGTGTGAACGGGGTCATGGGCCGGGCGAAGACGCCCCTGCATCAGGGCGATCAGGTGGAGCTCTGGATGCCGCCGCCGGAGCCTCTCCCCTACCTGATTCCCCAGGAGATCCCCCTGGATGTGCTCTTCGAGGATGCCCACCTCATCGTGATCAACAAGCCCGCCGGCCTCACGGTGCATCCGGCCCCCGGCAACAAGGACGGCACCCTGGTGAACGCCCTGCTCCACCACTGCCCCGATCTGCCGGGCATCGGCGGCGAGCTGCGGCCCGGCATCGTGCATCGCCTCGACAAGGACACCAGCGGCTGCATCGTGGTGGCCAAGAGCCAGGAGGCCCTGGTGAAGCTGCAGGTGCAGATCCAGAAGCGCATCGCCAGCCGGGAGTATCTGGCGGTGGTGCATGGCCAACCCGCCGCCGATGGGGGCACCATCGTGGGTGCCATCGGCCGCCACCCGGCCGATCGCAAGAAATATGCGGTGGTGAGTGATGGCAGCGGCCGCCATGCCTGCACCCACTGGCAGGTGGTGGAGCGGCTGGGGGATTACGCCCTGCTGCGCTTCCAGCTCGACACGGGCCGCACCCACCAGATCCGGGTGCACTGCGCCCACATCCAGCACCCGATCGTGGGCGACCCCGTGTATTCCCGGGCCCGGCGCCTGCCGGTGGCCCTCAGCGGCCAGGCCCTCCATGCGGTGCAGCTTGGGCTGAACCACCCCCTGACGGGGGAGCGACTGCGGTTCGAGGCGCCCCTGCCGGCCGAGTTTGGGAAGCTGCTCGTGGTGCTGCAGAAGCGGCTGGGCTCACTTCACCATGTGCCAAAGGGTGCTGACACCCGCCCCTCCAGCAAACTGGGGACGTCTCGCCCCTTCTCCATGGCCGATCTGCAATTGCAGGCCTTCCTCCAGGCGGTGCGCCAGGACGAAAGCCTCCAGGCTCGCCTCTCCACCACCGCAGCGGCCGATGCGGATGAGGTGGCCGCCATTGCCAATGCTGCAGGGTTCGCGGTCAGCCCGAATGATCTGGTGACCTATGCCGACGGCGCCCTGGTGGAATACGAGGACGAGGACTATTTCATGAAGCCGCGCTGGTGGGAGCTGGCCTCCAACCCGTGAGCGGGGTCCGACTGGAGCTGGTCTGGGGCCTTTCTTTCGCCATGGGCGCCCTGGCCCAGCTGCTGGCACGGCTGAGTGGCCTGCCGGGGGTGGTGCTGCTGCTCCTGGCGGGCCTGCTTGCCGGCAAGGCCGGCCTGGGCTGGATCCAGACCGAGCGCCTGGGGGAGGGACTGGAGCCGGTGGTGGGCCTGCTGGTGAGCCTGATCCTGTTCCACGGTGGACTCAACCTCCGGCTCGCCGGCCAGGAACTCCAGCGCTCCGTGGTTCAGCTGGTGGTGGCCCGTCTGCTGCTGGTGTTGCCCATGGGGGCCTGGTTTGCCCAGGCTCTGGCCGGTCTGCCCTGGTCGCTCGCCCTGGTGTTCAGCGCCATCATCCTGGCCACAGGACCCACGGTGGTCACCCCCCTGGTGCGTCAGATGCGGCTGGAGACCAACAGTGCCCAGATCCTGGTGGCGGAGGGCTTAATCCTGGAGCCGCTGGCCGCTGTGCTGGCCGTGGTGCTCCTCGAACTGGCCCTGGGGTCAACCGGGGATTGGCGGGAGGCCGGTCTGCGCCTGCTCGTCCGTCTGGGAGGGGGAGTGGTGCTCGGCGGCACCATGGGGGCTCTGCTCTCAGAGCTTCTGCGCCGTCTGGGGGAGAGGGCCGATCCGGCTCTGCAACTTCAGCTCTGTGTCGGCCTCCTGTTCCTGCTGTTTGGCGGCGCCGAGACCCTGCTGCCGGAATCGGGTCTGCCCGCGGCGGTGGCCGCCGGAGTGGTGGTGGGCCTGCGGCTCGGCCCCGCCCTAGAGCCCTTGGGGGCGCTGATGGAGCAGCTGGCCAGCCTCGCCATCACCGTGCTCTTTCCCCTGCTGGCCGCCGATTTGTCCCTGCAGGAGTTGAGTCCGCTCGGTATCGGGGGGGTGGCCTGCGTGCTGGCGCTGATGCTCTGGCGGGCCCCGGTGATACAGCTGGCCGGCCTCGGGTTGCCCTCCCTGGGCTGGCGTCAGCGGCTGATCATCAGCTGGATCGCGCCACGGGGGATCGTCTCTGCTGCCGTGGCCAGCCTGTTTGCCCTGCGCCTGCAGCAGGCCGGGGTCACTGGGGCCAGCACCCTCAAGGGACTGGTGTTCCTCACCATCCTTCTCACCGTGCTGGTCCAGGGCCTCACGGCTCCTGCCCTGGCGGCCCGCCTCGGGCTGGTGGAGGAGGAGCCATTGGAGGGGGAGAGCCCTTCTGATTCAGAGGTGGCCCCCCCTAGGGAAGATCCCGTAGGAGCATCCTCATAAGAGCCGCCCGGGGTTCCCCTCAGAACTTGGCCCGCACGTGCTCCGCCACCCGCAGGGCATTGGCGATCACCGTGAGGCCGGGCCCGATGGCCGGGCAGCTCGGGAACACGCTCGCATCCGCAATCCAGAGGTTGGCTAAGCCGTGGCAGCGGCCCTCCAGGTTCACCACCGACTGGGCCGGATCACTGCCCATTCGGCAGGTGCCGCAGCTCAGGCCCATCACGGCCAAGGGAGCCTCCCCCCGCGGCACCACCACGGTGCGCCGCACCACCGGCGTCAGGGGGTCGTCATCTACCTTACGGATCTCCCCCAGCCAGCGATACACCAGCCGGTCATGGGCCTCCCGGCAGTTGGGGAGGTAATCAATTCGCACCCGCCCCCCCCGCATGCTCACCCGGTTGCCCGGGTCTGGCAGCACGCTGGTCATGGCCCACCAGGTAAACGAGCGGTCGGCCAGCCACTCAAGGGCGGCGTCGGGCAGCAGCCGCGACACCAACGAGAGCACGGGAGGGGACTCGGCGAACAGGGGATCGCGCAACACCCCGCCGCCGGTCTGGATGGAGCCCAGGCTGTAGCTCACGTTGCGATCGCCCCGATAGAAATCGGTGACGCCGAAGCTGCGGGCGTAACGACCATCGTTGGGCCGGCTGGCCCGCTGAAGGATCACGCTCAGCTGGGGCTTCATCAGGTTGCGGCCCACTTGGTCTGAGCCGTTGGCCAGCCCCTGGGGATGGGCATCGTTCTGGGAGCGCAACAGGAGGATGGCGGTGTTGACCGCCCCGGCGGCCAACACCACCTGGTGGGCACGGAAGAGCCAGCGCTGGTCGCCGATCTTCGCCTCCACCCCCTGCACCTGGCAGCCATCGGACGCCACGGCGATTCCCGTCACGGTGGCGCCCTTGCGAAGCTGAAGCCGGTTGCTGGCCAGGGCAGGCTTCAGTCCAAAGAGTTCCGCGTCGCCCGCGGGGTCTTCCAGATCCTCCGACCAACTCAAGGGGAGGGGATAGGGATGGAGCCCCTGGCGCTCCAGGCCCTCTCCTAGCTGGATGAGAAATGGCGGGAGGTTCCGTGGCTCAAAGGGGAAGGGTCCGCTGCGGGGGGGCTCGGTGGGGTCTACCCCGGCCCGGCCATGCACCCGGAACATCGCCTCCGCCCGCTCGTACCAGGGGGCCATGTCGCTGTAGCGCAGCTGCCAGTCGGGGGAGGGTCCTTCTTCTGTGGCAAAGCCACTGAAGTCGTCCTCTCGCATGCGCTCCAGCACGCCCCCCCAGATTTTGGTGTTGCCCCCCGGGGCATACACCATCTGGGGCTGGAAGGGATCGCCATCCGGCCCAAACCAAGGTTCCGGGGGGTGGTAGCGCTGGCGACGAAACAGATCGATGCCAGCCACATTTTGATCGGCGAGGGCTAGCTCCTGGCCCCGCTCCAGCACCAGTACCCCTAGCCCGTCACCGGCGAGCTTGGCCGCCAGGGACGCCCCAGCAGCTCCTGCCCCCACGACGAGAACGTCGTGCACCTGCTCGTCGATCACCAGGCCGGAATCGTTGCCCAATGCCGCTGCCACACCGCTCATCGCCGCTGCCATACGTAGATCAGCAGAAACAGCACAACCCAGATCACATCCACGAAGTGCCAAAAGAGCGACACCGAGGTGACGCCGGCCTCCCCGCCGTCGTAGTTGCCGGGCCGAAAGGAGCGGGCAAGCATCAGAGCCATCAGCAGGATGCCCGTGATCACATGTAGGCCGTGGAAGCCCGTGAGCAGGTAGAACGTGCCGCCAAAAACGCCGCTGCCCAAACCAAAGCTCAGATGGCGCCATTCGATCGCCTGGCCGATGACGAAATAGGTGCCCATGGCCATGGTGAGCAACCACAGGGCGCGAAAGGCCCAAAGCTGCTTGCGGTGCAGTCGGGTTTCGGCAAACCAGGCCACGAAGCTGCTGCTCACCAAGATGATCGTGTTGATCAGGGGATCCCGTACCTCGAGCCCCTCCACACCCTCCGGAAGCCAGAGGGGAGACGACAGCTTCAGCACGGCGTAGCCGACAAAGAAGGCGAGAAAGATCACGCTCTCGGAGAGCAGGAAGATGATCATTCCCGTGATGTTGTGGCCGCCGTGGCCGTGGGGGGCTGCAGTGGTCATGGATTAGGCCTCATTGGCGCGTTGGACATAGCGCTCCTCATCGGCCACAAGAGGAACGTTGAGGCCGTAGCCATAGGGACCACTGATGACGGTGGGCACATCGTCTTCGAAGTTTTCCAGGGGGGGTGGAGAGGGCAGCAACCATTCCAGGCCGATGGCGTTCCAGGGGTTAGCCGGAGCCTTTTCTCCTCGGGCCCAGGAGCTCACCAGGTTGAGCAGGAAGGGAATCATCGCCACCCCAAGGAGGAAGGCGCCCAGGCTGGCGAGCACGTTGGCCAGGGCAAATTCCGGGTCGTAAGACGCCACCCGCCTTGGCATGCCCATGAGCCCGGCCCAGTGCATCGGCAGAAAATTGAGGGTGCTGCCAATAAAGGTGAGCAGGAAGTGCACCTTGCCCAGGCCCTCGTAATACATCCGCCCGGTGAATTTTGGGAACCAGTGGTAGATGGCGGCGAACACTCCGAAGGTGATCGTGTTGAAGATCACGTAGTGGAAATGACCCACCACGAAGTAGGTGTTGCCCACATGAATGTCGATCGGAACTGTCGCCAGCATCACGCCGGTGATGCCCGCGAAGATGAAATTTACTAGGCCCCCCAGGCAGAAGAGCATGGGGGTGGTGAGCCGCAGCTTGCCCCGCCAGAGGGTGGCAATCCAGGCAAACACCTTGACGCCGGTGGGCACGGCGATCAGCATCGTGGTGACCATGAAGAGGTTGCGCATCCACTGGGGCGTGCCGCTGTAGAACATGTGGTGCACCCACACGATCAGGCTCAACAGGGTGATGCCAAAAGAGGCGATGGCCACCAGGGGATAGCCAAAGAGCGGCTTGCGGGCATACACCGGAAAAAGTTCTGAGAAGATGCCAAACACCGGCAGCACCATCACATAGACGGCCGGGTGGGAATAAAACCAAAAAAAGTGTTGATAGAGCATCGGATCCCCGCCCCCTTCCGGTTTGAAAAACGAGGTGCCAAAGCTGAGGTCGAAGAGCAGCATCAACGCCCCTCCCGTGAGCACGGGCAGCCCCACCAGCTGGATGATCTGGGCTGCGATGGCGGTCCAGCAGAAGATCGGCATCTTGAACCAGGTCATGCCCGGCGCCCGCATGCGCACGATGGTGGTGACGAAGTTCACGGCGCCCATGATCGAGGAGACCCCTGAGAGGGCCACCGCCAGAATCCAGATGAATTGACCGTTCACGAACTGCCCGAGGGGATTTTGCGTGCTCACCGGTGGATAGGCCCACCAGCCTGAAGAGGCGGGGCCACTGGGAAGGAAGAAGCTTGCCATCAGCAGCACACCGAACACAGGAAAGAGCCAGAAGGCGATGGCGTTCAGCTTCGGGAAGGCCATGTCGGGGGCGCCGATCATGGTGGGGATCAACAGATTGTTGAAGCCGTTGAGCACGGGAAACAGAAATAGGAACAGCATCACCGTTCCATGCATTGTGAAGAGGGCGTTGTAAACGCTCGGATCCACCAAATCGGAGGGGGGGGTGATCAGCTCACCCCGCATGATCATGGCCAGCAGCCCTCCCACCAGCAGGAAGAAAAGGGCCAGGGCGATGTATTGAATGCCGATCACCTTGGCATCGGTGTTGAAGGTGAAGAAGCGCTTCCAGTTGTCGGGAGCCCCGGGCACCGGGTGGGGTGCCCGGAGCACGCGGGGGTCATAGCTGGCGGAGGAGCTCATGGGTGGAGAGTGTGAGGTGTGTTCAGGCTTCGTGGCTGCTGGCGGGATCCAGTCCCACATTCACCTCGGGGGGTGGAGCCGGAGGCACGACGGGCCAGCCCCGATTGCCGTTAGCCAGGCGGCGCTGGTGCAGCTCAGTGGCGGCGTTCCAACTCGGGGCCAGGGGCTGGCGGGGGGCTTGTTTCAGCCAGGTGGCGAAGTTGTCGGCCGATTCCACCACCACATCCGTCTGGTTGCTGGAGAAGTAGCCCCCGCTGAACATGGAATCCCGCAGCCGGTAGCGCCCAATGCGGGTTGGGGTGAGGCGGTAGCGGATCACGCTGCCGGGGATGATGTCCTGCTTGAGGCGAAAGGCAGGGATATAGAACCCGTGGAGCACATCGAGCGACACCAGCTCAAAGCTCACCGACCGGTCAACCGGAAGGTGAAGTTCTGTGCTGCGCACACCTCCCGGATAGACGAACTCCCAAGACCACTGCCTGGCGATCACCTGCACAGGTCCAAGGGTCTCCTGGGCCCCATTCCCCGTGCTAGCCAACTGGAGAGCCTGAGCATCGTCGCTCACCCGCTCCTTTCCCCCAAGGGTGGCCAGAGTGGCATTTATACCGATGGTGTACCAAGCGATCGCCATCACGAGGATGAGGGGAACCACTGTCCAGACGATCTCCAGGTTCCAGTTGCCCTCAATCGGTGCACCGTTCTCCAGGTCGTATTTCGCCCCGCGGTTGAAGAGCATGGTCCAAAGGATCACCTCCACGCACCCCAGGAAGAGGAAGGTGCCAATGGCCGTTTCCAGGGCAAATAGCCCATCCACAACTGGAGCAGCCGAGGAGGCTTGCACCGGCAGCCAGGAGGGCACCTGGGCCCGCATCCAGAGGCTGATGGCTAAGTTGACCACCACGGCCAGCCCCACCAACACCAGGGTGAGCACAGGCTTGTCGACCTGTTTGGGTGAAGCGGAAGTCATGGCAGAACGTCGCGGAGGTTCTGGCCGGAGGCCAGCAGTTGGTCTGCAGTGATGTGCACTCCAAATTCGGCAGCCAGCTCAGCGCCCAGGGTGCCGTGCAGGCCGATCACCGGAAACAGCCCAAGGGCCACGAGCAGGTAGAGCCACTGCACCTGCCGCCCCATGTCCTTCCGCCACAAGAAGCGCTGGTAGCCGCGCCAGATGGTCATGGCCACGATCGCCAGCAGGATCGCCACCCCCCCAACGCCGTGCCACAGCATGGTTTCCATGCTTTCCAGGCCGATGCTGCTCTTCACCCCGGCGATCGGCACCGCCAGCATCATCTCGAAAAAGCCTGCGGCCACGGTGAAGAAACTCACCACCGCGCAGGCCAGCAGGTTGTACCAGCCCACATCGTGGAAGCCCTCTCGGGTCACCGGCAGGGCCAGGAAGCGGAACACCCGCTTCTCCACCGGGTAGAGGGCACCGGCGATGTCGAAGGCGATGGCGATCACGAAAAGGCCGATCGTGAAGTGCACCAGATTCGGGTGAATCGGCACGGCGTAGGGCAGATCATTGGGCCCCAACCGTGAAGCAAGCTGGCTGATCGGGGAATCGGCCGCCACAGCCGCCTTCGCCAGTACAAACAGAGGGGTTCTCATCCCACCAGCCCCGCCCGCTGGGCTTCCACCACGGGCACCGTGTGGAGCCCATAGACCCAGATCAGCTGATTGCCCAGGGTCACCTGCACCACCACCAGCAGGGCGAGAACTCCCCCGGCAGCGAGGAAAGGCAAGGGCAAGCTGCGGGGGTCGCGGCTGCGGAGCACGTAGCGCCAGCCGGTGAGGAGCGACAGCACCCCCGCCAGCGACCAGCCCAGGGTGCTGTGCCAATCGAGGATGGTGCGTGAGGCGCCGTAGGGCTCTGCCAGGCCGGCCTCCACCTGGCCAAAGATGATGGCCACGAAGATGGCCGCCGTGGCAAAGAGCAAATTCCAGAAACTCACCTCAAAGAGGTTGGGCTTCCGGGCCAGCACGCCAATCAGATCGAAGATGACAGCGATGATCGCCATGGCGATCACAAAATGCACCACGATCGGATGGATCGTGTCCATCCACGGCAGGTTGTGGTCGTTGAGGGGAGGGAGGAATCCCTGCATGGCCCCGGGCACAAAGAGAATTCAGTCTTCCGATGGCACTGTATGGCCACCACGTTTTACTCACTTTATAAGTTACTCACTTTATAACCTTGCCCCAGGTGGGGCGGGGTTGGAGGCGTGCTCATATTTCGACATACTTCCGGGGTGTGTCATGGTGGTTTGCTGACACTTAAATGCAAATCAAGGGTTAACCAAATCTTAGTGAATCGAGCGCTTAACTTACAAAAAAAATTATCGATCGCCATTCC
>JBBARZ010000032.1:0-21637 GCA_040399505.1 Cyanobium sp.
GCGGCATGCTGGGAGCAATCCTTAGCCGCCGCCAGGTAGCGCGCCCACCATCCATGGACCAACCCTTTGCCCACACCCTGAGCTTTGACGACCTTGAGGTCCTTGTGCTGGTGGAAGACGGTGGCGACACGCCCCGCGAGGTGGCTGACTCCCTCGGCATGGACCTGGAGGAGGCGAGAGACCTGTTTGCCGACCTGGTGCGGCGCGGTTTGCTCGTTTGCCAGGGCGAATCCACCACCTTCCAGCTCAGCCCCCTGGCCCGAGTCCTGCGCGACGATGAAGCCTTCAGCGCTGCGGCCTTCGCGGCTGCTCTGACTGGGGCGGGGATCAAAGACCAAGGCTGAGACCGGCAAGCCCTCTTGCTGCCGTCCACCTCGTGTCGATCATCAGGTGCGAGGGTCGCCGGCTGCTGCAACGCCTTGTTCGGCAGCGCCTTGCACTGTCTTCCCCGGCAGCCTGGCTCAACCCCAGCCGCTGGGCCAGCCAGGGGGCGGTGGAGCCCTGGAGGCCCACCGTGAGCAGGATCGTGAGAAACACCAGGCCCTTGAGGGTTCCTCCTTCTGGATCGCCCGCGGCCTCCAGATCGAGCGCGAAGAGGCTCGCCACCGCCGCGCTCACGATGCCCCGCGGCGCCACCCAGCCCAGCAGCAGCCGCTCCCGCCCATCCAGCGGCAACCCCACCGACGCCAGCTGCACCACCGCCAGCCGCAACACCATCAGGGCCCCCACGGTGCCAATCCCCCCCAGTCCCAGGCACAGCAGGGCCAGACGGTCGGGAATGCTCAACCCGCCGCCACCTCCGCCAGCGGCTTCCAACGCAGCGCCCGGGCGCCGCCCATCTCCACCACGATCTTGAGCCGGGGTTCCCGCTTGCAGAGGGCCACCAGGCTGTTGAGCTCGGCGGTGGAGAGCACCTGCCCCTCCAGAAGCCAGAGCACCACGGGCGTGTTTCCTTCCAGCAGGTGGCCGAGCTGGGGCTGCACCTGTTGCACCTCCCCGACGGCAGCTGTGCGCCCCACGCTCTGGTGGCCCAGGTGGGGCGGCCGCACCCCGTGGAGCTGGAAAAGGAACGCTTCCGGATCCCCCAACCCCCGCGCTGAGGTGAGGTGGGCTTGGTAGCCCGCGGCCCGCAGCCGCCGCAACAGCCGGGTTTCACTGCCGCCCTCCAGGGGCATGTAGAGGGCCAGGGCCCCGGCCTTCTCCAGTTCCTGGCGGAATCCTTGGCCCGTGAGCAGCAAGGGCATGGCGGCGGCAGCGCAAGTTGTGAGGGAGTCTGTCAAAAAAACGTCCGCTGGGTTGCTTCTGGACTGGAGATTGGGGTGATCCCCCATGCGCTACTCTTTTTGCTTGTGCTGATGCCTTGTGCCCGACCGCTAGCCGGGCCTCCAAGTAGCAGCGCAGGGTTGCCAGTGGTGGCAATCCTCCAGGCCAGTGTGGCTCCCCGTGCTTTGGCACCCGGGCACCACCGGGAAACTGCCTGAACCTCTGGCCGTCCAGGCCGGATTCAGCCAAGTCCCAGCCCGCTGATTCGTCTGCTAGCTCCGGATTCAGGCTTCACGCCTGCCTCCTTGCCAGTTCCCGACATCAGCCACCCTGGGCCCCGTGCCGTCAGACGGCACAAGCTCCAGGTTCCAGCCAGCTGGCGTTCTCCCCTCCGTCCATGTCCATTGGCATCCTTGGGAAGAAACTGGGCATGTCTCAGTTCTTCGATGAAGAGGGCAGATCCATTCCGGTCACCCTGATCGAAGCGGGTCCCTGCCGCATCACCCAAATCAAAAGTCCTGCCAGCGACGGCTACAGCGCCGTTCAGCTCGGCTTTGGCGAGATTCGACCCAAGTTGGTGAACAAGCCCGCTCAGGGTCACCTCTCCCGCTCCGGCGACGAGCCGTTGCGCCACCTGCGCGAAGTTCGCGTGGAGGCGCTCGATGGGTTCGAGCTCGGTGGCACCGTCACCGTGGCCGACTTCGAGGCCGGTCAGAAAGTGGATGTCCGCGGCGACACCATGGGCCGTGGTTTTTCCGGGTATCAAAAGCGTCATGGCTTCAGCCGGGGTCCTATGACCCACGGCTCCAAGAACCACCGCGAACCTGGCTCCACTGGGGCAGGAACCACCCCCGGCCGGGTCTATCCCGGCAAGCGCATGGCAGGTCGCTACGGCGGCAAGCCTGTCACCACTCGTGGGCTCACCATCCTCAAGGTGGATGCGGCCCGCAACCTTCTTGTGGTGAAGGGTTCCGTTCCCGGCAAGCCCGGCGCCCTGCTCGACATCCGCCCGGCACGCCGGGTGGGCAGCCAAGCCGCAACCTGAGGAGGAGAACCATGGCCAAATGTGTTGTACGTGACTGGCAAGGGAAAGAGAGCGGCCAAGCCGAGCTCGACCTTGCCGTTGCCAAGGAAACGACTGCTCCCGACCTGCTCCATCGCGCTGTGGTGCGGCAGCTGGCCCACGCTCGACAGGGCACGGCCAGCACGCTCACCCGGGCCGAGGTGGCTGGGGGGGGACGAAAGCCCTACAAGCAGAAGGGCACAGGACGAGCTCGTCAGGGTTCGATCCGCACCCCCCTCCGCCCAGGTGGTGGCATTGTTTTCGGCCCCAAGCCGCGCACCTATTCCTTGTCTCTTAATCGCAAGGAGCGCCGCCTCGCCCTCCGCACTGCCCTGATGAGCCGTCTGGCCGATATCACGGTCGTGAAGGGCTTCGGAGACACGCTTCAGACCCCAAAAACCAAGGAGATCACGGCAGCTCTCCAGCGCCTCGACATCCTCCCCGAAACCCGCGTCTTGCTGGTGATGGATGGGGCCAGCGAGACCCTGAAGCTCTCCGTGCGCAACCTGGAGCGGGTGAAGTTGATTGCTGCTGATCAGCTCAATGTGTTCGATCTCCTCAATGCCCAGAAGCTGGTGCTGAACGAGGGGGCTCTGGCCAAGATTCAGGAGGTTTACAGCTGATGGCTTTGCGTTTTATCGGGCGCCTCCCCGATGTGATTCGGCGCCCCCTCATCACCGAGAAGGCCACCCGCCTGCTGGAAACCAACCAGTACACCTTTGAGGTGGATCCCCGGGCGGCCAAGCCTGCGATCAAGGCCGCCGTGGAGGAATTGTTCTCCGTGAAGGTGGTTGGGATCAGCACCATGAACCCCCCTCGGCGCACCCGCCGCGTCGGTCGTTTTGCCGGCAAGCGTGCCCAGGTGAAGAAGGCCATCGTGCGTTTGGCCGAAGGTCAGTCGATCCAGCTGTTTCCAGAGTCCTGAGGGGTAAACCATGGCAATCCGTTCCTACCGACCCACCAGCCCTGGCACCCGCACCCTGGTGACCACTGATTTCAGTGAGATCACAGGCAGGGGGCGTCAGCGGGGCCTGGTGGTGGCCAAGCACCGCCTGAAAGGGCGCAATAACCGCGGGGTGATCACTTGCCGTCACCGCGGTGGTGGCCATAAACGCCTTTATCGCATCGTCGATTTCCGGCGCGACAAGCATGGGGTGCCTGCCAAGGTGGCGGCCATTCACTATGACCCCCATCGCAATGCCCGCCTTGCCCTCCTCTTTTACGTGGATGGCGAGAAGCGATACATCCTCGCTCCTGCGGGCGTGGGTGTTGGCCAGACCGTCATCTCGGGCCCCGAAGTGCCCATCGAAGTGGGCAACGCCATGCCCCTTTCCGCCATCCCCCTCGGTTCGAATGTCCACAACGTGGAGCTCTACGCGGGCCGCGGCGGCCAGATGGTGCGCACCGCCGGGGCCAGCGCCCAGGTGATGGCCAAGGAAGGCGACTATGTCGCTCTCAAGCTGCCCTCCACGGAGGTGCGGCTGGTGCGCCGGGAGTGCTACGCCACCCTCGGAGAGGTGGGCAATGCGGAACAGCGCAACACAAGCCTCGGCAAAGCAGGGCGCAAGCGCTGGTTGGGCCGTCGCCCCGAGGTGCGCGGAAGCGTAATGAATCCCTGCGATCACCCCCATGGGGGCGGGGAGGGTCGGGCGCCCATCGGCCGCTCCGGTCCCGTCACACCCTGGGGCAAACCGGCTCTTGGCCTGAAAACCCGCAAGCGGAACAAGCCCAGCAACCGGTTCGTGTTGCGGAAACGTCGCCGCACCTCCAAGCGGAGCCGTGGAGGCCGCGACTCATGATCCCCCACACCGCCCTGCCATCCGCCTGAATCGCCATGGGACGTTCACTCAAAAAAGGTCCGTTTGTTGCCGACAGCCTGCTGCGCAAGGTTGAAAAGCAGAACGCCGCCGAAGACAAATCTGTGATCAAGACCTGGTCACGGGCCTCCACCATCCTGCCGCTGATGATCGGCCACACGATTGCCGTACACAACGGCAAATCCCATGTGCCCGTCTACGTGACGGAGCAGATGGTGGGCCACAAACTCGGAGAATTTGCCCCCACCCGCACCTTCCGAGGCCACACCAAAGACAAGAAGGGAGGCCGCTAAACCATGGCAACCACAACCCCAATGTCCACCCAGGCCCTGGCCCACGGCCGCTACATCCGCGGTTCGGCCTCCAAGGTGCGTCGGGTCCTTGATCAGATCCGGGGGCGCACCTATCGCGACGCCCTGATCCTGCTTGAGTTCATGCCCTATCGCTCCACCGGGCCCATCACCAAGGTGTTGCGCTCGGCCGTGGCCAATGCGGAGCACAACCTTGGGCTTGATCCGGCCACCCTGGTAATCAGCCAGGCCAGTGCCGACATGGGCCCTTCCATGAAGCGCTTCCGCCCCCGTGCCCAGGGGAGGGCCTACGCGATTAAAAAACAGACCTGCCACATCAGCATTGGTGTGGCCACCCCTTCCGCCTGACCCCGAGGACTTCCGACCGATGGGACACAAGATCCATCCAACCGGCCTGCGCCTGGGGATTACCCAGGATCACCGCTCCCGCTGGTACGCCCCCAGCCGCTCCTATCCCACCCTCCTACGGGAGGACGACAGGATCCGCAAATTCATCCACAAGAAGTACGCCGCCGCTGGCATCAGCGATGTGTTAATCGCCCGCAAGGCCGACCAGCTGGAAGTGGAACTCAAGACCGCCCGCCCTGGCGTCCTCGTCGGGCGTCAGGGCAGCGGCATTGAGGAGCTCCGCAGTGGGATCCAGAAAACCCTCGGGGATGCCCACCGTCAGGTGCGCATCAACGTTGTTGAAGTGGAGCGGGTTGATGCCGACGCCTTCCTTCTCGCGGAGTACATCGCTCAGCAGCTCGAAAAGCGGGTGGCGTTCCGCCGGGTCATGCGCATGGCCGTCCAACGGGCCCAGAGGGCTGGGGTGCTCGGGCTGAAGATCATGGTGGCCGGCCGTCTCAATGGGGCAGAAATTGCCCGCACCGAGTGGACCCGCGAAGGGCGCGTACCGCTCCACACCCTCCGGGCCGACATCGATTACGCCACCAAGGTCGCCACCACCACCTATGGGGTTCTGGGCATCAAGGTGTGGGTGTTCAAAGGGGAGGTGCTCCCCGGTCAACAGGAGAAGGCACCCGTGGGTGACGCTCCCAAGCGGCGGGCGAATCGGCGCCCCCAACAGTTCGAAGATCGCTCCAACGAGGATTGAGGGAGGTAAACCATGCTGAGTCCACGACGCGTCAAATTCCGCAAGCAGCAGCGAGGCCGGATGCGGGGCAATGCCCCTAGAGGCACCACCATCGCCTTCGGCGAATTCGCCCTCCAGGCCCAGGAATGCGGCTGGATCACGTCTCGTCAGATCGAGGCGTCCCGCCGTGCCATGACCCGCTACGTCAAGCGGGGCGGAAAAATCTGGATCCGCATTTTCCCGGATAAACCGGTGACGATGCGCCCTGCCGAAACCCGCATGGGTTCAGGCAAGGGCAACCCGGAATTCTGGGTTGCCGTGATCAAGCCCGGTCGCATCCTCTTTGAGATGGGCGGAGCGGAGATCACGGAGGCCATTGCCAGGGAAGCTATGCGCCTCGCCCAATACAAGCTGCCGGTGAAGACCAAGTTCATCTCCCTGGCAGATCAGCAGGAGGTCGCCCATGAGGAGGCCGCTCCCGCTCCTGCCACTGCCTCTGCCGAGTCCTGACCATGGCCCGACCCGACATCACTGAGGTTCGCAAGTTGAGCGAACCTGAACTCAACGAACAGATCAGCGCCACCCGCCGTGAACTGTTCGACCTCCGCTTCCAGCAGGCTACCCGTCGGCTGGAACACCCGCACCGCTTTAAGCAAGCCCGCATCAAGCTGGCCCATCTGCTCACGGTGCAGCAAGAGCGTCAGCGCTCCACCGCCTCCTGAACCCCCTGATTTCCATGGCACGCAAGGAAAGGGTCGGCACCGTCGTCAGCGACAAGATGGACAAAACGGTGGTGGTTGCGGTGGAAAACCGCTTCCCCCACCCCATCTATCAAAAGACCGTTCGCCGCACCACCCGCTACAAAGCGCACGACGAAACCAACAGCTGCAAAGTTGGTGATCGGGTGCGCATCACCGAAACCCGTCCCCTCAGCCGCAGCAAGCGCTGGGCAGTCGCTGAGGTCATCGTCCACGGCAGCACAAAGGAGAGCCAATCATGATCCAGCAGGAAACCTTTCTCACCGTTGCCGATAACAGTGGGGCCAAGCGCATTCAGTGCATCCGGGTTTTGGGCACCAACCGGCGGTACGCCCACGTGGGTGATGTGATCGTGGCGGCGGTGAAGGATGCCATGCCCAACATGGGCGTCAAGAAGTCCGATGTGGTCAAGGCAGTGGTGGTGCGCACCCGCGCCACCCTGCGTCGCGACACCGGGAATTCCATCCGCTTCGACGACAACGCGGCGGTGATCCTTGGCAACGACAACAATCCCAAGGGCACCCGGGTGTTTGGCCCTGTGGCCCGGGAGCTGCGGGAGCGCAACTTCACCAAGATTGTTTCCCTTGCTCCGGAGGTCATCTGAGATGGCAACGGCTACGAAGCGCTCCAAACCTGCCGAGCGCATCAAGATGCGGATCCGCAAGGGCGACACCGTTCAAGTGATCTCGGGCAAGGACAAGGGCAAGACCGGTGAGGTGATTCGCACCCTGCCCTACGAAAACCGGGTGATCGTGGAGGGGATCAACCTCCGCACCCGTCACGTCAAACCCACCCAGGAGGGGGAGACCGGACGCATCGTTACAGAGGAAGCCTCCGTCCATGCCTCCAACGTGATGCTGTATTCCACCAGCAAGAAGGTGGCCAGCCGGGTGGAAATCGTTGTTGATAAGGACGGCAACAAGAAACGCCGCCTCAAGAAAACTGGTGAATTCCTGGAGTAGCCCACGCCCTCTCCACTCCCCGTTGTCCTCCCATCCCTTTCGCCCCCTCACTTCTGACCACGACCAGAAGGACTCTCCATCCCCGTTATGACACTCAAACAGCGCTATCGGGAGACGATCCAGCCCAAGTTGCTCAAGGATCTCCAGCTCTCCAATGTTCACGAGGTTCCCAAGGTGGTGAAAGTCACCGTTAACCGGGGTCTCGGTGAAGCGGCCCAAAATGCCAAGGCCCTTGAAGCCTCCATTGCTGAACTTGCCCAGATCACCGGTCAGAAGGCCGTGGTCACCCGGGCCAAGAAGGCCATTGCCGGTTTCAAAATTCGCCAGGGCATGCCGATCGGTGTCGCTGTCACCCTCCGGGGCGACCGCATGTACGCCTTCCTTGAGCGTCTCATCCATCTGGCCCTGCCCCGCATCCGCGACTTTCGCGGTGTGAGCCCGAAGAGTTTCGACGGCCGGGGCAATTACACCCTAGGGATCCGGGAGCAGATCATCTTTCCTGAAATTTCCTTTGACAAGATCGACGCCATCCGGGGCATGGACGTGACGATCGTGACCAACGCCCGTAACGACGAAGAGGGCCGCGCCCTCCTCCGCGAAATGGGGATGCCGTTCCGCAGTAACTGAGCCCTCATCCGGAAACGACTATGGCCAACCACGACCCGATCTCCGACATGCTCACCCGCATCCGCAATGCGAGTGAGAAGCGTCATGAAAACACCCGCATCCCCTCCTCACGCCTTTGCCGCAGCATCGCTTCGGTGCTTCAGCAGGAGGGCTTCATCGCCAACATCAGCGAAGAAGGTGAAGGGGTGAGCAAGCAGCTCGTCCTTGAACTCAAGTACAGCGGTAAGCACAGGCAGCCCACCATCCGTCGCCTGCAACGGGTGAGCAGGCCTGGCCTGCGCATCTACAAGAACAATCGCCAACTGCCCAAGGTGCTCGGAGGCCTGGGAGTGGCGATCATCTCCACCTCCAAGGGCGTCATGAGCGACCGTGATGCCCGCAAGCAGGGTGTTGGTGGGGAAGTGCTCTGCTACGTCTATTGATCTGGAGAACTTGTCATGTCACGCATTGGTAAAGCCCCCATCCCCATCCCTGACAAGGTCACGGTGAACCTCTCTGGGCTCGCTGTCACCGTCAAGGGGCCCAAGGGTGAGCTCAGCCGCACCCTTCCGGAGGGGGTCAGCATTAGTCAGGACGGAGGACAGATCCTGGTCTCCCCCACCAGCGAAGCTCGTCGCTCCCGTGAGCGTCACGGCCTGAGCCGCACCCTTGTTGCAAACATGATTGAAGGGGTGAGCCAGGGCTTCAGCCGCAAGCTGGAGATTGTGGGCGTGGGTTACCGCGCTCAGGTGCAGGGCAAAAAGCTGGTTGTTAGCGCTGGCTACAGCCATCCGGTGGAGATGGTTCCCCCTGAGGGCGTCACCTTTGCGGTGGAAAACAACACCACGGTGATTGTCTCTGGGGCAGACAAGGAGCTGGTGGGCAATGAGGCCGCCAAGGTGCGTGCCATTCGCAAACCTGAGCCATACAAGGGCAAGGGCATCAAGTACGAGGGGGAACGGATTCTGCGGAAGGTCGGCAAGACCGGAAAGAAATAAGGTCTTCTTTACTTGTCCTGTCTTACGTGTCACCCCATGTCTTCCCTCTCTCGCAAACAGCAGACTCAGAAGCGCCACCGCCGCCTCCGCCGCACCCTGGCTGGCACCGCGGCACGGCCAAGGTTGGCTGTGTTTCGCTCCAACAACCACATTTACGCCCAGGTCATCGACGACGAGGCTCAGAGCACGCTCTGTGCCGCCTCCACGCTGGATAAGGATCTCCGCACCTCTCTCCAGACCTCGGCCACTTGCGATGCCTCCGTGGCCGTTGGCCAACTGGTGGCCAAGCGGGCTCTCGCCAAAGGGATTGCCCAAGTGGTCTTCGACCGCGGCGGCAACCTTTATCACGGCCGGGTTAAGGCCCTGGCGGACGCTGCCCGGGAAGCGGGCCTTCAATTCTGATCTCACCGCTCACCATGACCGAAACCAACGACCAGCAATTTGCACCTGAAGAGATTCCGGCTGCCTCTGATGTGCCTGCTGCCGAAGGGCAGCAGGAGCGCCGTGGCGGCAAAGGCGATCGCCGCGGAGGAGGGGGGGGGCGTCGGGGGTCTGGCGACCGCCGCAACCAGGAGCGCGACACCGAGTGGCAGGAGCGGGTGGTCCAGATCCGCCGGGTTTCAAAGACCGTCAAGGGCGGCAAGAAGATGAGCTTCCGCGCCATCGTCATTGTCGGCAATGAACGGGGTCAGGTGGGCGTAGGCGTCGGCAAGGCCGGTGATGTGATCGGCGCCGTTCGCAAGGGCGTGGCAGATGGCAAGAAGCATCTGGTGAAGGTTCCTCTTACCCGTACCAATTCCGTTCCCACGGAAAGCCGTGGCCGGGATGGGGCTGCCAGTGTGCTCATCCGTCCGGCCGCTCCAGGCACGGGGGTGATCGCCGGTGGGTCCATTCGCACGGTGCTGGAGCTGGCAGGCATCAAAAATGTGCTCGCCAAGCGCCTAGGCTCCAAAACACCCTTGAACAATGCCAGGGCAGCGATGGAAGCTCTCTCCGCCCTCCGCACCCACAAGGAGGCCGCCAAGGAGCGGGGCATTCCCCTTGAGCAGATCTATTCCTGAGGACCGATTCCATGACTTACCAGCTCAATGCCTTAACCGTTAATCCCGGTGCCCGTAGACGCAAAACCCGCAAGGGACGGGGGATCGGAGCTGGCCAGGGGGCCAGTTGCGGCTTCGGTATGCGTGGTCAGAAATCCCGCTCCGGCCGTCCAACCCGGCCAGGCTTTGAAGGCGGCCAGATGCCGCTCTATCGCCGGGTGCCCAAGCTCAAGCATTTCCCCCTGGTGAACCCCACCACCTATACGGTGATCAACCTTGGGCAGTTGGCTGAACTGAATGCCGGCAGCACGGTAAATGTGGACACCCTGATCAAGGAAGGCCTGCTCACAGGAGCCCAGCATCCGCTCAAGGTTCTGGGTGGTGGCGACCTCAAGGTGAAGCTCACAGTCCAGGCTGCGGCCTTCTCCGCTTCGGCCCGTGCCAAGATCGAAGCTGCAGGTGGCAGCTGCGAAATCCTCGGTTAATTCTTTTTCATTATGGTGTTCAGCCGGGGACGTAACCCAAGCGCAGCAGAGATTTTCACCAAGATTGCCCAGTCGAAGGGTCTGCGCGACAGGGTTTTGATCACCCTCGGCCTCATCCTGTTGGAAAGGCTGGGAATCTTTATTCCTGTGCCTGGCATCGACCGGGTGGCTTTTGAGCAGTTTGTGAAACAGGGGGGTGACTTCCTGATGTTCGTGAATATCTTCACTGGAGGGGGCTTGGCGACCTTAGGTGTCTTCACCCTTGGAATTCTTCCTTATATCAATGCCTCGATCATTCTGCAGCTGCTCACGGCAGCCCTCCCGCAGTTGGAGGATCTTCAGAAGAATGAAGGGGAGGCCGGTCGGCGCAAGATTGCCCAGATCACCCGCTACACCGCCCTGGTCTGGGGCATCATCCAGAGTGTGATCCTCGCCTTGGTGTTGCGTCAATACGCCTTGCCTGGCCTACCGCCGTGGCAATTTGTTCTGCAAACCGCCCTCGCCCTCACCGCAGGCTCCATGGCCGTGATGTGGATTAGCGAAGTGATCACCGAGCGTGGCATCGGTCAGGGGGCTTCCCTGGTGATCTACGCCAACATCGTGGCCACCTTGCCCAGGGCCCTGGCGGCCACCATCACCCAGGCCAAGACCGGAGATAGAGGCACCGTCACCGGCATCATCATTCTGTTGTTGGTGTTTCTGACCACCATCATCGGCATCATCTTCGTGGAGGAAGGAAGCCGACGCATCCCCATCGTGAGTGCCAAGCACCAGGTGGGGGGGGCCGGAGGGGGCTTGCCAGCAAGGCAGAGCTACATGCCCCTCAAGCTCAACGCCAGCGGCGTGATGCCCATCATCTTTGCCTCTGCACTGGTGTTTCTGCCTTTGCAGATCGCCACCTGGACCAAGACCCCCTGGCTGATCCAGCTCGCCGGTTATCTGAGCCCGAACAGCAGCATGCCCTGGATCTATGCCCTGTTGTTTTTCACCTTGATCATTGCCTTCAGCTACTTCTACACCTCCCTCACCTTGGATCCGGTGGATATCGCCACCAACCTCAAACGAAGTGGTGTGGCCATTCCAGGCGTTCGTCCCGGCTCCGCCACCGCGGCCTACCTTTCCAATGTGCAGAACCAGCTCACCTTGCTTGGGGGGCTTTTTTTGGGGGCCGTCGCCATCATCCCTTCAGCCGTGGAGGGAGCGATTCAAGTCAAGACGTTTCAAGGCATTGGTGCCACCTCCCTGCTGATCCTGGTGGGTGTGGCGATCCAGACCGCCAAACAGGTTCAGACCTACGTGATCTCCCTCCGTTACGAAGGGGCCGCCGAAGCGCAGGCTTTCTCCCGATCCGGCGACACACCGCCCTTTGTGGCGTAATTCTGCTTCAGCCCCAACAGCGCCATGAAACAACGCTTGCTTTTTCTCGGCCCCCCTGGAGCCGGTAAGGGCACCCAGGCCCATAAACTTGCCGCATCACACCATCTGCTGCACCTGTCTACAGGCGACCTTCTCCGGGCTGAGGTGCAGGCAGGTACGCCTTTGGGTCAGGAAGCGGAGGCTGTGATGGCCCGGGGAGAACTCGTGAGTGATGCCCTGGTGCTGGCGATCGTGCGTCAGCGCCTCGCCCACCATCAGGGGGGGTGGCTTCTGGATGGGTTCCCTCGCAACCTTTCTCAGGCCATCGCACTTGATGAACTGCTGCAAGAGCTCCAGCAGTCGATCGAGCTGGTGGTGTTGATGGAGCTGGAAGCCCCAGTTTTGCTTCAGCGGCTGCTGGCCCGAGGCCGGACAGACGACAACGAGGGGGTGATCCGCCATCGCCTAAGCGTGTATGAGGAAAAGACGGCACCCCTGATCGCCCACTACCGCGCCCAGGGGCTGCTTCAGCCCGTCGAGGCCAATGGCACGGTGGAAGAGATCGCCGATCGAATCAGCATGTTGCTGAAATAGGACGTTGACCCCTGTGATACCATCATTGTTTGTGAAAAAGGAAAGACGCGAGCCATGAAGGTGCGTGCCTCGGTCAAGCGGATGTGTCAGAAGTGCCGGGTGATTCGTCGCCACGGAAGGGTCATGGTGATCTGCGCCAACCCCAAGCACAAGCAGCGTCAAGGCTGATTATTTCAGCCCCTTACTCCTTAGGAGTCGTCCATTTCTGCCCCTTTCCCGGGGCCTCCCTGCCCTCTGCATCGTTCTCCCGTGGCTCGGATTGCCGGCGTTGATATTCCTCGCGATAAGCGGGTTGAAGTCTCCCTCACTTACGTCTACGGGATCGGGCCCACCCGATCCCGCAAAATCCTCAGCAAGGCTGGGGTGAGTCCAGACATTCGGGTGAAAGATCTCACAGATTCCGACGTGCAGAAGCTCCGCGCCGCTGCCGAGTCTTTCACCCTCGAAGGGGATTTGCGTCGGGAGGAGGGGATGGCTCTCAAGCGCCTCCAGGACATTGGTTGTCTTCGTGGTCGTCGCCATCGCATGGGTCTCCCGGTTCGCGGTCAGCGCACCCGAACCAATGCCCGCACCCGCCGCGGTGCTCGCAAAACCGTGGCCGGCAAGAAGAAGTAACCCAGACCCGCACCTCCCTCCACCTTTCACGTCTCTCCGCACCCGCCGTCCCCACCCATGGCCAAGCCCGCCAAGAAGACTGGACCCAAGAAGGCCAAGCGCAACGTGCCTAATGGCGTCGCCCATATTCAGAGCACCTTCAACAACACCATCGTTTCCATTACGGATACGGCTGGGGAAGTGATCAGTTGGTCGTCCGCCGGTGCCAGCGGCTTCAAAGGAGCGCGCAAAGGGACTCCTTTCGCGGCCCAGACGGCGGCAGAAGCTGCAGCGCGCCGGGCCCTTGAACAAGGTATGCGCCAGATTGAAGTCCTTGTACGCGGACCCGGCTCCGGCAGGGAAACGGCCATTCGGGCGCTTCAGGTGGCAGGTCTAGAGATCACCCTGATCCGGGATGTCACTCCCCTGCCCCACAACGGATGCCGTCGCCCCAAGCGTCGCCGGGTCTGAACCCCCGATCCTCACCTCCACCCAAGCATTTCTCCATCGCCGTGCTGCATTACCAGATCGACCGGGTTGAACATCAGATTTCTGATGATCGGGGCCAGACGGGTGTGTTTGTCATTGGCCCTCTGGAAAGGGGCCAAGCCACCACCTTGGGAAATGCCCTTCGCAGGGTGTTGATCGGCGGCCTGGAGGGCAGCGCCATCACGGCTGTTCGTCTTTCCGGAGTCAACCACGAATACGCCACCATTCCTGGGGTACGGGAAGATGTCCTTGATATCCTGTTGAATTGCAAGTCCATTCCAGTCAACAGCCGGAGCCGGGAGCTGGAGATCGGCAGGCTCATGGTCAATGGTCCGGCCATGGTGAAGGCCTCAGATCTGCAGTTTTCCTCCCAGGTGCAGGTGATCGACGGGGAGCGCTTGATCGCTACTGTCGCCGCGGGCCACAGCCTAGAGATGGAGGTGCACGTCGAGCGGGGAGTCGGCTACCGCCCGGTCGACCGTCATCAGGAGGACACCGGCGCGATCGATCTTCTGCAGATCGATGCGGTCTTCATGCCCATCAAGCGGGTCAACTACAGCGTGGATGAGACCGCCGTTGGCGAGGGAGGATCGGCCAGAGAGCGCCTCCGCCTGGAAATTGAAACCAATGGCAGCATCACTCCCGACGATGCCATGGCCCAGGCTGCCAACCAGCTAATTTCCCTCTTTCAGCCCCTCGCCACCCTCACGGTGATGGATGAGCCCGGCCTGGAGCCCGAGCCCTCTGCCGAGGCACAGATCCCCCTAGAGGAGTTGAACCTTTCGGTGCGGGCTTATAACTGCCTCAAGAGGGCCCAGGTGAACTCCGTCTCCGATCTGATGGGCTTCAGCTATGAAGATCTCCTCGAGATTAAGAACTTCGGCTCCAAATCTGCTGATGAGGTGATCGAAGCCCTTGAGCGCATAGGCATTTCCTTGCCTCAAAGCCGCACCTCCGCCTGAGCCGACTCATCTTCCCCTTTGTTGATTCGACGTCTTTCCCATGCGACACCAGTGCCGAGTCCCCCTCCTGGGACGCCCCGCCGACCAACGCAAGGCCATGTTGCGTGGCCTCACCACTCAGCTCATCCGTGAGGGTCGGGTCACCACCACCAAAGCCCGTGCCAAGGCTCTTCGGGATGAGGCGGAGCGGATGATCACCCTTGCCAAGGAAGGCAGCCTTTCCTCCCGTCGCCGGGCAATCAGCTACATCTACGACAAGCAGTTGGTGCACGCCCTCTTCGACAAGGCGCAAGACCGCTACGGCGACCGCCAAGGGGGCTATACCCGTATCATCCGCACCGTTCGCCGCCGCGGTGACAATGCGGAGATGGCCATTATCGAGTTGGTGTGAGCCAGGGGGGCTTCCAACGGATTGCCCTTTGCCTTCAATACGACGGATCTGCGTTCCATGGCTGGCAGCGCCAGCATGGTCAGCCCTCGGTGCAGGAAACCCTTGAGAACGCCGTTGCTTCTCTTGATCCCTTCAGCCCTGCTCAAGTTGTCGCCGCCGGCCGAACCGACAGTGGCGTTCATGCTGCAGCCCAAGTGGTGCACTTCGATGCTGCTGGGCCCATTCCTCCTCACCGGTGGCCCAAGGCCCTCAACGGGCGTCTGCCCAGCACCATCCGTGTGCGCGCAGCCAGCCCTGTTCAAGCCAACTGGCACGCCTGTTTTTCGGCGAGCTCTCGGCGCTATCGCTACACCATTTACAACGGCCGGCTTCCCAATCTGTTCCTAGCCCCCTGGAGCTGGCACCGTTATCAGGTTTGCCTCGATGAGCAGACCATGGCCCAGGTGCTCGGCGCCCTTCTGGGCGAGCACGACTTTTCCGCCTTCCAGCGGGCCGGCAGTAGGAGGGCCCATGGCCGCACCACCCTTCAGGAGGTCAGCCTGCAACGCCAGGGCGATCTGATCGTGGCTGAACTCCAGGCGAGTGGCTTCCTGTATGGCATGGTGCGGCTGATCATGGGTCAACTGGTGGCGGTGGGAGAGGGGCGGCTCAGCCCCGAGACGTTCCTGGAGCGTTGGCGTCGTTGCGCGCGCCATGAGGTGAAGGAGGCGGCCCCTCCCCAGGGGCTCACCCTGTTGCGGGTGGGCTATCCCGAGCCCGTGTTCCCGGAGGCTGCTTGGTACGATGGCTTACCGCGATTCCATCTGGAACTCAGCGACCCGCCCCCTCCTGCAGGGAACCGGGAGTTGTCTGGTGAATCCATGCTGCGGTAGGGTCACATTTGGCCTTACGTGCACGGCCGGTTCGGGCAACGTTGCATCAGGTCCAACCCATCAGGCGCGTCCTTCCAGACGCCCAATCAGGCGCAATGAACAAGACCACCCAGCCCTCCCTCGACACCTTGGACCGTCAATGGTTCGTAGTGGATGCCGCAGATCAAACCCTCGGACGTCTCGCCAGTGAGGTGGCCCAGGTGCTGCGGGGGAAAAACAAGCCGACCTTTACCCCCCATCTCGACACGGGTGATTTTGTTGTTGTGATCAACGCTGAGAAAGTTCGCGTCAGCGGCAACAAGGCCACTCAAAAGCTCTATCGGCGTCATTCCGGTCGTCCGGGGGGCATGAAAACCGAAAGCTTCGCCCATCTCCAGGCTCGGCTCCCAGAGCGCGTGATTGAAACTGCTGTGAAGGGCATGCTCCCACATAACAGTTTAGGCCGTCAGCTTTTCCGCAAGCTCAAGGTCTATCGGGGACCCGACCATCCCCATGCGGCTCAGAAGCCTCAGCCCCTCCCCCTCCTGCCCTCTGCCGCCGCCTGAGATGACCAGTTCTTCTTCCTCCGTTGTCTACTGGGGCACCGGTCGCCGCAAGACAGCTGTGGCGCGTGTGCGGGTGGTTCCAGGAAAGGGCACCATCACCATCAATGGTCGCCCTGGCGATCACTACCTCAACTTCAATCCCGCTTACCTGTCGGCCGTTCAGGCCCCTCTGCAAACCCTTGGCTTGGAGGGCCAGTACGACCTGCTGGTGAACGTGAGCGGCGGTGGCCTCACCGGCCAGGCGGATGCGATCAAGCAGGGAGCTGCCCGGGCCCTCTGCGAGCTCTCCCCCGACAATCGGAAGCCCCTCAAGGTGGAGGGCCACCTCAGCCGCGACCCCCGTGCCAAGGAACGGCGCAAATACGGTTTGAAAAAGGCCCGCAAAGCTCCCCAGTTCTCCAAGCGTTAATCCCATGGCCAAAGCCGAGATCCATCCCACCTGGTATCCCGATGCCAAGGTGATCTGCAACGGAGAGGTGGTCATGACCACTGGATCCACCCAGCCCGAAATCCACGTGGATGTCTGGAGTGGGAACCACCCCTTCTACACCGGCACTCAAAAGATCCTCGATACCGAGGGCCGTGTCGATCGCTTCATGCGCAAATACGGCATGGGCTCTGCCGACTCCGCCACGACGGCTCAGCAGAAGGCCACTCCCGCCGCTGCCGCCTCTCAAGAGGCCTAACCCCTGCCCAGGTTTACTGGCACTTCAGCCGGATGTCTCAGGCATCCGGCTTTTTGCTGTCGCTGCTCCTCCCGCCGTACGGTGACTCCATGGACCCAGCCATCCTCCAAGGCCGCCTGGAGGCCACCTGCCAGGCCTTTGAAACCCTCGAACGTCAACTGGCCGATCCCTCCGTGGCAGGCGATCCGACCCAGCTGCAAACCCTGGCCCGGGAGCGGGCCCGGCTGGAGCCCATCGTGCATGACACCCATCAGCTTCAGCGCCTGGAGCGGGAACAGCGGGAGGCCCAGGAGCTGCTCCGCCAACCCCGGGGCTCAGCCGATGAGGAGGAGCTGGCGGCCCTGGCGGCTGAAGAGCTCCAGCTGCTGGATGAGCGGCTCGAGGTGTTGCGCCAGCGGCTCACCGTCGCTCTGCTGCCCCGTGACCCGCGGGATGAGCGAAGCGTGATGCTGGAGATTCGAGCTGGTGCTGGGGGCGATGAGGCGGCCCTCTGGGCTGGCGATCTGGCGCGCATGTATGAGCGCTATGCCATGGCCCATGGCTGGCAGGTGCAGCCCCTCAGCGCTTCGGAGGCGGAGCTGGGGGGCTTCAAAGAGCTGATCCTCTCCATCAAGGGTGCTGCTGTGTACAGCCGGCTGAAGTTCGAGGCCGGCGTGCATCGCGTGCAGCGGGTGCCTGCCACCGAATCCCAAGGACGGGTACACACCTCTACGGCCACGGTGGCCGTGATGCCCGAGGCCGATCCGGTGGAGGTGACGATCGATCCGAAGGATCTAGAGATCAGCACGGCCCGCTCCGGTGGTGCCGGCGGGCAGAACGTGAACAAAGTGGAAACTGCGGTCGATCTATTTCATAAGCCCACGGGCATCCGGGTGTTCTGCACCCAGGAGCGGTCCCAGCTGCAGAACCGGGAACGGGCCCTGGAGATCCTGCGGGCCAAGCTGCTGGAGCGGGAGTTGGCCGAAGCCGCCGACCAGGAGCGCAGTGCCCGCCGGGCCCAGGTGGGCAGCGGCGATCGCAGCGAGAAGATCCGCACCTATAACGCCAAGGACAATCGGGTGACGGACCATCGCCTAGGCCGTAACTTCTCTCTCGACACCGTGCTCGAGGGGGGCCTGGAGGACGTGATCGAGAGTTGCATCGCCGCCGAGCAGAGCGCCAAGCTTGAGGAGCTCAGCCTGCAGGCCGCGGGTGTGGGGGGCTGAGCCGGACCGGAAGGCCCCTCAGGCCCCGATGAGATACTTCTCCCACTCCCTGTTGAGGCCATTACCCATGCGGCGTCGCGCCTCGAAGGTGAGGCTGCTCAGGGGGCGATGGGGTTTGGCTTTGAGCAACATGCCTGCTTCCCAAGGCGTGCGGTTGCCCTTGCGCACGTTGCAGGCCAGGCAGGCCGTCGTGACGTTCTCCCAGCTGTCGGCTCCGCCCCGGCTGCGGGGCACCACATGGTCGATAGAGAGTGGATCGCTGCCCGCGCCGCAGTACTGGCAGCGGTGGTTGTCCCGTTGGAACACATTGCGGCGGGTGAGGGGCATTTGCCGGTAGGGGACCCGCACGAACTGTCGCAGGCGGATCACGGTGGGTTGGTGCAGGTTGGGCCGCAGGAGCCGTTTTCTGTCGTGCTCCAGGCCTTCAGCCTTACCCATCAACACCATCACCATCGCCCGCTTCCAGGTGGTGATGTTGAGGGGTTCGTAGGAGGCGTTGAGAACCAGAACCTGGCCCATGGCCACAACGGATTTGGACCATGATAGAGGGGATTTAGGTGAAGATTCAGTGTCCCAGGCCACCGGTGCCTATCCCGATCCGGCGGCCATGCAGGCACTGCTCCGGGGCGATCTGCACGGGTCTGCTCCGAGGGCTGCGATCCGCGGGGTAGCCATTGATTCACGGCGGGTGCAGCCGGGGGATGTGTTCTTCGCGTTGCCCGGGCGCCATGCCGATGGCCACAGGTTTTTAGATGCGGCCCTTGGGGCCGGTGCCGCCCTGGTGGTGATGCGGCAGGGCCTGCCTCGGCCTGCGGGTCTGTCCTTGGCGGTGGCGAACCCCCTGGCCGCGTTGCAGGAGCTTGCCGCTTGGTATCGGCGACACCACATCCGCCAGGTGGTGGCGATCACCGGGAGCAATGGCAAAACCATCGTCAAAGATGCCCTCACCGCCGCCGTGGCCAGCCGATTTCGAGTCGCGGCCAGCCCCGGCAGCTGGAATAGCCAGGTGGGGGTTCCCCTGGCTGTGCTGCAGGCGCCACCAGGTACGGAGCTGGGGATTTTTGAGGCGGGTGTGTCCGCTCCTGGGGAGATGGTCAACCTGGCGAGGATTTTGCAGCCCGATCTCGGGATTCTGGTGAACGTTGGGCTCGCCCACCTGGCCTCCTTCGGCAGCCGGGAGATCACAGCGCGGGAAAAACTGCAGCTGTTTCAGACCACCCCCCCTCCCCGTTGGGTTCTGCTGCCCAACGACCCTCTCCTGCATGCCTTCCCCCTCCCCTGTCCGGTGGTGCATCCCGAGGAGGAGGGGCCCAGGCTGCTGGGCGAATCTCCTATCCCCAACGGCCTTCTGCTCACCATTGCCTTTGGCGGCGAAGCCGACCCCCTGCAGATTCCCGTGCGCACCCGCTCCAGGCCCCTCGTGGACGATCTGCTCCTGGCGATCACGGCAGCGGTGCGCCTGGGGGTGGAGCCGGAGGCCATCGCCCAGGCCCTTCACGACTACTCCTTCGGGCCCACCCGCATGGAAACCTGGCGCACCCCGGAAGGGGTCACGATCGTCAACGACACGGCCAGTTCCGATCCCCTGTCGGTGCAGGCGGCTTTGGATGCGGTGGCGGCAAGCCCTGAGGCGAAGGGCAAGCGGATCTTCCTCTTCGGTGGCATGGCGGAGCTGGGGGAGCGGGCGGCCCTGGAACACCGGCTCATTGGCCGGGTGGCTGCCGAACGGGGCTTTACCCACCTTCTGCTGCTGCCCCACCCGGCTCAGCTCGCCACGGCCGAGGGCTGGCGGGCCGCAGCCCCGGAGGCGCCCCTGTTGGAGCTGGCTGATCCACTGGCCCTGCGACGCCAGCTGCGGGAGCTGGCCCGGCGGGGTGATCTGCTGCTGGTGAAAGGACCATCCTCCTCAGGCCTGGCGGCCCTGGCCTGTGATCTGTGGGAGTCGATGGCGCCCCGGCGCTTCGTGGTTGATTTAGGGGCGATCCGGGAGAACATCGCCCGCTTTCGGGCCCTTTGCGGCCCTGACGTGGCGATCCTGGCCGTGCTCAAGGCCTGGGCCTACGGCACGGAGTTGGCCCGGCTGGCTGCGGCCTTGCAGGAGGGAGGTGTGGATTGGATTGGTGTTTCGGCGGCTGATGAGGGGGCGATCGTGCGACGGGCCGGGGTGCACCTGCCGGTTCTGGTGCTCCTGATGGACAGCGACGAGGTGGACAAGGCCGTGCGCCACCGGCTCACCCCGGTGGTGTACTCCCATGCCTTTGCTCTGGCCTTGATCGAATCCCTGCGGGCCATGGAGGTCACCCTGGAGGTGCACCTGGAGATCGAGACCGGCATGGGCCGGCTGGGGGTGGCACCTGAGGAAGCCCTCACGGTGGTCCGCTTGTTGCGCAGTTCCGGCGTGGTGCGGCTCACGGGGGTGATGACCCACCTGGCTTCTGCCGATGAGCCCGCTGCCGATGGCCACACCCGTCGTCAGCTGGGGGTTTTTGAGGCTGTGGTGGCCCAGATCCGGGCGGAGAGCGACGACCCCTTGGTGGTGCACGCCGCCGCGACGTCCGGCGCGGTGCGTTTTCCGGAGGCTCGCTATGGGATGGTGAGATTGGGTTTGGGGCTGTATGGTCTTGCCCCCTCACCAGCAGTGGCGGAGGGGCTAGATCTGCAGCTGGCAGTGGCTTTCGTGAGCCGTCTGGCCCAGGTGGCCACCCTGCCAAAGGGTCAGCGGGTGGGATACAACGGCACCTACGTGGTGGAGGCGGAGGAGCAGCGAGTGGGCATCGTGGCCGCCGGCTACAACGACGGTGTCCCCTGGACCCTATCCAACGCTGGGGAGGTGATGGTTCAGGGGCAGCGGGTGCCGGTGATCGGCCGGGTGTCAATGGATTCGATGGCCATTGATCTCTCCGCCTTGCCCCAGGCGGCCGTGGGGGATGAGGTGCTGCTCTTCGGCACCCATGAGGGCCATACCCTGCGGCCCGAGGAGGTGGCCGCCGCCGCTGGCACTATCCCCTACGACCTTCTGGTGCATGTGGACAGCCGGCGGGTGCAACGCCTCTTCCGCAGCGATTAGGGGGCCAGGCCGCGGCTGTCGGGTTAAGCTCTTGGGGCCGCTGGAGAGGTGGCTGAGCGGTTGAAAGCGGCTCCCTGCTAAGGAGTTACAGGAGGCAACTTCTGTCGAGGGTTCGAATCCCTCCCTCTCCGTTGAAGACAGGTCTCATGGAGGGTTAACCCCTCCCAAGACCGCCTCAAAAACCAGTGATGGAAATGGTCTTGGAATCCCAGCCACGAGCGTCTAGCTCCCCATAGGAGCGTTGAGCCGGCCATCGATGACTAGGCGAGCCTTTTGAAGCCTAGCTCGGCGCCCTGGACGGTTTGGACAGGTTCGATGGGTCGCTGGCCATCCAATCCCATGGCGGGTTTACCGAGCCATTCCTCAGCTTTCCCCTGGCTGCCGAACACCTCGATGGCCTTGGCGAGCGTCTCGGCAAACAGCCAAGCCGATGTGATCAAGGTATGAAACCCATGCCCACGGCCCTGGCCGGCAAGACATTTGACAATTTCTGCCGTT
>JBBARZ010000033.1:0-21465 GCA_040399505.1 Cyanobium sp.
TTGAAACCTATCCCGACATCCCGGTGGTGATGCACCAGGACCACGGCAACAGCCCCGCCACCTGTTACGGCGCTGCCGCCAATGGATTCACCTCCGTGATGATGGACGGTTCCCTCCAGGCAGACGCCAAGACCCCTGCCAGCTACGAGTACAACGTGGCCGTCACCAAGGAAGTGGTGGACGTGGCCCATGCCATTGGCGTGAGCGTGGAAGGCGAGCTCGGTTGCCTGGGTTCTCTGGAAACCGGCATGGGTGAGGCAGAGGATGGCCACGGTTTCGATGGAAAGCTTGATCACAGCCAGCTGCTCACCGATCCCGCGGAAGCAGCCGACTTCGTGGCCAAGACCAAGGTGGATGCCCTGGCCATTGCCATCGGCACCAGCCACGGCGCCTACAAGTTCACCCGCAAGCCCACCGGCGAAGTGCTGGCCATCAGCCGCATCGCCGAGATCCACAAGGCCATCCCCAATACCCATCTGGTGATGCACGGCTCCTCCTCGGTGCCCCAGGAGTGGCTGGACATGATCAACAAGTACGGCGGTGCCATCCCTGAAACCTACGGCGTGCCTGTAGAGGAAATCCAGGAGGGCATTCGCAACGGCGTGCGCAAGGTGAACATCGACACCGACAACCGCTTGGCCTTTACTGCTGCCGTGCGGGAAGCGGCCTTCAAGGACCCCGCCAATTTCGATCCCCGGCACTTCAACAAGCCAGCTCGCCAGTACATGAAGCAGGTGTGCCTGGATCGCTATCAGCAGTTCTGGTGCGCCGGCAATGCCAGCAAGATCAAGCAACGCGATATCAACTATTACGCTGCTCTTTATGCCAAGGGTGCTCTCGACCCAAAGACAGCTGTTGCCGCTTGATTATTTTTCTACATCCTAATCATCCAAAGCCCCCTGGAGGGGCTTTTTCTTTGATCAGCCTCAGATGCAAGTGCTGGCCCACGCGTTTACATCACCCGTGGTGACTTCCTATTGGGCCTCTTCACATTATTGATGGCTGATGTGACCTATGGTTTAATAGCTTTGACAAATATGCATAAATCCAAGGCTTTGCTCCATGAGTTCTCCCATTGCCAAGGCCGACAAAACTGGTTTTGATAAAGCATTGATTGCGACCCACCAGCAACTCAGCCATAGCCATCGTATCGACTGTCTTGTTAGCGTGCTCGGCAAGCGGATCAAGAGTTTGAACCTGAGTAAGCCGATCAGGGTTCTCGATGTCGGCTGCGGTGATTTGACGCTTTCTAGAGGATTGCTTGACCAAGTTGAGGGGATTGATCTTACCTGTATTGACATCCACCCCCCCCCGTTAACGAGTGAAGGGCTCGATCCGATCTGGCAGTGCTATCAACAGTTTGATGGCTCTTCGCTTCCTTTTGATGAGCATGCTTTTGATGTGGTCATGTTTTCTGACGTCTTGCACCATGTTCCTGCCGGTCTCGTTTCCCCTCTGCTCAAAAGCGCAGCCAGGGTTGGACGTTTTGTTCTAATCAAGGATCATTTTGAATATGGATGGTTTTCGCGCAATATGCTCCGAGCGATGGACTTCGTTGGCAACTATGGTTATGGTGTATCTGTTCCCAAACGCTATTTTAGTTATGATTCTTTTGCGGCAACTATGCTTGATGCTGGTCTTCGTATCGATGATATGGATATAGGCATCAACCTCTACGATCACCTTCCTTTTATTCGCTCTGTTTTGTCATCCAAGTGGCAGTTTGTGGCAACCTGCTCCTTGGCTTGAGATTCGGGATTAAAGCAAGGCGATCAGGCGCTAGCTTTTTTCAAACGCTGGGCGATGAACCGACCCATCAAACCGATATAAAGAGGGCTTGCCATGGTGACATAGAGGTCGCCAGGAAAGCTCGTGAACCCAAGGGCCGCATAAATTAGAATGTGTAAGATCAGAGCCAATAGCAGCCAGGTGGTGCCTGCATCCAGAGGAGCAGATATACAGATCTCATTGGACCGCTGATGCAGACATAGATAGCATCTCTGAATCATCCCTACTAGGCAAAAAAAGCTCAGGACAATCATCAACGCCTTTGCGGCGGCTCCGAGATGGCGGCTAATGATTGTTGCTTTAGTCCAAATGAACGATTCTTCTAGGCTGATCTTTCTAGTGCCAAGGCTATTCATCTTAAGCTTGATAAATTGAGCGGGGGGCCATTCGTTGTTGCTGTAAAAGTTAGGAGCACCTTGGGGAGATGGGTTGGGAATCAGCGTGCTTGCGAGAATGGGCTTAAGTTCATTGCCAAACTCCTTCAGGGGATTCGCGAAACCCCAGCGAGATGGAGAGGGGAAATAGCCTAGATTTGATGATTCACAGCTCAGTCTGGAGTTCGATTTGCAAATCGAAACCGCATCTTCCCATGCACTTCGGGCTAGGCGCTGGAAATCTGCCTCATCACTGCCCTTGGGTAGCAAGGAGCCGATTGACATGCGCAGCGCCCACATCATGTATCCACCCCCATATTCATTGCAGGTTTCAGGATGTGATTTACAGATATATCCCTTCCAACTTGGATCCAGGTGATCGATTACAGAAGCAAGGGTTCCTTTGTGATTGGCCGAGCTCTGCCTGAGCTCAGCGAGGGTTTTCTCGCTGATCGCGACTCTGGCAATTGGTTGTTCACCTTTTAACTTGGTTCCTGCAAGTTTTGCGTACAGCTTGGGTAGGTAGCCTTCTTCAAAATTGGTGGAGATAGGTGCCCCGTAATGGCTTGCATTGATGCTTCGAAGTGCAACGATCGGACTCGCTATTCCAAGCACGGACAACAGGGCGATAAGTGAGATAGAGATTGCTGAGGATGCAAGCTTATGGCTTGATTTTGAAGCAACGAGCTTATAGCATGCTAAAAGAAAAAAGATGCCTGCCTCTAGCCATAGTAAAGTCCGAGCCTCTCTAGTGATTGCCATCAGGCCGAAACCGAGCCCCATCCCGAGGCAAGCCAGGTAAACGGGTGGGTTGGGTCGTTGATTTTTACTGAGTTTATCTAAAACCCAGAGGCCGATCGCAAACGTGATGATCTGAAGCGGGATATAAGTTCCTTCGCGAAGATTGCGCATTCCGCCCTCGCCAAATAGAAAGGGGTCGCAAAGTAAGGCAATCAGAGTCAAAAGCCGGATCCAGTGGCGTGCTTTGCCCATTCCGATCGCAACGAACAGGATCGAAGCAACTAAATAAAAGAGACGTTTATAGGCATAAACCTGAAGACCTGCTTTGAAGGCAAGGGCAGACAGAATGGAATGGAGTGGTCCTTTGGCAAGAGTCAGAGAATCCCAACTTCCCAGCCACTGGTTGTTGAGCAGGCTGGTTGAGAGTCGGAAGAACAGTCCGTCGTCAAAGGTTCCAAATGGAATCGGTCTGCCTGGGGCTGGCACGATGGCGATCAGATAGATAACGGCAATCCCGATGTATGGGAGTAAGGTGCCTAATCTCAGATTCTGTGCGCGGCGGCGATCAGGCGGTTCTGCAAGATTCATGGATTTTCAGCGTCTCCAGCGAGTGTAAATACTGGCTTCTGGCAACGACATCGGACACAGGGGGCCGAGCGAGTAGCAGGGCTCCCCGAAGAATCCAGCACGGCCTGGCTTGTGGTGGTGTGGCTTGTCGTAGGTGTTCAATCAATAGGTGTCACCAGCGAGTGGTGACGGGGCCCCGAGAGGGCCTGCGCCGCAAGTGATCCGAAGGCGGTTTGGGCACCCCCCTTCCTTGGCCACGCGGTCGCGCCACGTCAAGCCTGTGAAAAACGCTGAGATCCATTGCGCGGCATGGGTCCGCGCAGAACAACGCAAATACTGGTGTTTTGGGCGATCGGCCAGGGGGTGCGAGGAACAGGGGACAAAGGCAAAAACGCAGGAGCCCCATGGCAAGTGGCTTCCTGGATCTCGATCTGCTGGTGGTGATGCCCCAGGCAACGCTGACGCCGCAGGAACGGCTGCAGGCAATGCGACCGTTTCGGGCAGCGCTGCTGCCATTGCGATTAAGGGTGGGGGTGGATCTGGTGGTGATGGGAGCGGCGTCTTGGTGGCTCGGGTGGCCCTCCTGCCGGTCCGCATCGACACTTCGCCGCCCCCACCGGCCACCCTGCTGAGCCGGGCCCTGCGCTTCCAGCTCACCGCCAATGACGCTGCCTCTTTGATAGTGGGCAGGGTCGGATAGCGGGTCATCTTTGTTTCTCGGTAGACAACGAAAAGGACTGCACTCCGAATTTAGGAAAGCAGTCCGTGGGAATGATCCAATCCAGAGGTGTCACCAACAAGTGGTGACTAGTAATTCAGATGATATTTACAAAATAAATCAGTTAGGTTGCCAATCAATAAGTATCAACCAACTCTCCCGCTCTCGCTCCGACTGGCTCCGTCTCCTGATCCGGTTTCCAATCAATAGGTGTCACCAGTGAGTGGTGACAACCCTGGAGAACTGCCGCCACCGGCCCTGGGCTGGCTGCACTCTGTTTGCCTCATGTTCGCATGGCCCAGAGTCAGCGAGGTTTCATTGGCAGGAATCGAGGTTCTATCTTGCGAGTACTGTAAGCTTGAAGAGATTGACCCTTCATCTTTTACTAAGTCCACACGCTTGTCATGACAGAAGCATGTCCCGAGCTGAGCTTTGTGATTCCTTGTTTGAACGAATCTCAAACGATCGCAACTGTTATTGAGGAATGTCATCGGGGGGGACAGCCCATTGCAGGTGGCTATGAAGTGATTGTTGCCGATAACGGCAGTTCCGATGGATCTCGCGACATTGCCCTGGCCCATGGTGCTCGTGTTGTTGAGGTTCCCATACGTGGCTATGGAGCTGCCCTCGCTGCCGGTATCAAAGCCGCGAAGGGACACTACATGCTTATGGGTGACGCTGATTCCACTTATGAGTTTTCTCAGGCCTCGGAGTTCGTAGCGAAACTTCGACAAGGATATGATATAGTTATGGGGAATCGATTTCGAGGTCAGATTGCCCCTGGAGCCATGCCACTCCTGCATAAGTATTTAGGTAATCCCGTAATAAGTGCACTGGGCCGTCTTTTTTTTGGTCTCAAAGTCGGAGACTTCTATTGTGGCCTGAGGGGATTTAATCGTACAGCAGTTGATGAACTGAATCTAAACTCTCTAGGCATGGAGTTTGCCTTGGAAATGATCATCAAAGCGGGATTACTAAATCTAAGAATCACAGAAATTCCCACCAATCTACGGGCTAATCCACCGGGCAGGAAACCTCATCTCAACACTTGGCGGGACGGCTGGCGCAGTCTCAAATTTATGCTGTCTTTTTCACCTAAGTACAGCCTCTTGCCTTTGGCTGCAATTCTTGTAAGCATAGCTGTACTTCTCATTACTGCATATGCTAAGCAGGCATCAATGTTTACGGGTGTGAATACTCTAGTTTTTGCAACTTCATGCTTGATTGCCTCCGTGGGCATCGTTTCCGACTATTTGTTGACGAGGGAAATGTTGACCACCCAGTTCTCCAGTAGGCGTTCTCCACGATCTGAGGTTCTGGATCGCTTGCTCGGTTTGGGGCGTGGCACGGACCGGCTCTTTAAAATCGCAGCAACAACTTTCCTGGGTTCAATTCTTGGATTTGCTGGTCTCACCAGCTTTGCTGTAAGGGGACTTTTATATTTACCGTCAGCAGGGATCATTGGCCTGGTTTCCTGCGCTTTAATGCTAGGGGCTGTTTCGACCTACCTCACGGCAACAAAAATTAGTTCATACCGATCACTCCATAGATCGAGTTGAGAAATTGGGCGGGAAGTACTCTATTTAGAAATTAGGAATATAGCGATTACAATCAGCGTAGTTCCAATCGCTTTGAAGATTGAGAATGTCTCTCGATAAATGATCATGCCAGCGATGTAGGTTATGGCAATAGTTGAACCCATGGCCAGTGGATACGCTGTTGAGAGCGGCATTTGCTTCAGGATTTTCATCCAGAGGAATGTTGCAGCTAAATAAAGTACCAATGCCAACAGGAATTTCCATTCGCTGATTGCCGCTAGTACGCCACTCATTGGGCTGTCTGCAGGCCGGAGACTCAAGGAAGCCGCTTTGAAAAGCAACTGTCCGCAGGCCATCATGATGATGAATAAGAGGATTTCCATGGATGACATGCTGAGATCAAGACTTTAGCAACTCCTCAACGAAGCAAAGCTGATCAAAGTTCTTGAAAATCTTGGATTCAAAGACACTATGTCTCCTGTGCAGAAGTGATCGTAGGGGTACATGGAGCCGGGTTTCTCCTCCGAGAGCAGGCATCAGCAGGGGATTGAAAGCTCACTCCCTTAGGAGATTAACTGCTGGCTTGATCCTGGTCTTCGAACGGTCGCTCACCAGCTTCTCTAAGGCCTTTTGCAAGTTGCGCTCCATCACGAAGGTGCTGCCATCGGTCACAACCACTTGCACCAATGTGGGGAGATCGTTAGCTTTTGACTGCAGATAGACCGGCTCCACGTAGAGCAGACCGGAGCCAATCGGGAGCACAAGCATGTTGCCACGAAAGAGCCGGGATCCCATTCGATTCCAGAGCCCAAATTGCAGGCTGATTGTCGGATCTTGGTCTATCAGGGCTGAAACCTGTTGGGGGCCGAGAAGTAGCCTTTGCTGGGGGAAGCGCACGAGAAGAAGTTCACCATAATTGGGAGGATCATTACGAGCTGCAAGCCAACCGACAAGATTGGAGCGGCGAAGGGGGGTGAAAGGGAGCAGCATCACAAATTCCGAGCGATTTTCTCCAGGCAACTCCATCGTCACGTAGTAGGGCTGAACAGGAGTTGGATTGTTTCCGTAAATTTCTATTGGTACACTCCAGACATCATCCCCGTTATAAAAAGTGCGCACATCTGTAACGTGATAACGAAGAAGTCGCTCCGATTGAATGTCAAATTGACTTTGGGGCACCCGAATATGCTGGAGCAGAGATTTGGGCATCGCCTCGAGAGGCTGAAAGAGTTCAGGAAAGGCTTTGATCCAAGTTTGCAACACAGGATCATTCGTTTCGGTGACATACAGCCACAACCTGCCGTCGTGTGCATCGACGACAGCCTTCACCGGGTTTCGGAAGTAACGCAAGCCATTGGGATTAGGATCGCTGTAAGGATAGGACCGGCTCTTGGTGAATCCATCCAAGAACCAGTATTGATGTTGCTCTGATCGATAGCCTTTCCCATCTGGTACCTGAGTGGTCACCAGATAGGGCTTGCTCTCAAAGCTCAGGAAGGGGGCCAGCGCCTCCAGCCGTTTATTGACCTGTCGCCGGAGCAAGAGCAGAGATCGGGGTGTGATGGAGCCCGTGAACAGGAGCCTGGGTTCGCGGAGATAGACGGCTGCTGCCAGTTTCTGCCAACCCTGGGCAAGAGAAATGCCCACCGTACCGTCGTAGTGCGTGTAAACATTCAGATCACCCTCAGGGTATGCAAACTCCTTCACCTTCGTTGGCGCGATGGCGTATACAGAAGGGCCAGAAGAGAAGTAGAGGCTCGGGCGGCCAATCGGCAGGGCCCGCTTTGCCTCCTGATCGCTAATCCCCAGCTGGGGTATCCCCTGCACCCTGGCTCCTCGCCCCAGATCCTTCACGAAATACAGAGGCAATCCATCTGGCCCTGAGGCATTGACGGGCGAAACGGTGAATCCATGGCCATGGGTGAACACCAGGTGCTTGTTCAGCCAGGTGCGGGAGCTTTTTGGAAGGGCCTGGCTGTCTAGTTCCCTGGCTGCTATGAGCACCTGCTGGCTGATATCCCTGGGTGACAGTCCTTGCAGGGGGTAGCGATCCACATCTGCCGTGGGAAAAGTGTAATAAAGCCTCAGCTGCTGCAACTGGCGGTTAGCCGAGATCAGCGGTTGGCTATCCCAGAGGCGAATGTTGTCGAGGGTGCCTGGCGAGGAAGCCAGGTCTGCCTTGGTCACCCGCTGCCGAGGCTCCAGGGTAAGGTTGCGGACACGCTCCAGGCCAAAGGCTTTGCGGGTGGCCAGGATGCTCCGTTGAAGATAGGGAGTTTCCATGGCAAGCTCCCGCGGTTGCACCAGCAGGCGCTGAGCAAAAGGAGCCAACACCCACTCGCTCAGGGGAACGGCGAGGCTTGTGATCGACAGAGGGATAAGGACACCCCTTCGCAACCATCCCTCCGGCACCGGCACGAGCAGACTCGCTGCTGTGAGAAACAGCAGTAAGGCCAAGAGCAGGCGCAGCGGCAAGCGCACATGCAGATCCACCCATCCGGCGCCGGATGCGACCCCACTGCCCTCCACCATGAGGTCGAAAGGCGCGAGGGCGCTGCTCAATCCAGCCACGAAGGCCAGCAGGGCCAGCTGGGGTTGCAACACCTCCTGCTGCTGGCGGGAAAGACCACGAAAGGAGAGGTCTGACAGGCTCGTGCCCTCGCTCAAGGTGAGCAGCAGACAGGCCGCCAGGCCAACCGCGATCTGGGCAATGGCCACGCTCAGCAAGAGATGGATGGCGGGGAGCCGGAGAACGGTGAAGGAGAGGTCCAGCCCAGTAATGGGATCCCCTTCTCCAAAAGGTGAGGCCAGTAGCGCAGGCAGCCAGAGGCTCCATCCTCTGGCCAGAGCCGTAGCGGAGGCAGCCAACGCGGCTGTGAGAATGATCTGCAAGGTGGTGAGAGGCCAAGCCAGCAGGGGGGGGATAAGCACCCCCAGCAGGGCCAGCAGAGCCAGATCGGGCAACTCCTTCAGCACTGAAAAACCTGTGATCACCTCTCCGCTGAAGGGTGCGGCAATGAGCCCCTTGGCTTGAATGAGCAGATAGCCCAAACTGCCAATCAGCAGAATCATGAGCCCCACCAGGGCAAGCCCTAGGTTGCGATTCTCCAAGCGAACCACGGGGTGGCTGGGGAGCTCCTTCCTGTCCTGGCTGCTCCGAAGTCGCCAACATCGTTGGAGTTGCTTCAGCTGCAACACCAAACCGATGCCGAACACCGCCGCGAAGGCCAGCAGTTGGTAGAGCCAACGCTTCAGGAGGACAGACTGGAAGCCAAATTGTTCAAACCATTGCCATTCCACCACCAGGCGGCTCAAGAGCCATGTCCCTGTGATCAGGGCCAGGGCGGAGAGCGCAACGATGGAGAGGTGCTTCCAGCTGGGCTTGGGATCAAAAAGTGCCACCCATGGAGCGTAGGCAAAGAGCGGGCAGGAAGCCGTTGGGGGTCAGCAGCTGTGAAAACAAAATACCCGATACTGGAGGTCGGATTTAAAAGGACTGCTGGGTTGGTGCTGTTAGCGTCGGTTCAGATCAGGGTTCCCATGTGACCGTCAGCATGACCCCAGCCACCCGCAGTGGGCCCACCTTCACGGGTTTGCGCTGCAAGGAATGTGGCCAGCTTTACGACGCTGGACCTCGGCATGTGTGCGAAGACGTGTGTTTTGGCCCCCTTGAGGTGGTCTACGACTACGACGTGATCCGTTCCCGTGTCAGTCGCGCCACCATTGAAGCCGGGCCCGCCTCGATCTGGCGCTACCGAGATTTCCTTCCCGTATCTGCCGATCCCATCGATGTGGGCACAGGCTTTACCCCCCTTTTGAAGGCCAACCGCCTCGCCAGGATGCTGGGATTGAGGTCGCTTTACATCAAGAATGATGGGGTGAACATGCCCACCCTGTCCTTCAAGGACCGGGTGGTTTCCGTTGCCCTAAGCCGTGCCAAGGAGCTGGGATTCACCACCGTGAGTTGTGCCAGCACGGGCAATCTTGCCAACTCCACTGCAGCCATCGCCGCCCATGCCGGCTTGGAGTGCTGTGTGTTCATCCCTTCCGATCTGGAATCCGGCAAGATCCTGGGCACATTGGTGTACAACCCCACACTGATGGCGGTTAAGGGGAATTACGACCAGGTGAATCGCCTCTGCTCTGAGGTTGCCAACACCTACGGCTGGGGATTCGTCAACATCAACCTGCGTCCCTACTACTCCGAAGGATCCAAAACCCTGGCCTATGAAGTGGTAGAACAGCTGGGATGGCAGCTCCCCGATCATATCGTTGCCCCCCTGGCCTCCGGCTCTCTCTTCACCAAGATCTGCAAGGGATTCCAGGAATTCGTACAGGTGGGTTTGGTAGAGGAGAAGACCGTGCGCTTCAGCGGCGCCCAGGCGGAGGGATGTTCGCCCATTGCCCAGGCCTTTCAGGAGGGACGGGATTTCATCAAGCCCGTCAAACCCCATACCATTGCCAAATCGATTGCCATTGGCAATCCAGCGGATGGCCCCTATGCAATCGACATCGCCAATCGCACCGGAGGCAGTATCGCTGCTGTTTCCGATGAGGAGATCATCGAGGGGATCAAGTTGCTTGCTGAAACAGAGGGTGTTTTTACGGAAACAGCGGGTGGAACCACCATTGCGGTACTGAAAAAGTTGGTGGAGCAGGGCCGCATTGATCCTGCCGAAACCACCGTGGCCTACATCACCGGCAATGGACTAAAAACCACTGAAGCCATTGCTTCTTCCATTGGCGAGCCTTTCACTATTGAGCCCCAACTCGCCAGCTTCCGCACGGCATGGGGGCAGGCCCAGGGCCATCGGAATTCTCTATCACCCAGCTGACTTTCACCCACTATGGTCGTTCAAGTTCTTATTCCCACTCCCCTGCAGAAATACACCGCTGATCAGGCCAGTGTGAGCCTGGAGGCGAAGAGTGTGGCCGATCTGATTGATGCCATGGAAATTGCGTTCCCGGGCATTCGCACCCGGCTTTGCGATGAGAACGGCAAGATCCGAAGGTTTCTAAATTTTTATGTGAATAGCGAGGATATTCGCTTTCTTGAGAATGAAACTACCAGCCTCAATCCAGGCGATGAGGTGAGCATTGTTCCCGCCGTCGCCGGTGGCTAAGCCTGTGACCATTACCCCCTCCGTGCCTCAAAGCTGGGAAGCATCGGCACGGATTTACGACTACCGCCAGGCCGCCAATCCGATCCGACCCGGACTCACGGAGCCCATCCCCCTCAAACAGTGGCGCCCACCGGCATTGGAGCCTGCTCTGTCCTCCATCCATCCCCTGGATCTGAGCGGGTCTCTTGGCTGTGATGGGCCTGCCACGAGCCCAGCCCTAGCCGCCCATTACGTTCTCCTCCATCCCGAGGAACCCCTTTGCCCCGAGGCGGCGGCCAGTAGCTCGCTGTTCTATGTGTTGAAGGGGGCAGGGGGGCTGTCCTTTCCGGGCCAGTCGGATCCTCTTCCCCAGTCCCTTGAATGGGCCCAGGGCGATTTGTTTGTTCTTCCCCATGGGTACTCCCCCGAGTTGAGCGCCCGGGAGGCCAGTCTTCTTTACTGGGTGCACGACGGCCCCCTGCTTCGCTATCTGGGGGTGAGCCCCGTGGAGGCTCGCTTCTCACCTTGCTTCTTCAGCCGGGAGCGTATCGATGGGGAATTAAACCGCCTCATGGCCGATCCCACTGCGGCGCGCAGCAACCGCCTGAGCGTGCTGCTGGCCCACGGGGCCATGCCCGCCACCCGAACCGTGAGCCACACCCTCTGGGCCATGGTGGGTGTGGTGCCTGGCGGGGCGATACAGGCCCCCCATCGCCACCAATCGGTGGCCATTGATCTCATCCTGGAGGCCGCACCGGGTTGCCACACCCTGGTGGGAACGGAACTCGATGGAGAGGGGAGGATCCATCGGCCGAAGCGGATTGATTGGGAAACCGGTGGCGTATTCCTCACCCCTCCGGGTTACTGGCATTCACATGTCAACCCCAGTGGACAGCCCGCTCGCCTCTTGCCCATTCAGGATGCTGGCCTCCACACCTATCTCCGCAGCCTGGACATCCGTTTCGCCGGAGGGCTAACGGGTCAGGAGTGAGGACTGGCTGGCTGAACTCTGGACAGTCGGGCCGGTGGGCGATGGGACATCGGGGTGTTTCGTTTGCCATGAGTCCACCTCCTGGCGAAAACTCTCCCCATCGATGGTTTCCTCGTTGATGAGGCGCTCCACGAGCCGATCCATCAGCTCTCGCCTTGGCTCGAGGAGCGAGACCGCTGTTTGAAGGGATTGCTTGGCCAGGGTCCGAACCACCGTGTCAATTCGGTTGCCCGTGTCCTGGGAGTAGTGGGGTTCCGCCCGAATCCAATCCCTCCCTAGAAACACTTCCGCCCCATCTCCTTCTAGGGCAACGGGCCCCAGGCTGGAGAAGCCGTAACGGGTGACCATCTCCCGACAGATCCGGCTCACCATCAGCAGATCACTGGAGGCGCCCTGGGTGACCTCACTCGGGCCAAAGACCACCAGTTCCGCAGCGCGGCCTCCCAGCACCACCACCAGCCGTGCCAGCAGGTAGGCCCGGCTGATCAGGCCGGAATCCAGGATGTCTTCATCGGGAATGGTGCGGGCGAACCCTCCCACTCCCCCTGCCCTGGGCAGGAGCGTGACTTTATCTAGGCGGTCCGCATGGGGTACCAGACAAGAGAGGAGGGCATGGCCCACCTCGTGGTAAGCGATCAGGCGTTTTTTGGCACTGTCCTGAAGGGGAGCCGCCGTGAGACCCATGGTGATGCGCTCCAGGGCATCACTAATAGCGCGATCGTCAATCTTGTTCTCCTCTCGGCGAGCGGTGAGGATGGCAGCCTCATTGAGCAGGTTGGAAAGATCGGCTCCGGAAAAGCCAGGTGTGCGGGCCGCCCAATCGGAGAGCAACACCTTCTCATCGAGGGGGCGAGTGCGGGCATGGACCGCCAGGATGGCTTCTCGACCCTTCCGGTCTGGGAGATCCACGATGATGCGGCGGTCGAAGCGTCCCGGCCGCATGAGGGCCGCATCGAGGACATCAGGGCGATTCGTGGCTGCCAGAAGAATCACTCCGGAATTGTCTTCAAACCCATCCATTTCTGTCAGGAGCTGGTTGAGGGTCTGCTCCCGCTCATCGTTGCCCCCTCCGATTCCAGCTCCCCGCTGACGGCCGACGGCATCAATCTCGTCGATAAAAATAATGCAGGGAGCCTTGGCTTTGGCCTTGCGGAACAGGTCGCGCACCCGGCTGGCGCCCACCCCCACGAACAACTCCACGAACTCCGATGCTGCCATGGAGAAAAAGGGAACCCCGGCTTCCCCAGCGATGGCCCTGGCCAGAAGGGTTTTCCCCGTGCCCGGGGGACCCACCAACAGCACCCCTTTGGGGATCTTGGCGCCGATGGAGGTGAAGCGTTCCGGAGATTTCAAGAAGGTGACCACCTCTTGCAATTCCTCCTTGGCCTCAGCAATCCCCGCCACATCCTCAAAGCGGACGGTTGAGGCCCCTTCAGGCTGAACCCGGGGCTGACTCCGGCCAAACCCAAGGGTTTTGTTGGCCACCTGGCTGGAGCGCCTGATGAGAAGCGCCAGGGCACCCAGAAGTAAGGAGGCGAGGAGCAGATTTCCGAGAAGGCCCGCCATGGCCTCTTCCTGTCGCTCATCCCTCACGGACAGCGGAATCCGATGCTGCTCAGCAGTGCGCAGCAACAGCTGATTGTCATTGAACAGGGCCACATTGGCCGTTCGACCGTCGCCATAGGTGACCGTGGCCACCCGTTGGCGGGGCGACAGGAGAATCTCCTTCACGGCACCGCCCTTCATGTCGATGAGGAGCTGGCTGTAGGAGGGCGAGGTTTGTTTGAGGCCCCTTAGGGAGAAGCCTAGGGGTGAAGCCGAGTTGTCCGGTTTGGTCAGTGCCTCTTTCTTACTGCCTTCTGAAGGTGCTTTTTCGGGGGATCCTTTTTCTACGGGGCGTTGGCCTGAGGCGGTGGATGCCTCGGGCATGCCCGCTGGAACAGACGGCTCAGCGGGAGCAGCGCTCGCCAGGAGCCACGGTGCAGGGATGAGGGCTCGAAGGGGGGGTGGCGAAGGATCCACTGGTTAAATCATGTAGGTGGATGCTAGCGATTTGACGGAAGGTCGCCTGACCTAGGAAGATCAACCTTTGGCAAAGCAGGTCGGGTTATGGCAGTTCCGAAGAAGAAAACCTCCAAGGGCAAACGCAACCAGCGTCACGCCCGGTGGAAGGCCAAGGCGGGTGATGCGGCCCTGAAGGCTCTTTCCATTGGCAAGGCTGTGCTCAGTGGCCGTGCTCGGGGATTTGAATATCCGGTCGATCCATCTGCGGAAGAAGAGGCCTGATCTCGACGGCCGCTTCTCACTCTGTGGGGAGTTTCTAGCTACCCAGTTTGAAGGCCTCTAGCACCAGGGCGAACACAACGCCAATTCTGATGTTGTCAACTACCACCCACCCTAGGGGAGGCACGTCGCTTACGGCCCATGTGCGGAGTCTCACCAGCACCTCATAGACCACCACCATCCCCAGCACCAGGATCGGGCGGCCCCCCGTGAGTTTCCACAAAAGGATGGCTGAGAGGTTCTCCCCCAGAAAGATTCCTCCGAGTAGGGCTAGCAGAGCAGCGCTGCCGGTGGCCCAACGGTTGCCGATCTGGGCACGAAGGCTTCGTTCAAATTGATCCAACACCAGTTGAAGGCGCGTCTGTTGCCTCGGACGACCATCCACAGCGGAGGGGCGTGTCAGCGGAGATCGGCCCATTCCCGCACCACCAGGCGTTGCAACCAGGACAACGTGACTCTTCCGTCCTGACAAGAGGGACCCTGAAACACCTTCGTGGGTCTCTGGTCATCTCCCAGGTGGTTCACCGCAGCCCTGGCTGCCTGCCACCAAGGGGAGGCCTCTGGCCCCACGGCCTGACCGCCACCCACCGCTTCATCCCCCAGGGTGAGCAGGCAGGGCAGGCATGCCCCCCTGGCGGCGGCTAGCCCCTGGGGGGAATCTTCAAGCGCCAACACCTCCGTGCTGGCGAGGTTGAGACGGTTCAAGGCCAGTTGGTAGCCCTCAGGGCTTGGTTTTTTCATTTTCACATCCTCTCCACAGATCCAGAACGCAAAGGCATCAGCCAACCCCTGGCCGTGCCCCTCCAGCAGGGCGGCCACGGCGGATCGGGAACTGGTCGTGACCAAGGCCTGAGGAAGACCATGACGGGCCACTTCGCTCACCACACGCTTCACCCCGGGACACAGGGGCAACTCGCCGCTACGAGCCAGGGTGGCATAGGCCTCCTGCTTGGCCCCCATGAGCGACTCCACCAGGTTGTCCGAGACGGGGCCCTTCTGGTGCAGTTCCAGAAAGTGGCGGATGCGCTCCCTACCTCCGCTGATCGCCAGCAGCTGGCGATAGGTGGCCCCATCCCAGCACCAGGGGAGTCCGGCGTCCCTAAACGCCTGGTTGAAGGCCTGGCGGTGCCCATGGAACTCCGTTTCAGCAAGGGTTCCATCCACATCCCAGAGCAGTGCCTTCCATCCCATAGGTTGCGCTCAGGTTTGTCATCGGGGTTGTCCCAGTTTCCCGTCCCGTGGGGGATGCGCACGGGGCGAGGCCCCTCCACAATGCCCTCACTTGTTGGACGTTGCGCTGTCGTGCCTTTCTCTGCCTGGAGGTTGCCTCCCCCTCTGCCGATCCAAGGGGGTAGGGCTGACAGTCATGGCCTGCCAGTGGAATTGTGGGCTGTGCTGGCACGGCGGGGGCAGGGCGATCGGCAGGCCATCACGGATCTGCTTGATCCGCCAGAGCCCCCCGAGGCCTCGCTCCACTTTCCTGATCTGGAAAAGGCTGTAAGCCGCTTGGCCGCGGCAGCGAAGCGGAGAGAAGCCGTGGCGATCTGCGGGGATTACGACGCGGATGGCATGACCAGCACTGCCCTGCTCACCGGTCTGCTTCAGCGCCTTGGGGGATGTCCCCAACCAGCCATCCCTAGCCGCCAGGAGGAGGGCTACGGCCTAAATCGGGCCATGGTGGAGCGCCTGGCGGCCGAGGGGGTCACTCTTCTGATCACGGTGGACAACGGGGTCAGTGCCAAAGAAGCCCTGGAACGGGCCGCTGACCTTGGCCTCGATGTGATTCTCACGGATCATCACACCCTCCCGGAGGTATTGCCCCCCTGCCTTGCCCTGCTCCATCCAGCCCTCACCCCCCCGGACTCGCCTTACAGGGGATTGGCAGGGGTGGGTCTGGCCTATGTGCTGGCACGAGCCTTAGCCCAACGACTGGGCAGCCGGGAGGGGCTGGAGATGGCGATGGAGCTGTTCTGTATCGGCACGATTGCCGACATGGCGCCTCTCCAGGGCGTCAACCGCCGCTGGCTTCGCCAGGGGTTGCCTCGACTGGCCGGAACTCGCCTAGCGGGCCTGCGCGCCCTCATGCAGCTTTCCGGGCTTCAGGAAGCGCCCATCGATGCGGAAGCGGTGGGATTTCAGCTAGCGCCACGGATCAATGCGGTGGGACGGCTTGGAGATCCCCTATTGGTGGTGGAGCTGCTCACCACCATGGATCGGGATCGGGCCATGGAACTGGCCCGCCGTTGTGATGCCCTTAATCGGGAGCGGCGGGAGCTCTGTCAGGCCCTGGAGGCCGAGGCCTTGGCTCTCCTGGAAGCCGATGGCCCCCGCTGCCCTTCTTTTGTGTTGTTGGCCCAACCCCACTGGCACCATGGCGTGATCGGGATCGTGGCCGCTCGGCTGGTGGAGCGGCTAGGGCGTCCGGTGGCCCTGCTGGGGGGGGAGGGAAACGGACGGCTACGGGCGTCGGTGCGGGCGCCCCGGGGATTTGCGGTGGATCAGGCTCTCAGCGCCTGCGCTCCACTCTTGGAGCGATTTGGGGGCCATGCGGCCGCGGGGGGGTTCACCGTGGAGGCGGCCCATCTGGCCCGGTTGCAGGAGCGCCTGGAAGATCTGGCGGATACCTGGCTTCAGAACGACCCGGACGGATTGATGGTGGAGCCGGAAGCCCACCTTCGGTTGGAGAGGATCGATCGGGAGCTCTGGCAGGCACTGCAGCGCCTGGGTCCCTTTGGGGTAGCCCATCCGATGCCTCTCTTTTGGAGCGTGGGGTGTCGGGTGGAGCAGCAAAAAATCCTCAGAGGTGGCCATCTCCAGCTCACCCTCAGCCAGGGGGGAACGCCCCTGCAGGCGATGGCTTGGCGTTGGGAGGGGAAGGGCCCTCTCCCTTCCCTGGTGGATGTGGCCTACCGCCTTCGCCAGGATTCCTGGCAAGGGCAACAGCGACTCCTGGCCGATTTGGTGGCCGTCAGGCCGAGTCATCAGGGAGAAGACGGGGTAGTACTCCTACGCGGGGACCGACACTACAGCTGTGCCCTTCGTGGCAGGGGCCTGGTGATTCGCAATGCCGCCGGTCAAGAAGTGTGCTCATCTCTCCACTGGGAAGGATCCCAGGCAAGCCCACAGTTCAACGGGGAACATCCCTACGTGCGGGCGCTCTTTCAAGATGCGGTCATGGCCCTGGGCTTGGCAGGATGATGACCTCAGAGGGCGCCGCGGCGATAGAAAAGAATGAAGATCACCGCGGGGCCCGCCAACGTGATCAGCGCCAGAGCCATGAAGTTGGCAATCAGGTGAAAATCAATGCCCATGGTGCAATTCTCGCAGGCGGATGGCGTGCGGCAGCAGCCTAGGGCCTGCTCTGACGGTGGTGGTCCATACTCAGGATCACTGTGATGGCTTGTCACAGCTATGCGTTCAAGAAACCCGTGATGGGCCATCGCCCTCCGAGTTGGCAGTGCATTTCGGGCTGTGGTGCCTGCTGCCGCCTCGACCCCGACCTGAGGCCGGAAGCCCTTGCCATGCTTAACGCCGAGCAACGCCAGATCTATCTGGCCATGGTGGGGGACGACGGTTGGTGTGTTCACTACGATACCGGCGGTCGGCGTTGCCGGATTTATGCCAACCGACCTGACTTCTGCCGCGTGAGCACCATCCTCTCAATGATGGGTGTCAGGGATCAGGCGGCAGATGCCCTGGCGATTTCTTTCTGCCGCCAACAGATTCGCAGCGAGAGTGGGGGCCGTGGCAGGGTGATGCGGCGCTTCCTTCGGGCGCTTCGCCAGCCATGACGTCTCCAGAGCCCCCCCCCGAATCCCTCCCCTCCTCCAGCGATCCCATCGGCCTCCCTGCCGCGGGGGCATCCAGCTGGCTGTCGGTGTTTCTGAGTACGGCGGGCACCGTGTTTCTGGCGGAACTGGGGGATAAAACCCAGCTCGCGGCCCTGCTGCTGGCAGCCGAGTCCGGTCGGCCCGTCGTGGTGGCGATCGGGGCCTCCCTGGCCCTGATCTGCTCCAGCCTTGTGGGGGTGCTGCTGGGCCGCTGGTTGTCGTCCGTGATGGCCCCCCAGCAACTGGAGCGGGCCGCGGGTGTGCTGATGGTGGGCCTAGGCCTCTGGCTCGGCCGCCAAGCGGTGCTCCACCTTGCACCGCCCCCCATTCTGCCGTTGTCCTAGTCCATGTTTGCCCTGCTTGCCTCCACCTTTGCCACCGTTTTCCTGGCGGAGCTGGGGGACAAAACCCAGCTGGCCATCGTCAGCATCAGTGGCACCTCCAGTCGTCCGGGAGCGGTGTTTGCCGGGAGTGCCACAGCCCTCGTGCTGGCGAGCCTGCTTGGGTCGGCGGCCGGCGGAACCCTCACGGCCGTGATCCCCACCGACTGGTTGCAGCTCGCTGCCGCCGGCGGGTTTCTGATCCTTGGCCTGCGGCTGATTCTTCGCTCTAGCGCCACAGAGGAGGCCTCCTCATCCACAGGGGATGGGGATCCGGTTCCGCCGGGTTCCTAAAGTCACCTTGAGATGCCCTGGCTGGTTTCGCCGCCTCACCGCAGGACATCTTCCTGTGGTTGGCGCGTTCTGCTCTCTCCACGCCCAGCTCCCCCCTGTTCTCTTCGACGATGAAGTTCACGGTCGCCGACCTGCTTGACCAGCTCTCCACGGATCAAAGCCTGCCCCCGGCCCACCTTGAGAAGGCCCTTGGACTGACGGCCACAGACGAGCAGGAAAAACTGCGCATCGGTCTGGAGGCCCTGGAGCGTCTTGCCCTGGTGGAGACCGGGGAGGAGGGGGTGCGTCGACTGGAGTGCCCCGATCTGATCCCGGCCCGCCTGCGGTGCTCGAGCAAGGGATTCTGTTTTGCCCTCCGGGATGATGACGGCGAAGACATCTACATCCGCGACCACCAGCTGAATCACGCCTGGAACGGGGATCGGGTGCTGGTGCGCATCACCCGGGAAGGGGGGAGGCGTCGCTCTCCCGAGGGCAGTGTGCAGTGCATCCTTCAGCGCCACACCACCCGCATGCTGGGCCATGTGGAGCGCCAGGGCGAGCGCCTTGTGGCCGTGCCCCTGGATGATCGGCTGCTCACCACCGTGGCGCTCCCGGAGGCTGACGCCAGCCATCTGGAGCAGCGCGACTCCCACGTGGTGGAGGTGCAGATCGACCGCTTCCCCGTGGCCCAGTTGGCTCCCCAGGGGCATGTGGCCCGCAGTCTGCCCGTGGAAGGGGGTGATGATACCGACCTTGAACTGCTGCTCGTGAAGCATCAGTTGCTGCAGGATGCGGGCTCCACGCCCCGGCTCACCGTCAAGGCACCCGCCGAGAAGGGCCGCCAGGATCTCACCGACCTCCCCACCCTGCTGGTGCAGCCCTGGCGGGCCGGCGATGCGCCCATGCTCCCGGCCCTCTCCCTGGAGGCCAGGGACGGGGGCTGGCGACTGTGGGTCCACGCCCCGGCGATTGCCGAACGGCTCGGCATGGCCACCACGGTCGACAGCTGGATCCGGGATCAGGGAGAAGCGGTTCCCCTGGGCCGCCAATGGCGGCCGCTCCTGCCCCCCAGCCTGGCGAAAGCCTCCGCTTTTTCCGCGGGAGTGGAACAGGCGGCCCTTTCCGTTGCTCTCGATCTTGGGCCTGAAGGGGAACTGGAGCACTACCGGTTTCAACTGAGCCGGATCTGCCCTCTCGCCACGGTGGATGGGGCCGCCCTCGAAGCCCTGGCGGAGCGCAAGCCCAAGGCCCGTACCCTCCCTGCTGCGCTCAAGGCTCACAAGGCCCATCTGGAGCTTCTCGAGCAGATGGTGAGCGTGGTGGGGCTGCTGCGGCAACGGCGCCTGGCGGCCGGCTCGATCGAACTGGATGTGCCCATCCCACCCCTGGAAGCACTCGGTGATGGGGGGCGGCCCGGCCCGGATGCCGGCCGGGCCGGTTGGTTGGTGACGCTGCCCGATGCCCACCCCGCTGCCCTGCTGCGGGAGAGCCTCCTGGTGGCCCACCGGGCCCTGGGCCACCACCTGGCGGCCTTTGGGTTACCTGCGATCTATGCCGTCAATCCGGCCCCGGATCCCTCCGCCATCAATGAAGTGGCCAAAGCGGCCCTGGCCCTCGAAATCCCCCTCGAGCTCAGCAGTGAAGGCAATGCCAGCGCCGCCGAGCTAGCCGCGGCCTTTTCCAACACCGATCGCAGTCGGGTGTGGCAGCAGCAGATTCGCGACAGCTTGGAGATCACCCAGCTCAGTGACCAGCCCGGGGCGAATGCCCTGGCCGGCGATCCCATTGCCGCCGCTCCCTGGACGTGTCCCAGCCTGCACTATGGGGATCTCTTCAACCAGCACCTGCTCGTCACCCTGCTGCTGGAGGGCAAGGACAGGCCCACGGTGCGCCACAAAACGAGTGTGGATCTGGCCTCCGACGCCTCCCATGGCGCCATTGACTGGCCCCTGCTCACCCCGGCCCAGTTGGCCCCGTTTGAGGAGAGCCTGCGCCATGGGCTTGTCTTGCGTCTCAATGGGCGCCGGCAAGCTCTGGCGGAGTTTCAGGCGGATCGCCTGGCCCTGGCCCAGGCCCGCTTTGCCCAGCCTTTGGTTGGCCAGATCCTCCAGGGCGTGATCAGCGGGGTGCAGAGCTACGGCTTCTTTGTGGAAGTGCCGCCCTCCATGGTGGAGGGGCTGGTGCATGTGAGCTCCCTTAAGGACGATTGGTACGAATACCGATCGCGCCAAAACCAGCTCGTGGGCCGCAAGGGAAGGCGGACGTTCATGGTGGGAGATCTGGTGCAGGTGTTGATTGAAAAAGTGGATGTGTTGCGCCACCAGATCGACCTCTCCGTGGTTCTGCCCGAGGACGACGAGCTCGCGGATGGAGCGGAGGGGCAGGACACCCCCTGAGCCGCATGACCTCCCCTCCCCCATCGCTTCCCATCGTGCTGGCGATGTCTGGAGCCTCCGCCCAGCCTCTGGCCCAGCGAGCCTTGGATCTCCTCCTCAAGGCCGGTCTTACTGTGGATGTGGTGACCAGCCGGGGCGCCATGGCTGTCTGGCGGGCAGAGTTAGGGGTGTTGGTTCCCTATGACCCCGAGGCCCAGGAGGCGTTTTGGCGGGAGCGAATCGGATGTGACCTTGGCGTGTTGCGCTGCCATCGCTGGAATGATCAGGCGGCTCCCATCGCCAGTGGCAGCTATCGCACGGCAGGAATGGTGATCTTGCCCGCCAGCATGGGCACCGTGGGACGCATCGCCTCCGGGGTGGCCTTGGATCTGATTGAACGGGCCGCCGATGTGCACCTCAAGGAGGGCTGGCCCCTGGTGATCGCCCCCAGGGAATTGCCCTGGAACCTCATCCACCTGCGCAATCTCACCACCCTGGCGGA
>JBBARZ010000034.1:0-21292 GCA_040399505.1 Cyanobium sp.
AGGAGCATTGCGCTGGATTCAGCATCAATGGCCTTGGCTTTGCAGGATTTCTCCTGTGCACCGCCCATTCCGATCTCGGCTGGTTGAGAGCCCATGGCCCCTGGGCCCTCCTGAAGGAGGTGGCGGCCCCACAGGATGATAAGCAAGAAAATCAGGTGTTTTTACGCTAGTCAGGGGCCTCGAAACAGGCTGATCTAGGGAGGAGTCCTGGATCCCTCCGCTCACGGATCGAAATCCTGGTCTCGGGTGCCTACCAACCTCTGAACACGCTGTCCCATGAACACCTGCACCACCCGTCGCCCCCGTCCCCTTCACTGCCATTGCAACCAATCCGCAACAGCGATTCAGGCGCTCCGGCGCCGCAATGCCCTTGTGGAGGCCCATCGTCACCTCGTGCTGCCTGTTGCCCATCACTACTGGCGTCGCTGCCCTGAACCCCAGGACGATCTCATCCAGGTGGGGTTGCTCGGCCTGATCAGGGCTGCTGAACTCTTCAGACCGGAAAACGAGACACCCTTTTCGGCCTTTGCAAGGCCCCACATCCGCGGGGCCATCCTCCACTATCTGCGGGATGTCGCCGCTCCCGTGCGCTTGCCCCGTCGCCAAGCCGAGTTGCAGTGCCGGTTGCAGCGCCTGGAGAAAGGCCCTAGTGCCATCATGGGCGAAACCCTAAAGATCACGGAAGAGCACTCGGAGATCCTCCAACGTCATCGACAGCTTTGCCGTCCAGCCCCACTTGATGATGCCCTGCTTGAACAGATCTCGTCTCCAGCCATGGAGCCCCAAGAGGATCTTCCAAAAAGCCAGGTCAATGTCGAAGAGCTGTTGAAGGGACTAGATCCACGCACCCAACAGGTGCTGCGTGGGGTGGTTTTGCAGGGATGGAGCTACCGACGGACAGCCGCATCCCTGAATGTGAGCGCAATGACTGTTCAGCGATGCCTGCACCGTGGCCTGGACAACCTGCGCAACCAACTTTGCCAAACACCCCTGACTGAACCTTCTAGTTCTGTGCGGACGCGCGGTCTCGCTCCATCTGTTGCTCGAGGGTGGCCATCGCGGCAGTCACCGCCGCTAGCTGGCGCTCCAACCCATCGCGCCAAAAGGTGAGCATGCGTAACTTGCCCTCCTGGTAACGCAGGTGACGCACCCCTGGATCCTCCGCCAGGGGTGCGGCGCAGCAGACAAAAGGTGAAAACATGGGTCGGGAGCTGTTCTTAGATGGTTCTAGCGACCTGAGCATTCCGTTGAGAAGGAGTCTGTGAATTTTGGGCAGTTGGGCCACGGGTCGGCATGATGGGCAGCTTCCTAAAGACTGTGTCCGGCGCGACGTGCTTGCGGTGTTCCGTCCCATCCCCGCTCGCTTGCTCCTGAGCCTGGCCTGTGGATCCCTCCTTGTTCTGCACCCAAGGGTATGGGCTCAGTCCTACGTCGCCCTGATGGACGGCCAACGTGCCGTGCCGCTAAATGGTCAGTTCAATGCGGTTCCTGTCCTGCACTCCAACCAGCCTGAAGAGGTGGAAGGACCAGGCCTGCTGATCAGCACGGTTCCTGGCACAGCGGTTGCAGCAGAAAATGGTATGCCTGTCGAGATGCCTGCTTATACGTTTGATGGTGAATTTGGACTGCACCTTCACCACAAGTACTTCCCAACCTACAGGGGGTCTATCTCAGCCTCGCAACGACGTAGTGAACTCACCCTTGCAGCCATTCTTGTCAATCCAAAGAACAAACCCGTCCGAATTCAATTCTCTGCAGGTGCGGTTCGCAACAGTTTTGAAGCACCTTATCTTGCCAAGCATCTCATGGGAGTACGACCGCTGGGACCCCGCCCTTGGAACACAGGCCCGGGGGATGCCACGGCAGTGCAGTTGCTGAGGGGGCGACTTGATCCCCAATTGACGGAAACGGTCATTGTTCCCCCAAGAGGTCGGGTGGTGCTTTTTCATACGCCGCTTCCTGCTCTTGGCATTGCCAATGCGTTACTAAAGGGGCGCAGCAATGGGCCATTTCAGATTGCGGTGGTGGCTGCAAAAAATCCCCAGAGGGATGATGATTTCTTTACCGTAATGGATCAGGGCCAATTGGCACCTGGACGGGTGTATTTGCAGCGTATTGCTGAAATTAAGGCTGGAACAATTTTCTCCCGGGTGGGCGGAGTAGCCATCGGAGATCATTACAAAGCTTCCCTGAGCCATGATCTCAATAGGCAGGGTCCGCTCCACGTGCCTCTGACAAGCACAAGACGCACCCACTTCGGCACGGGTGAAGTGCAAGTCAATCCGCTCGCCAGCCGTATCGTGGATTCTGCCTTGGATAACGTTGGCACCTATGGCGTTCGCTTTGATGTCGACCTCAATCTGGTCGGTCAGGGCGCCTACGACATTGTGCTGAGCCACCCGTCACCCGTTGCCGGGCGGGCACCCTTCACCGCCTTTCGTGGTTCCATTGAAATCCACCGGCCGGAGGGCCTTCAGGCTGTTCATGTTGGGCTGAGGTCGGGGCAGAGCCTGTCCTTGGCTCCCCTTCAACTGGAAGCCGGGCGCAGTACGCCTGTTCGCATCTCCTTGGTTTATCCGGCAGACTCCACCCCAGGTCACCTTCTCAGCGTCGTGCCAACCAGCCAGCTCACGGAGGTGCAACAAAGGGAGCGAAGGCAACCTATGGCCATCGTGAATCCGTCTCTTCCCCCACGGATGTCTTCACCCCCCGCTGGGAAATCCAAGCCCCGACAGGTGGGTCCCATCCTCCCTCCAGTGGAGATTCTTCGCTACCCCAACACCCCCCAACGCCAGAGACGTTCCGGAGGAGGGTTGACTGATCGCTATAGAGACGCAATGGATGTCCAGAAGCGTCTGCTCCAGCAGTGGCAACAATCGCCTTAGGCAGCTGTCATGGATCCACCACCACCAACCCACCCCCCTTCCTCATCACGACGGCGTCTCACCCTGGAGATGTCACAAGCAAGGATCGCCCATATCGATGCATTGAAAAAAGAGTGGGGTTTAAGAAATCGAGGGGATGTGCTGGAGCGTCTTCTTGAAGAACTGTTTTCGCCGAACCCTTCCCCTTCCATCCCTGATGCATCGACCCCGACGGCTCCGACACAGGAAGACGACCTCCTGGATGACTGTGCCGCCCTCGTGCTTGTGGGATTGGGACAAGGGGCGATGGAAGGGTGGCGTCTGGACGCTGAAGGGAAGGACTCCCCAGACCCTCCTCAGAAAAAGAGAAAAACCGCTGGCAAGGGAATCGACCTCCCTGGATTTGTTCGAAAGCGGTCTCAAAGCCTCAAAAGGAGTTTGGGAGCTGGTGCCGAAGCCGATCTCTCAGTTGATGGCGTGACACCCTGGCCCCAACTCTCGGAAGGTCTGCTCAACCAATGTCTGGAGAGAGCCCAGACCCATTGGCTCAATCTCTTTGGCCAACCCCCCAATGCTGCCGTCGTGGAAGCCGCCATGGGCTGGCTGGCCCATGACATCTGGCCTCATGGCGACCTTTGCGAGGGGAAGATCTTCACCTGGTCGGCCGCGGGTCGCTTGATGAGGGAGATCGGTCCTAGCTGGCGTGAAGAGACCCCAAGTTTGGCAGGGGTGATGGTGATCGCAGGGGTGCTGGAAGATCCGTTTAGTGCAGACACCCTTCCCCTCCGGATCCCCACTCTGATGCACCGTTTTGTCCACCGATTCCGACGTCGGCAACGGGGAACATCCTTCCAGACGCTGGAATCAACCATGACCCTGCAAGGTGCCCTCCGCCAGCTCCAGCTGCCAACGGACCCCGGCCAAAGGGTCACATTGACCCAAATCCGGGAGGCGTACAGGGAGATGGCCCTTAAACACCATCCTGATTCTGGCGGTTCCCTGGATGCCATGCGCCGCCTTAACGAGGCCTACCAGCTGCTGAAGGAGCTGTATCGGCCCAAGCAACAAGACGGCTAGGGAGTCCCAGTAAATACGCAAAGGACTCAGCAAAAGACTCATCACGAATCCAAGAAGAGAATTAGTTGACGCTCCCTTCCCTGCTCCTTTCCAAGGCCCTGACCCGGTGGCATTGCATAGAGCTCAGATAAGACCCTCTTTGGGTCTTTGAATGTGTCTGAGATGCGACAGCCAATCATGCAAAAAAGATCGATTTCTAGCCGCCGCATTCCTCCCATTGATCATTAGCGACTTCACGCGAGCAAAATCTGTCCAATTGGTTTTTGGCCAAACGTAGAATCAAGACAGAAACTGGATTTTCAGCCGCTGCTGATCTGTGTTTGACACAGATCAGCAATCCCGAACCTTCAACCTCAGCCCATGAATCTTGCCGAGCTCAGATGGGGCGACTATCGGGCCGAGTCATTCGTCTCGGACAAGACTATTTCTAAGTCCTGAAACGAGACTTATCCGAGGAAAATGAGATGCTGGCTGATGATGGTGTTGCTTTCGAATGCCAAAAAAAACTCGCCAGGTTTGGCGAGTGAAGAAACCAATCGGTTGGAGGAACTTGGCAGGTCGCCATCAGGTGCTGGTCTGCATGCCCTGAATCAGGAAATCAAAGTAAGGACCAGCCAGTGCGGCGTCATCATTGCTCAGGAGCGAGATGGCGGCCTCCTTCATTGTGCGCATGGCTTCTACCATGCCAGGCATGGGCACCCCCAGACTGTTGTACATCTCGCGTGCACCTACGAGACCAATGGCCTGGATCTGCTCCGTACTGCCTGCCAACACCCCATAAGTGACCAGACGGAGATACCAGCTGTAATCCCTCAGACACTGGGCCCGTTGTTTCTGGCCGAAGGCATTTCCTCCAGGGGCCACGTATTCAGGCTTGCGCGTGAAGAGTTGCTTTGCTGCCTCGTCAATGATCTTCTTTTCATTGGCCGTGAGCACCTTCACCACCTCCAGCCGCCGGCTTCCACCGGTGAGAAATTCCACCATGGTGCGAAGCTCGCCACCAGTGGGATAGCGCAGCTGATCATCAGCCTGGAGGATCAGATCGCGAACGACGCTCATGGCAGCGACCACACACCGAGAGATCTTATCCAGCTCGGATGCAGCATCCAAGGAGCAGGGGCTGAAGGTGTAACGCCCCTTTGCAGTTCAGCCGATAGGGTCGGGGAAACATCTGGAGCGATGCCACAGGAACAGGGGCTGGACGGGGGCTTTCAGACCCTCACCGTTGATGACCTCACCCGCAGTGGTTTGGGGGTGGGCCGGATTGAAGGCCAGGTGATTCTTGTGGAGGGGGCCCTTCCAGGGGATCAGGTCGAGGTTCGTCTGGTGCATCAAGCCAAACACCATGCTGTGGGGAAAGTGGTACGCCTGCTCCAACCCTCCGAGCATCGCAGAAAACCTCCCTGCATCCTTGCGGATCACTGTGGCGGTTGCACCCTCCAGGGCTTGGAGGCCATGGCCCAGCAAAAGTGGAAACATCAGCTGGTGTTGGAAACACTGCAGCGAATCGGGCAGTTGCCTCCTGCAGTTCAGCCGCTGCTGTCGGCTCCACAGGAGCTGGCCTATCGCAACCGCGCCGTAATTCCCCTGGAACGGGATCCTGAGGGAAGGCTCCGTGCTGGCTACTACCGCCGCGGTAGTCATCAGATCGTGAACATGAATCGCTGCCCCGTTCTCGATCCACGTCTTGACGCAATGGTGGCTCCCCTGAAGGCCGACCTGGAGGCCAGCGGTTGGCCCGTGGATCGTCATGGCGATGCGGATGGCCCGGGATCCGGGCTACGCCATCTTGCCCTCCGCATCGGAAGGCGCAGTGGAGAGCGCCTCATTACCTTGATCGCCAGCCACAGGGATCTACCTGGATTGGCCCTGTTCGCTGAACGCTGGATGGCTCGATGGCCCGAGCTGGTGGGGGTGACCCTCAATCTCCAAACCCAGGGAGGGAACCGACTGTTTGGCCCCACAACAATCACGATTACCGGCCGTGACTGGATTCTGGAGCCCTTCTACGGTGTGGAGCTTCAGATCGGTGCGGACACCTTCTTTCAGGTATATAACGAACAGGCCGAACGGGCGACGGGCCTCATCATTGAGAGTCTTGGTCATCCCGGCGGGACTTTGCTCGAGGGGTATTGCGGAATTGGAACCTTTTCCCTACCCCTGGCCAGGGCTGGATGGGATGTTCATGGCATCGAACAGCACCCCAGCACGGTGGCATTAGCCCGGGCCAATGCCCAACGAAATGGTCTTGCACAGCGCTGCAGATTCCAGGAAGGGGATGTGGCGCTTCATCTCGAGCAGGGTCTCCGTCAGAACCATCCATCAGCGGTGCTTCTGGATCCCCCCCGCAAGGGCTTGCAGGAACCTGTTCTGGATTCCCTGCTTGCCAATCGCCCCCCCCTGATCCTCTATCTCAGCTGTGATCCAGCAACTCTGGCCAGAGACCTTAAAGCGCTTTGCGGAGCTGGGGGCTATTTGTTGGAAAGCGTGCAACCCCTCGACTTCTTCCCCAACACAAGCCACGTGGAATGTTTGGCTGTTGTGCGTCGGTCAGGGATGAAGTGACCCTGCCAGGGCTAGCTTCGCAGTTGGGCCGCAAATTGGCGCTGAAGGGCATCACGTACCTTCTGATGGGTGGCTTCCACCTCACCATCGGTGAGGGTGCGCTGGGCATCCCGATAGCGCAACCGGAAGGCCTGGCTGCACAGTCCTTCGGCGATTGGCTGTCCCTCATAACGATCCACAAGCTCAACCTGCTCCAGCAGGGGCCGACCGGCTTTTCGAATCGCCGTAATCAGAGCGGCGGCAGACGTGTCGATGGGCACCACCAGAGCCAGATCCCTCTCTGCAGCGGGAACAGTGGGGAAGGGTTGAAATTGAGGCGTCCATCGGCCAGGGCGGGTGGCCGCCTGCCGAAGAGGTGCCATGGCTAGTTGGAAGAGATGGGTGCAATCGGGAAGATCATGGGAGGCCGCCCGGGCAGGGTGCAGCTGGCCAAACCAGCCAACAGATCTCCCCTCCAGAACCAGATCGGCCCGTCGTCCAGGATGGAGGTGGTAGGCCCCGTTGTCGGTCCCCCCATGGGTCGCCTTGGTCTGGGGTGGCCGATCCTCCAGGGGGAGGGCAAAGCCACTGAGGGCCTGCTGCAGCACACCGCGCGCCTCCCAATAGGTGAGGGGTCTGGTTTTGCCACTGGTGCTCCAGCGCTCACTGCGCCGTTCCCCGCACATCACCCCGACCAAAAGTTCCACCTCCTCGCTGGAGGGTTCGTCCCCCGCAGGCTGCCGGAAAACCCGCCCGATTTCAAACGCCCAGAAACCCTCCTGGGAGGCCTGCAAATTACGACGGGCTGCCTGCAGCAGCTCCTCATGGAGATTGTCGCGGAGATGGCCAAAATCACTCAGGAGGGGATTGGCCAGGGGGATACGACCTGGCGCTATCCCCACCAGGGAGGGGGCACAGGTTTCCTGCAACCCAGCAGCGCAGAGGGCCCTGCGCAGTCGACGTTCAACCTGCTGGGCCGGATCCAGCCCACCGGGGAGGAGGGGATCGGGCAGGTGGGACGCAAAACGGTCGTAGCCCACGAGCCGGGCAACCTCCTCAATGAGGTCTACCTCCCGGGTGAGATCGAGAGCCCGGGAGGGAGGAACATCCACGAGCCAACCCTCTTCTTGCCTCTGCAGACGACAGCCCAGGGCCTCCAGGGTGCGTTCCACCGTGGCATCGTCCAAGTCAACGGGTTCGTTGTCTTCGATCACCGGTCCGAGAAGGTTGTGGAGGCGATCGCGGTCCAACAGCACTGGTGGCCTTGGGGGAGCCTGGCGCTGAAGCACCCACCGCCCAACCGCTCTGGCTCCCGCAACCTCTTGGAACAGCGCCACCGCCCGATCCGAGGCGTGGAGGGTGCTCTCCACAGGCAGTCCCTTCTCAAAGCGAACGCTGGCCTCCGTGCGCAAGCCCACACTGCGGGCCGAGCGCCGCACCCGCTGGGAGGGAAACACGGCAGCTTCCAGCCAGATGGCCTTGGTGTGGCTCTTCACCGCCGTATCCGCCCCGCCCATCACCCCTGCCAGGGCAATGGGTCTGTCGGCGAAGGTCACCACCAGGGCTTCCCCGTCCAAAGAGCGATTCTCCCCATCGAGGGACCAGAAAGGTTCGCCAGGTCGAGCTTGGCGAAGCCCAAGAGACCCAGGATCAGCTTTTCCCCCACTGCACTCGGCGAGCGCTTCTTGATCAAAGGCATGGAGGGGCTGGCCGGTTTCCAGCATCACGAGATTGGTGATGTCCACAACGTTGTTAATGGGCCGAACACCGGCCCGTTCGAGCCGGCGCTGGAGCCATGGCGGGGAAGGTGCCACCTGCACCTCCTCCAGGGCGGTCATGCTGAAGATTCCCCCCTCTTCCATCAAGGATTGGTCGCGGGAAGACACCATCAGAGGCTCGGCAGGGGGGAAGGAGGGCACTGGCGGGAAGGACGGAGTGCCACCGCAGAGGGCGGCCACCTCCCTGGCAATCCCTTCCATGGAGAGCCCATCGGGTCGGTTGGCTGTGATCGCCAACTCCAGCACCTGGTCATCCAGGCCCAGGAGGGGACCCACAGGTGAGCCAACCGGCGGTATCGCCTGGATCAGATCCTCCAGAATCACAATGCCCGCAGACGTATCCGCCAGGCCAAGCTCCTGCAGGGAGCAAATCATGCCGCTGCTCTCCACCCCTCTGATCTGGGCCGACTTGATCGTGAGGTTGACCGCAGGAAGGTGGGTTCCCACCAGGGCCACGGGCACATGGATACCAGGACGCACGTTGGGAGCGCCACACACGATCTGCAACGGAGCCCCGGCGTGATCCGTGCGCACCTGGCACACGCTCAGGCGATCTGAACCGGGGTGGGCCTCACGGGTCTCCACATAGCCCACCACCACGCCTGTGGCTTGGGCGGCCAGATCTTCGATGGCCTCTACCTCAAAACCTGCTAGCGACAATCTCTCCGCCAAGGGCAGGGCCTCAAGGGCCTCAGGCTTGCAGATCAGAAGCTCCTTCAACCATTGGAGCGAGACCCGCATCGTTGCGTTGAGCGACAGTCATCCATCCTAGGAACAGGAGCATTGCTTCTTTCAAGGAGTAGGGTTGGAGGCTGTCACTTGCTCGCTCAGCGGCGCACGTCCTTTCCATGGCAAAAAACAAGGGCGTCCGGATCGTGATCACTCTCGAGTGCACCGAATGCCGGTCCAACCCCGCCAAGCGGTCTCCTGGTGTGTCCCGGTACACCACCCAGAAGAACCGCCGCAACACCAGCGAACGGCTGGAACTGAAGAAATTCTGCCCCCACTGCAACAGCTCCACCGTGCACAAGGAGATCAAGTGACCTCCCGCTGTCGAGCCATTCCAGGACGTCCAGACACCTCACGTTCATCACTGCCTATCCCCACCGTTCGACCATGAGCAGCTCCTTTTTCAAAAAGCGCTTATCACCGATCAAGCCCGGTGATCCGATTGATTACAAAGACATCGACTTGCTCAAAAAATTCATCACGGAGCGGGGCAAGATCCTCCCCCGGCGCTTGACGGGGTTGACAGCCCAGCAACAGCGCGATCTGACGAACGCCGTGAAGCGGGCACGGATACTGGCCCTGCTGCCGTTTGTGAATCCAGAAGGCTGAGGGCTTGTCAGGACCTGGCGTCAGCCCACTTTCCGGCCCTATTCGGGTGGGTGATCTGGTGGGAATTCCGGGCCGATCCGCAGATGCCAGCCCTCAGATCGCTCTTGTTCTAGCCCTCCAGGGCGGAAAGGCGGAGCTGAACCTCTTGCCCCAAGGGAAGCGGATCAACCTTCCCCTGCGTCAACTGGAGTTGCTGGTGCCCTGTGAGGGGAATTCAGGATGCATCTCACTCACCAAGGAGATCCTCTCGGCAGCAACGCCCAGCCGTCGGGATTTCGGGGTGGCTTGGCAGGTTCTGCTCGGTGAGGCCACGACCGATGTTGATCCCAAACCGTTGACCTTGCTGGCGTTCACAGAGCTGGTGAGTGGCCACCCCGATCCTCTTCCTTGCTGTGCCTGCTGGCTCTGGCTCCACGGTTCCCAGCTGTTGTTTCGATGCAAACAGGGCTTAATCCAGCCGCGGAAGGCAGCAGAAATCAAACGGCTCGCCCAGGAGCGCCATCGCCTGCAGCTCGCAGAACAGCAACAAACGCTCTGGGTCAAGGCCCTCAAGCAACGGCAGCCGATCGCTGCTGAGCAATTGAACGGCAGGCAGGGCGAAGAACTGGCGGCCTTGCGGCGGTTGGCCGCAGGCCAAGGGGAGGCACCTCTCCCGCAGGAAATCCTTCAGCTGCTCCATCAGGTGCGCTGCTCCAGCGAAGCGGCCGAAGTGCGCCATCTCCTGGCCGATGTGGGCCTATGGCCTCGGCATCACTTGCCCTCATTGCAGGGAACCACTTGGCAGCATGGCTTTTCCGACAGCCTTCAACGGGATGCGGAGAACCTGCTGAGCCTGGCGGAGGGTCCCTGCAACGGTGACGCCGAACGACGGGATCTCTGCGGGCTGCACACGATCACCATCGATGACGACGACACCGCAGACATTGATGATGGGCTCTCCCTAGAAGGGATCGCGGATGGCGGATACAGGATCTGGATCCATGTGGCCGATCCAGGCCGCCTGATCGCCCAGGGCAGCCCTCTGGATCTGGAGGCCCGCCGCCGGGGCACCAGTCTTTATCTGGCCCAGGGAACCTTGCCCATGTTCCCCCAGGTGCTAGCGACGGGTCCTTTCAGCTTGAGGGCTGGCCAGCGCTGCGCCGCCTGGAGCCTGGGCATCCGGCTGGACACCGATGGGGCGATCTTTGATCTGACGCTTAACCGCAGCTGGGTTCGCCCGGCCTATCGGCTCTCCTATGCCGATGCCGATGAGCTGTTGGAGCTCGCCCCCCCCCAGGAGCGAGACCTGTTGATGCTGCAGGAGTGGATGCACCGTCGCCGGTTGTGGCGTGCCCAGCGGGGTGCCCTGTTTCTCGACCAGGCCGAAGGACGGATTCGCGCCGCTGCGAACGAAGTCAGCGGCGAAGGGGCCGTTCTGGACATTATTGAGCCAACGGCTTCCAGACAGATGGTGGCCGAGGCCATGATCCTCGCTGGAGCGGCCATCGCCGACTATGGACACAGGCGCCAGCTGGCCTTGCCCTATCGAAGCCAGCCTGTGGCACCTGTGCCGACGCTCCAGGAGTTGGAGGCCTATCCCGCAGGACCGGTGCGGCTGGCGGCCATCAAGAAGTGCCTTACCCGCGGTGTCGTCGGCACCCGTGCCCTGCCCCACTTCAGCCTTGGATTGGAGGCCTACGTGCAAGCCACTTCGCCCATCCGCCGCTACGGCGATCTGCTGGTGCAACGGCAGCTGCAAGCCCACCAAGAGGGCACGCCGCCCATGGACGCCGCCACCCTCAGCGATGCGCTCACGGTCATGGAAGGGGGCGTGCGGGAGGGACTCACCATTTCCCGGGAAGACCAACGGCACTGGCAACAGGTCTGGTTTGCCCAGCATCGGGGCCAGCAGTGGCGGGGCCTGTTTCTCCGTTGGTTGCGGGAGGATCATCACCTGGCCCTCATCCATCTAGACAGCCTGGCGATGGATCTGGCGGCCGAGTGCCAGGGGTCGCCCCAACCCGGCGACGCCGTGCTGGTGCGGGTGAGGGAGGTGGACTCCCTGCGAGACCTGCTGCGGCTCGATGCCCGCAGTCTTTGAGGGCACTCAGGCCAGCCTGGAGACTCTCAGCCAGGGTCCCCAGGGATTTGCACAACCGATCAGGTCAACAGGGCATGGGGTGACCTGCCCTTGAAGCCAGGTATTCAGGGCGGGCTCCAAGGTGATGAGAGGCCAGGGCTCCCCCATCGGTCCCTTGGGACCATGGAGGAAATATCCGCCACGGCCATCGGCCCTAAGTTCACCTCTCCACAGCTGCTCCCCAGGCTCACCGGGAGCTTGATGGGGATCGCCTTGTTGAGGCCCCCCCCATTGCCCTAAGGGCCCGAGGCGACCCGGATCCTCCACCAGGGCTCTTTGGCGGAGGGTCCACTGTGGATGGTGCCAAGAGGTGTCCCAGAGAGGAAAGGGTCCTGCGGGGGCCTGGGAATCATCAATCAGGGCTCGCTGCAGATCGCGCACGGGCAGATCAGCAGGCAGCAGGCCACGGCGCACACAAAGGGCTGCCGCCAGCCCTGCAGCTTGACCCACATTGAGCACGAGAGGTTGGAGCCGGGTGGCGCCATTGGCCATGTGGCTCACCCCGATGGCCTTATCGGCTGCGAGTAAATTTATTACCCCCCGGCTCACCAGGGCGCCGTAGGGGATGGAAAAGGGGGTGCCGGTCCAGCGCCCCCCCCAGCGGCAGCTTTTGGGGGCCAGGGGCCAGTCGTCTCCGGGATAGTGGTGGTCGTTGGCATAGTTGCCCACGGCGATGGCTGTCGTCTGGCCTGAAGCGTCGATGGGCAGAGCAGCGATGGATGGGCCTGCCCCCTGGGGAAGGAGGTGCTGCTCGATCACAGTCTCCAGCGCCCGCAGGCGCCTGCCCTCACGCCAGTAAGGCATCAAGGCGAAATCATGGGGTCCTGTCAGGGCACCATCTGCAGCCTCCGTTGCGCCTGGAAACACGGTCGCGGATGCCAGCCGTTCCTGGCTGATGGCCATCAGGGCATTCGCAAAGGCCCGGCTGTGGCCCTGCATTTCTGCGGCGAGGTCGGCACGCACCTCCCCGGCAGGCGTGGCGGCATCAAAGGCCCGGTCCAGACCCCCATGCCAGTCGTTGCCCGAGAGAGGCCAGTTGAGCATCACCACACCCCCTGGAAGGCGGCCGTAAGTGAGGGTGCGCTGCAGGCCGAAGCGAGCGGTGGCCTTCGTGAAGGGCGGCTCTGGCTGGAGACCAGACGGGCCATTCCCTGGGGGCTGGAGCGGGTTTTCCTCCTCCCGGAGTTGGGCCATCACCACCCAGGTGGGAGATTGCACCGGCTGTTTCTGAAAGAACGCCTGGGTCTGCAGATCGCTTTGAAGGGGGGCACTGGGTTCCCCCCAGGTTTCCCTGGCTTCCCAACCCAGGCGATGAGGCACATCCGCCAGTGGATAGAGATCGCCCCGATCGCTTCCATCCACCACCACGGTGGGCTGGAGGTGCCACGGCGCACTTTGCCATTGAACCTCAAGGCCCGTGATCCGATCGCCCCGGCGCTCTACGGTCTCCAATCGGGCCAGGGGCCACCACTCCAGTAGCGGTGCCTCCTGACACCAACGGCGAAGAATTCCTTCGGCCGTAGATGGCAAATAGCCGAAACAGCTGACCCAGTTGTGATCCAGCCCTCCGGGGGTTTCTGTTGCCAGGGCCCGCAAGAGAACCCCCCACAGGCCCGTCTGCCAGGGAGAGAGTTCATTGCCATCCGGACAACACACCCCAGCGGCGCTCACCATTCCCCCAAGCCAGGGGCCAGGGGTTAGAAGCAGGGTCTGGGCGCCGCTGCGGGCTGCCTGCAGGGCAGCAGCCACCCCACCGGTGCCTCCACCCCACACCACCACCTCCACGGTTCTCTGATTCACGGGTCTATCGCGCAGGGCACGGCTCAGGGCCGCTTCGCCCACAGCATCGCCGATAGGGGAGAGGCTTAGGGGCCGTGGGTAAGATCAAAATCCAGGCAGGGCCGCACAGGCAAGCCGATCTGGCGACACCAGCCGCGCCGAGGAAGCCAGCCGCCCGTGATGTCCTTCACCCTCACCACTCCGCTTTATTACGTCAACGACAAGCCCCATCTTGGGAGCACGTACACCACTCTGGCTTGCGATGCCATCGCCCGCTACCAAAGGTTGCAGGGAAAGGCCGTCACCTTCGTGACGGGCACCGATGAACATGGCTTGAAGATTCAGCGCACGGCTGTGGCTGCAGGCCTGGCTCCCCAGGCCTTCTGCGATCGAAACAGCGCCAGTTTCAGCGATCTCTGGCAGGCCTGGGGCATCAGTCAGGATCGCTTCATCCGCACCACCGCCGAGCCCCATCGTCAGCTGGTGGAGCAGTTCTTTGCCCGCGTGGAAGCCAAAGGGGATGTGCTGGTGGGGCGTCAGCAGGGTTGGTACTGCGTGGCCTGTGAGGAATTCAAGGATGAGGCCCCCGAGGCGGTGGAACCGGCTTGCCCCATCCACCAGCGCACGCTGGAGTGGCGGGATGAGCCCAATCTGTTCTTCCGTCTTTCCCGCTATCAGGACCGGATTGAGGAGCTTGTCCGGCGGGAGGGTTTCATCGCTCCGGCCGCGCGGAGGCGAGAAGTGGAAAATTTCGTTGCGCGCGGGTTGCGGGATTTCTCCATTTCCCGGATCAACCTGCCTTGGGGGATCCCCGTGCCTGGCCACCCTGGGCACACTTTTTACGTGTGGTTTGACGCCCTGCTTGGCTATCTCTCCGCTCTCCTGGATCCCACAACTCCGGTGAGCCTGGAGCAACTGGGCGCCAGGGGTTGGCCGGCCCAGCTGCATGTCATCGGTAAGGACATCCTGCGCTTCCATGCTGTCTTCTGGCCAGCGATGTTGATGTCAGCGGATCTGCCACTGCCGGAGCGGGTGTTTGGCCATGGTTTTCTCACCCGGGAGGGTCAAAAAATGGGCAAATCCCTGGGCAATGTGCTCGATCCTGAAGTGCTGCTGGAGCAATGCGGCAGGGATGCGGTGCGCTGGTATCTCCTGCGGGACATCCCCTTTGGCGACGACGGTGACTTTCAGCAGAAACGCTTCAGCGATCTTGTGAACAATGATCTGGCCAATACCATCGGCAATCTGCTTAATCGCAGCGTGTCCATGTCTCGCAAATGGTTCGCGGGGGGGGTTCCCCCCTCTGGCATGGGCGCAGCGGAAGACCACCCCCTGGCCGTGGCCAGCGGCCAGGCGGCACTCCGCTTCGATACCGCCATGGAGCAACTGGATTTCCGTTCTGCCGCAGAGGCAGTGCTCGGGTTAGCAGAAACGGCCAATGGCTATCTCAATGATCAGGCTCCCTGGCAGCGCATGAAACAGCCCGACCAGGAAGAGGCGGTTGGGGTCGACCTGTACGCCGTTCTGGAGAGCTGCCGCTTGATTGGTGTGCTCCTCACCCCAATCCTCCCCGACCTGTCCTCCCGGATGTTGCAGCAACTGGCCTGCCCCAGCATCCCGTGCGATGCGTTCTGGCCGCCCCACACTGGTCGGGAGGCCGCGATGGCTTCTGTAGAGATAGCCTCAGAAGCTTGGCGCCAGGCTCGACACTGGGGAGGGTTGTCTCCCTTGAGCTTGCTCCCGGAGGCTTCCCCTGTGATGCAGCGGCTGGAGTTGCCAGATTCCCTTTGAAGCAAACAACGCGCCAGCTCCAGCAGCGTCAGTCGTGGGGGAAAACCCGATGGCTTTGCCTGCTACTCGCAACCCTTGCCACTGGGGTGATTAGCCAGGGCTGCCAACAAACAAACAGCATTCAATCAGAGGAAAGTGCTCCCCCTTTCAGCTTCCGTGCCCTCGATCTTCAGCAACGCACCCGTCAAGGCCTGCCGGCCTGGTCGTTAAAAAGTCCAGAAGCGCGCTACGACCTACGCAGCAGCGTGGCCCGCGCCTTGCGCCCCGAAGGCGTGATTTTTGAGAAGGGGAAGCCGCTCTACAAGCTTTCAGCCACAACAGGCACCGTGATTAACGATGGAGCGGTGATCCTGCTGGAAGGAAACATCCGCTTGCAGCGGCTGGGGAAGGATCCCCTCCTGCTGAGCGCTGATCGGGCTCTCTGGATCCCCCGGGATTCCTTGATGCGCTTTGAATTGGGGCCCAAGGTGCGCAACCTTCAGACCCAACTCTCCTCCCAGACGGCAAATCTGCTTCTCGAAAAAGACCTGCTCGAGCTCCGCGGGGAACCCACAATCCAGAGATGGAACCGTCCCTTTGCAGTTACTACCCAGACGTCCAACCCCGCACCTGAAATTCAAGGAACCTTCAATGAGGTGGATTGGCGCCCCGGTCAGGGGGATCTCAAGGCCACGGGGCCTGTGAGCATGACACGTCGCCCGCCGGGGCGAGGGGCCCAAATCCCTCCCCAGCTCTTGAAGGGATCCCGCCTGGAGGGAAACACCGTCCAGCAGGCGTACACCCTTTTTGGTCCGGTGGAGTTCATGGATCCCGGCGAGCGGAGCTGGTTTCGTGGCGCAAATCTTGACTTCAACACCAAGGATGCGCAGCTAAAAACCAACGCTGCCTTTGAGGGTCAGATCGGTAATTTGCACGTCCAGGGTGAGAAGTTGCACCTGGATGGCAAGGCCTCATTGGCCAGCATCCGAAGGAACTGCCAACTGCGACAGGACGGGGACCAAATAACTGCCCAACGATGTGTGTGGAACTGGAAGACCCAAGGAATCAGTGCTGAGGGAGAGGTGCTCTATCGACGCCTTGCCAATGATCAACTCACCCGCGCTGAGCGCATGGAGGGCAAGCTGGGATCGACGGGAGGGGTGAAAGCCACCACTCCCAACGGCAGGGTTTTTAGCCAATTGCGGGTTCCCCGTCAGGATGCTGCTCCGAAGCCGGAGAGGGCTGGCCCCAAACTCCAGCCCATTGAGTTTTGAGCTTTTCGGCCCAGCCTTCGATCCAACGCAGGTCGGCCTGACTGAAGCATCGCTCACTCCAGCCTCCCACGAGCAACAGACCCCTCTCGCCGATGGGCTGCACCACCACCGCCGGCAAGCCCGGAAGCATCGTGTCGAATTCATCCCGTCCTGGGTAGTGCTTCAAATCCACAAGGGAGATGGCCCGCTGACGCATCAAGGCCTGCCTACAGATCGGGCCTGGAACAAAGATCTCAGCTCCGAGCAATCCGCGTCTCAAGAGGATACGCTCACCGTCGTGCAGCAAAAGAACGGCCGCAGGAGTCGCCGTTAAGAGCATGGAGCTCCCCCAGCCGAGCTCCACAACCATCTGTGCGGGCAAACCCTCTGCCAACTTCAGGCCCTGCTGCCCTGAGAGGGCGGCTCGATTGGCCGCTGAAGGCTCCACACGCTGCCAGAGGGCCGCGACGACCATCAGCACCACCGCCAACAAACTGGCGAGCACGGAAGCGCGCTCCAGGGAAGGATCCAGTTGGCGGGTGGTGAGCTGGTTCGCCACGCTGAGCGCCAAGCCCCCAAGGCCAATCGCCAGAACAACACGGGCTGGAAGGGGAAGGGCCATGGGTGATGAGATCGTGGAGAATCCAGCAGGACATCAAAAGAGCATGATCGGCGCTTGCACGGCAGACTGGGAAATGATGCTTCCTTTTTGGAGCTTGCCGTGACTCCTCCATCCAGCAGCGGTGCCGCTCTCAGGCACAAAGGTCTTTCTCGATGGGCGCCATCGGTGCTGGCTTCTGCCCTCTTCTGCCTGGGAATCCTGATAGCGGCTGTCGCCCCTGTCCTGGCCATCGGGCCAGAGGACTTCCCCCAACAGGCCCCCCCCTCCCATGTGATCGATGAGGCCCATGTGTTCTCCAGGGCCAGCTCCCAAGAGATTGAGAAGGCTCTTCAAATCCTTGGTGATGAGCGGGTTGACGCCAAGGTGGTTACTGTGTCCAAGCTCGACTACGACGTGAGCCTGGAAACACTCGGGGAAGCCCTTCTGAACAAATGGGATACAGCCCCCTCCGAACAAGAAGCTGGTGCCCTACCCCGCTTGCTTCTCTTGATCGACTCCCAAACCCGTTCCACTGCCTTGGTGGCTTCCGTAGGGCTCAAAGGCCGCCTTCCGGCTGAATTGCTGGACAGCACGGCTAACACCACAATGGCCATACCTCTTCGTTCCGCCGATCGTTACCGCCAGGCCACCCTGGATGCCCTTAGCCGCGTCACCACGGTGCTCCAGGGGGGTGAAGATCCGGGAGAACCATTGATTGAGGAGGCGCCCGTACTGGCCAGCAACATTCCCAGCAAGGAGGAAACAGAAAGCAGCCACGCCTTCACCTGGGTGGTTGTGCTGCTCGTCATTGGCACGGTGGTGCCCATGGCGACCTGGTGGGTGTTTTCACGCTGACCAAACGATGGGATTCCGCGACTGGATGGGCCGCCTCGGCAATGCCCAAGCCCTAGACCTCAGCAGTGACCTGGAGAGGGGCTACGAATCAGCCCTGCTGATCCAGAGCATTGAACTGGAGTACTACCAGGATCGCCCAGTGAGGCCCGAGCTTGAGCTGCGCATCCCAAAAGCCATGCAGGCGCAGGTGCTGCGCCGTTTTCGAGCAGCGTTGCAGGTTTGCCAGCAGTCCTTGCAGAAGATCAAGCCCTACAGACAGGAACTGAGTGGCCAGGAATTGCGCCAATTGCAATTGCTCGAATCGGTCACTGCTCGTTATGCGGGAACCCGAGAACAGCTACCTAGCTTGAGTCGCAGTCCTGAAATCCTGCCTCGCAGCCTACTGGGGGTGGTTGATCAGGTGCGACAACGGCTCGATCCGGAAGCCGAAGCCAGTGTGGTGGCTGGTTTTCGCAGACGGCGGGACTCCACCCTGGTGGCCTTGCGCATTTTGTTGCTGATGATCCTGGTGCCGATCTTGGTGCAACAGATCAGCCGCACTTATGTTGTGTCTCCCTTGGTGGATCGCTTTTCCCCAGACACCCCCTTTCTCAGTTATCCCAAACCCAAACTTGAGGAGCAAGCTGTTGAAAAGCTAAGGGTGTTCCAGGCTGAGATTGAGTTCGACCATCTCCTTCACAACAGACCACTTCCCAGCAGAGAGGAACTGCAGAAACAACTTCAGACCCGTGCCCAGGAATTGAAAGAGGAGGCGGACAAGGAGAGCACAGAAGCAGTTAAAAACGTTTTCGCAGATTTGTTTGGCCTCTTAGGATTTGTTGCGGTGTGCCTTTTTGGTCAACGAGATCTTCAAGTATTGAGAGGGTTCCTTGATGAGTTGGTTTACGGGCTGAGCGACAGCGCGAAAGCGTTTGCCATTATCCTGTTTACGGATATTTTTGTAGGCTTTCACAGCCCAGAAGGATGGACTGTCCTTCTCGATGGAGTTGCTGAACATTTTGGTTTACCAGCTCGTGAAAACTTTATCCTTCTTTTCATAGCCACCTTTCCTGTGGTCTTGGCCACAATCTTCAAATACTGGATCTTCCGCTACTTGAATCGGGTTTCACCTTCCTCGGTGGCGACCCTGCGCAACATGCAGGGGGGCGGTTAGGGTATTGTCCACCTCTTTGCCACACCTCACCCTGGTGAGTGGGCCTGCCGCTAGTGGCAAAAGCCGCTGGGCCGAACATCTGGCGCAAAGCAGCGGTCATCCAGTGGTCGTTTTGGCCACCGGTCCCGATTTGCCAGACGATCCTTCGTGGCAACAGCGCCTTGAACGCCATCGAGAACGACGCCCATCCACCTGGCGCACTCTGGAAGTGGGAGCGGAACTCAGCCCAGGGCTGCTGAGCCTGAGCCCAAACGAGCTTGGACTAGTGGATTCCCTGGGCACATGGGTCGCAGCCCATCTGGACCAGGAAGGGTCGTTCTGGCAGGAGGAGGTAGACATTCTGCTGAACACGATTCAACATGTTCGCTCACCTCTGGTTGTTGTGAGTGAAGAGACGGGGTGGGGGGTGGTGCCCATGACCACTGCAGGAGGCCGATTCCGTGACCGCCTGGGGGGTCTGCAACAAATACTTTCACCTTATTGCAATGCGGCCTGGCTTGTGTTGCAAGGGAGGGCTATCAATCTGACCCAACTGGCTCTGCCCGTTCCACCCTGATGCCCCGTGTTGTCTTGTTTGAACCCCTGATCCCTCCCAACACGGGAAATGTGGCCCGGACCTGCGCCGCTACAGGATTGGACCTCCATTTGATCGAGCCACTTGGCTTTTCACTGAGTGATCGCCACCTACGACGCGCTGGGCTGGATTACTGGCCTTTGGTCTCATTGACCCGCCACCCGGACGTTTCCACCTTTCTCCGAGAACAACGCCAGCAGGGGGGCCGCTTGCTGGCCTTCAGCAGTCACGCCACTGGGTCCTACACCGATGTCGCCTACCAAAAGGACGACTGGCTGATGTTCGGCAAGGAGACCGACGGATTGAGCTCCGCGCTTCTGGAGGCAGCCGATCTCAGGCTCACGATCCCAATGCCGCGGTCAAGTAAGAAGGTCCCTGGCGGGGTGAGGAGTCTCAATCTCTCAGTAGCGGTAGGAATTGTAGTTTTTGAGGCTCTCAGACAACACCACATGAGTGAGTCACGTGTGGCCAGTCCGTTCAGGGGCCTTGCAACACTTGCGCAAGCTCAAGACTGACGCTACATTTCGCAGGAATTTATATGGCAGCGAAAAACTTTATAGGTTTTTTGCTGTTGATTTCTTGATCTTGAACGGTGGTCCGTTCTGATTTTTTTAATTAACACCAAACGATTCCTCACATGTTATTTAATCGCCGCGTTTTCACAGCACTGCTCAGTACCTCGGTGGTCTTGCCGCTTTCCGCAGCGCTGGCCACCGACCTTCAATCCATTTCATCATCCAACGACCTTCTGGCAGCTCTCAGGGGCATCGAACAAGGTGAAAACGGGTCAACTGGTGAACGTGTTCCTCTATCTCCTCCCCCCCCCTTGTTGCCCACAGAGGACAACCCTCACAGTACATCCAGGGGAGTTGTTCGTTTTGGGGACACGCTTGATTCAATTGCTTACCGCTACCAGCTTTCTGTGGACGACTTGGTTCAGCTTAACCCTGACCTCCGATCATCCCCCTTGATTGTGGGCCGTCAACTGAAGGTATCTTCAGAATCACCACTACGGGTTCACCATCTCATCAGCCTAAAGCCTTCCAGAAGCGGAGGGGTCAGCTGGCCAGATACTCCGGAGTACGGCCCATCCCAGGTTCGTCCCACCGGAAATCAGCGATGGCTCATGCCAGCCCGAGGACTACTCACTTCAGGCTATGGCTGGCGGTGGGGTCGCATGCACAAAGGTATCGACGTTGCCAACAGTGTTGGTACTGCCATCGTGGCTTCCCAGCGTGGCAGGGTTAGTTTTGCTGGCTGGAGTGATGGCGGCTACGGATATCTAGTGGAAATCACCCATGGCGATGGATCCCGCAGCCTTTATGCCCACCAAAGTCGGATCCTTGTCCAAGAGGGCGAAGAGGTTCTGCAGGGACAGCAAATCGGGGAGATGGGGAGCACCGGCAGGAGTACTGGTCCCCATTTGCACTTTGAGATCCATTCCCCTGGTTACGGAGCCATCAACCCCATGGATGTGATTCAGCCGGCCGCATGAAGACCCAAGAGGCGATGTCCTAAGGTTCTATCGGTGAGGCTCGGTAGCTCAGCTGGTTAGAGCGTGGGATTCATAACCCCAAGGTCGGGAGT
>JBBARZ010000035.1:0-21066 GCA_040399505.1 Cyanobium sp.
GGCCTTGGTGGGGCTCTCGACGATCACCAGGGTGTGCGCCACAGGAGATGGATCAGACCGGTTGAACCTCTATATCGCATCGGGGCGCCCTTCGGGGGAACGTTTCGCGAATCAGCAGCCCACGGGAGGCGCCTAAACCCGTCGCTGGCGCCGCTACAGTCCGCATCAATGCTTGAACCCCCGCTGTGGTTGCCGACATCGGTTTGCAGTTGAACGCGGCAGCGATTGCGCCGGAATCCGCCGTTTTGATTGCCCTTCTGGCCTGTCTGTTGGTGGATCTGGCCGGTGAAAAAACCGCCAGCCGCTGGGTGCCACCCCTCTGCTACCTGGGGCTGGGAACGTCTTTAGTGCTGCTCGCTCTCCAGTGGAACGGGTCGCTTGAACCCTCCTTCCTGGGCGCCTTCTTGGCAGACAATCTGGCCATCGCCTTCCGAGCTGTCGTGGCTGGCTCCACCTTGATCTCCCTTCTGATGAGCTGGCGGTATGTGGAGCAGAGCGGCACACCGCTAGGGGAATATGCCGCGATCCTTCTCGCTGCAACTCTCGGAGGGATGTTCCTGTGCGGAGCCACCGATCTGGTGAGCATCTTCATCTCCCTGGAAACCCTTTCAGTGGCGAGCTACCTGCTCTCGGGTTACATGAAACGGGATGCCCGCAGCTCCGAGGCGGCCCTCAAGTACCTGCTGGTGGGCTCCGCTGCGGCTGCAGTGTTTCTTTACGGTGCTTCCCTCCTCTATGGCCTGAGTGGCGGCAACACTGGGCTGGAGGCGATTGGTGTGGCTCTGGCTGGCAGCAGTGCGCCGATCGCCGCACTCTCCCTGGTATTCGTGCTTTCTACCGTGGCGTTCAAGATTGCAGCCGTGCCCTTCCACCAGTGGACCCCTGATGTCTATGAGGGCTCACCAACGCCCGTGGTGGCGTTTCTGTCCGTGGGCTCCAAGGCAGCAGGTTTTGCCCTCGCCCTGCGGATTTTGGTGGGGTGCTTTGACAGCTTTGATGCTCAATGGAAGTTCCTGTTCACCGTGCTGGCTGTTTTGAGCATGGTGCTGGGCAATGTGGTGGCTTTAGCCCAAACCTCCATGAAGCGAATGTTGGCCTACAGCTCCATCGGCCAGGCTGGCTTCGTGATGATAGGTCTGGTGTGCGGCACCGAGGAAGGCTTTGCGTCGATGGTGCTCTACATGGCTGCCTATCTGTTCATGAATCTCGGCGCCTTTGCCTGCATCATTCTCTTTTCCCTACGCACGGGCAGTGATCGCATTGCCGACTATGCGGGGTTGTATCAGAAGGATCCTCTCATCACACTTGGCCTCAGCCTGTGTTTGCTGTCCCTGGGAGGGATCCCTCCAATGCTCGGCTTCTTCGGCAAGATCTACCTCTTTTTCGCCGGCTGGGCAGACCACCAGTATCTGCTGGTGATCGTGGGTTTGGTGACCTCCGTGATCTCGATTTACTACTACATCTCCGTTATCAAGATGATGGTGGTGAAGGAACCCCACGAAGCTTCCGATGTGGTGAAGGCCTACCCAACCATTCAGTGGAATGTCGCTGGAATGCAGCCCCTCCGTGCCGCCCTAGTGGGCTGTGTGGTCGTCACTGCTATCGGCGGCATCCTCTCTAGTCCTCTCTTTGAATGGGCCAGCTCTGCAGTGGCTGGCACCCCGATCCTCCAGGCCGCCCTGGCCAGTGCCAATGCCGGTGCGATCGGCTGATTCCGTCTCGCCAGGGACACAATCAACGGGCAAGGACCGCACTCTGGCTCTTCTGGACCATGTGGACAAGGTCTACGGAGAAGGCGATGCCCAGGTGCATGCCCTCCGTGATGTATGCCTCACCGTCAACCGCGGAGATTATCTGGCGGTGATGGGCACCTCCGGATCAGGCAAGAGCACGGCCATGAACATCCTCGGCTGCCTGGATCGCCCCACCCATGGGCGCTACTGGCTCAATGGCATTGAGGTGGCAGACTTGACGGATGATCAGCTGGCTGACATTCGCAACAGCCAACTGGGGTTTGTCTTCCAGCAGTTTCACCTGCTTCCCCAATTCAGCGCCCTGGAAAATGTCATCCTGCCGATGATCTATGCCGGAGTTCCACCGTCGAAACGTCGCCTGCGGGCGGAAGCCGCTCTGGAGCGTGTGGGGTTGGGCCATCGGATGGAGAATCGGCCCAATCAACTCTCGGGTGGCCAGCAGCAACGGGTAGCGATCGCCCGAGCCATCATCAACCGCCCCTCTCTCTTGCTGGCGGACGAACCCACTGGCGCCCTGGATTCCCAGACCACCGCCGAAGTGCTCAACCTTTTCGATGAGCTAAATGGGGAAGGCATCACCATCCTCCTGGTGACGCACGAAAAAGATGTAGGCGATCGGGCCCAAAGAGTGGTGCACTTCCGCGATGGACAGATCGTGGGGATTCAGGGCTGAGAGAAAAGCATCCACTCGCTGTATGAAAAAACATCCTTGCCGTCGCTATAAGACTAAATGCACTATCGCAACACTCCAAACAAATCGCTCAACCCTGCGGTGCTTTTGGCAAAGCACTGGGCCGCTCCAGGGTTTGGAGGAGTTGGCCGATCAAAAGAGCCACCGCATCGGTCGACGGATTCACGGGGGATAGGTTGCCGGCGCCTGCAGGCAACCCGGGCAATCGCATGGCCGTGAGCATCTCGGCAGGCAGCATCTCTCCTGGATCGGTGGCCACCCAACCTCCATCCTGGGGCAACCGGAGTTCGAAGTGCAAGTGGGGCCCAGTGCTCAGGCCCGTGCTACCCACCCTGCCAATCACCTCCCCTTGGCGAACGCTTTCTCCCGGTTTCACGTAGAGCTCGGAAAGGTGGCCATAAAGGGTTCGGCGGACGGGGCGCTCGTGTTCAATCTCAATGGCCAGGCCATACCCCCCCGCATCCCCGCTGCTGACAACCCGGCCAGAGAGGGCCGCAACCACGGGCGTGCCTTCTGGAGCGGCGAAGTCACGCCCGGCATGCATGATCCAGGACCCGAGGATCGGATGGAGCCTCCAGCCGAAGTTGCTGGTGGTGACCGCAGATCCAATGAGAGGAAACAGCAGGCCACGGTTGCCATTGCCTCCAATGGGAGAGGGGCGAGGCGTGAGACGGAACACATCAGTGAGGCGAAAACGACCTCCCACCCCGGCTAGCAGGGCGTTAACTGGCACGCTGATCGGCGGCAGGGGGGAGGCGGCGATGCCTTCCTGGGCCATTCCCTGGCCGAAGAAGCCTGTTCTCTCTGGACCCGCCACCGCAGGGGCGGAAGCTCCAGGCAGGCCGAGAGCTTCGCTGTCGGGTCGGCTGCGGCCCCGAAACACCACTCCGGTGCGGCACTCCTCAACAGAGAGGGCCCCACTGCCACAAGCTTGCTTCCTTAGCCCGGGCACAGGATCCAGCACCAACGACCCCCGCACCCTCACCCGTTCCTTGGGTGTCACGATGCCATCCCGAACCAGGGCATCGAGAGAAGCATCAAACCGTTGGGGGCGATCTTTGGGGAGCTGCTCGAGCGACGGGCGGAGGGGGGCCGGGCTCTCTGCCGTAGAGGGGGCTGGTGTAGGCAGGGCGGGCCTGGGCTTGGGCAACTCTGCGGCTGGGGCAGGGTCAGGAGAGATCGGAGGTGGTGGGGTCAGGGGAGGGGCCGGCAGCCCCTGCCAACCACTCTCCGCGGGTGCCGGGGTGCCTCCTCCTTCAGACTGGGCCAGCACCAGGGTGGATCCTGCCAGGGGGACTCCACAGACAACGGCCAGCAACAACGGGCGGAGACGATGGAGCATGGCAGGAGTGCAGGCCGGGGGGGAGGCAGAGCGTGGGCGGGTTAAATCGCGTCCGATCCGTCCAAATAATCGACGCCAATGTAAAGACTGTGGCCACCCTCTGGCCAGGAACGGTGCAGGACGCTTTGCCGGCCATCCCCGGAAACCAGGGCCAATCCCCCTTGGCGGGTGAGCCCCTGAACGCGCCAGCATGTGTTGTTGATGGTGAGATTCCGCGTGGGAAGCCAGAGACGGGCTTCCGCTTCCTGCCTAACCCGTTCCGGCTCTTCTGCCGAGGCCATGGCCCAATCCAGTGCGGCAAAGATCCTTGGCAGTAGATAACGCGGTCGAGCACGGATCCGGCCCAGGGCTGCCACCAGATTGGTTGCTCCCCTGGGCACGGGATTGCAGCCATTGAAACCGAGGCCAATGCGAGACCACCGCACCGTTGCCCCCCGCAGACGGAGTCCGGACAGAAGGCCTGCCAGTTTTCGCCATTGCCCATCCCGCCCCTGGAGCAGGAGGTCGTTGGGCCATTTGAGCCGAGCCTCTAGGCCCAAGGCTTCCAATTGGTGAAGAAGACCTACCGCCACACAGAGGCCTGGAGCGGCCGCCAAGGGCTCCTCAGTAGCCCAGGGGAGGGCGGCGCTGAGCCAGATGCCCCCCGGGGGCGACTGCCAGAAGCGACCGTGCTGGCCATGGCCAAATCGCTGGTGACGGGCCAGTACGGCCAGGGGTCGGCCCAGCCGCAGGGGCTCCCCAACAGAGCGTTGGCTCAGCCAGCGCTCCAGCTCCGTTTCCGTGCTGGCACACACCGGCAGATGGCGCAGCTCCCACGGGCGGGGTGCCTTCACAAAGCCGCGAGCCAGCGTCCCATCCTCGCTGCAGCCTCCTCCAGGGTGGGCGTTGGATGCACCAAAGCCAGCCGCAGCCAGCCCTCTCCTCCAAGCCCGAAGCCGCACCCCGGGGTGAGGCACACCCCCGTGGCCTCCAACAGGGAAGCGCACACGTCCTCGCAGGACAGACCACGCTGGCGGGCAGCCGCAGGCAAAGGCAACCAGAGATAGAGAGCCATGGAAGGGCATGGCACCTCCCATCCAGCCGCCTGCAGGGCCCGCACCATCTGATCCCGACGTTCCCGGTAGACCTGCCGCAGCTGGGCGGGCCAATCGGGGGCGCGCTCCAGGGCGGCGATCGCTCCTTCCTGAAGGGCCAGGGACTGGTTGAAGTCGACCACCCCCTTGAGCTGCCGCAAAGCCCCAATCAGGGGTTGGGCACCCACGGCAAAGGCCAGGCGATAGCCCCCCAGGCACCAGCTCTTGGAAAAGGAGAAAAGCTCCAGGCCACAGCGACGCCAATCGTTGTGGAGCAACAGGGCTGGGGCCGTGCCCTCTAGCGCCAGATCCACATAGGGGTTGTCATGGACCAACACGATGTCATAGTCGATGGCCTTGGCCATGGCTTCCTCCAGCCAGCCCTGCTCTCCGGTTGTGGCCGTTGGGTTGTGGGGGAAGCCCAGCACCATCAACCGAAGGGCAGACCAGGTGCTCTGCGGCAGGCTCTCAAAGGCCGGCCGCCACCCCCGTTCCTCCTTCAGGGGCAGGGACACGGGCGTGGCCGATGCCAGGTGGAGACCCCCCAGGTGGGAGGGATAGCAAGGATCCAGAACCAAGGCGGGATCCCCCGGATTCAACACGGCCAGGGGCAGATGGGCTGTGCCCTCCTGAGAGCCGATGAGGAGCAACACTTCCGCCTCGGGATCCACGGCCACCCCAAAGCGACGCTCCACCCAGGCAGCTGCCGCCTCGCGAAAGGGTCGGGTGGCTGCGTGCAGGCAATAGGCGGCACTGGCCGGTTGCTGAAGCGCGGCAGCCATGGCCTCCAGCGCCACCGCTGGTGGGGCCAGATCGGTGGAGCCCAGCGACAGATCGAGGAGAGGGCCGGGATCCCGATGGCCGCGCCAGGAGTCACGAGCCTGGAGGTAAGCCAGCTTGCGCTGGTCGTTGCGGGCAAAAACCCCGCTACCCAGCTGGGAAACCCTCTGAGAAATGGGCATCCACGGGATCAGAGATGGGCATCGACAAAAGCCTTGAGCTGGGCCTGGGAAAGGGCACCCTCATGGCGAGCCACCTCATTGCCCCGGCGGAAAAGAATCAGGGTAGGAAGGCCTTGCACGCCGAAGCGTTCGATGGTGAGGGGGTTGGGATCGGCCTCCAACTTGGCCACCTGCAACCGGCCCCCGTAGACCTGGGCTGCCCAGGTCATCATCGGTGCCATGAGACGGCATGGGCCACACCACTGGGCCCACACATCAACCAACAAGAGATCGGCCTCACCAAGGGCCCCAGCCGCCACACTGGCATCGTTGAGATCAACAACGCCAGATGGAGTGGGGGTCAGGGGGTCAGCCACGGGATGGATCTCTGCACTAATCCGATTGTATGAATCAAAGCTTGTCGATCGAGCGCTTCAGCTCTTGCAACTCCGCATCCACTTCAGCAGCCTGAGCGGGTTCAAGCTGGGGAACCGGGCCATTGGGGGCGGGGAGTTGGATGGGATTCGCCCCCCCCTCCAGCCTCTGCTTGAGGGCCGCCAATTCATCATCCACATCGCTGCTTTCCAGGGCCGCGAACTGGGATTCCAGATCGGCACCGGCCAGCTCTGCTGCGGCCTGGCTGCGGGCCTCCAGGCTGAGCACCTTCTCCTCCATCTGCTCGAAGGCGGCCATGGCGTTGTTGGTGCCGAGGTTGTTCACGGCGGTTTGTAGTTGCTCCTGGGCCTGAGCAGCTTGGGCCCGGGCCTTCAGCATGTCCTTTTTGGTCTTTGCTTCGGCAATCTTTCCCTCAAGAGCTGTCAGGCTTTTCTTGAGGGTCTCCACCTGACCCGCCTGGCTGTTGATCTGATTGTTCAGGGCGGTGGCGGTGTCCTGGTAGGTCTTGCGGCGGGAGAGGGCCTCCCGGGCCAGGCTGTCTTCCCCTTTCTGCAGCGCCACTTCCGCCCGTTGATACCAAGCCTTCGACTGGGTATCTGCCTGCTCAGCCTGGTTCTGTAGGCGCCTCTGGCTGGCAATGGCTGTCGCCACAGCCTGGCGAAGCTTCACCAGGTCGGCTTGCATGTCTGCCAGGGACTGGTCAAGGATTTTGGCTGGATCCTCGGCCTGGCTCACCAGATCGTTGAGGTTGGCACGGAGCAAGCGGCTGAGCCGATCAAAAAAGCCCATGGGCCGGGGCAGAATTAGAGATACCTTACGAAGGTATCTCTGTCTGGGGGTTTCGGCCCTGGGGTTAGCCGAACCTTACCCAATTCTCCTCGGTGCCTCCTTCGCTGAATCTTAATAAAGATATGGTCCATTCTCCTTCACCATCCCGCAAACGCCGCTCGAAGGGCGGAAATGGTGGCAAGGACCGGAAAGGAACGAGCCAGGAAAAAAAAGTTCTAGGCAATATCTCCTTCCTGATGCCCGCTCCCCCGGCTCCTGCAGAGGGCCTGGGGGCTTGTCTGGACTCCCTCCAACTGCACTGGCAAAGGGAGGGCCATCTGGCCGCCCTCTGGCAAGCCTGGCCCCGACTGGCTGGCGCCCAGCTGGCTTCCCATTGCCGTCCCCTCACGCTGCAGGGAGGTGTGCTCACCGTTGGGGCAGCTCCGGGTCCCTGGCTGCAAGGATTGCTCTACACCCGCCATCAACTGCTGGGGTCCCTCCGAGGAGCGGGGTTTGCCGTGCGGGAGGTGCGGGTGCAGCAGCACTACGTTCAACCCCTCCCCGCAGCGGGGGGGGAGGCGGAGGCCGATGTCTGGGCACGGCACCCAAGCCGCATTGATGTGCATGGCCTCGCAGACTGCCCCTCCTGTCAGAGGCCCGCACCCACTGGCGAGATGGCCCTATGGGGAATCTGCAGCTTTTGCCGTCGCTCCCAGCTCTCCGATCCAATCCCTTCCGCTTAGGCCGTGGGCTGAAGAAAGCGTTGGCGCCAGAGTCCTTCCTGGGTCCGCGCCTCAGGGGTGCCCTCCTCTGGAAAAGCCCCCAGGAAGTCCTTATCGCTGGTCGGCTGATACGGGCCCTGCTTGATCTCGAACATCACGGTGTCGGGGGCCAGGGCCACCAGGGTGTGAAAGACACCCTCAGGGATCTCAACCCCCCGCAGAGGACCCGCCCCATCAAGGCGCAACTGCTGGATCACGGCTCCTTCAGGGTCGAGGAGGAGCACGCCCATCATGCCCTGCAATAGCAAAAAACATTCGAATCCCTCCCCTTGAGAAGACCGCAGGTGGCGATGGGGGCGCACGTAAGTGCCTGGCTGCATCACATTCAGGAACCGCTGAACAAGTTCAGGCTCGGCATGGAGGTTGTGGTTGCGGCGAAGGCGCACAGAGCTGCGGGCCTCGGCGGCCACCGCATCAAAAAGGGCCTGATCCAGGCATTTGAGCTGGGGAAAGGTCATGGTCAGGCGCCACCACGAAAGAGGTGATTGTGCTGGGCTGAGTAGAGCAGGGAGCGGGCTTGGCCTGAACCCGCTAGGGCGGGGCTGACCACATAAAGGGTGGTGCGAATCAAACCCCGCTCCCGGCTGGTGGCGGCCATCTGGTGCAGGGGCACCACCTGCAGCCACTGATCGGGCCAGCTGACGCGATAGCCAATGGCGACGGGCGTCTCCGGGCGGTAATGCAGAAGGAGTTCCCGCTCCACCTCCTCCACGTGGCGGGCGCTGAGATAAAGGCAGAGTGAGGCCCCGAGGGCAGCCAGGCGGCTAAGGGACTCCCCCTCGGGCATCCCGGTGCGCCCGCCGGCTCTGCTGAGCACAATGGTTTGAACCACACCCGGCAGGGTCAACTCGCTGCCGAGGGCGGCGGCCGTGGCCTGATATGCACTGAGACCAGGCACCACCTCCACCTCCAGGCCCGCATCTGCCAGGCGGCTGATCTGTTCCGCCAGGGCGCCATACAGACAGGGATCCCCGTCATGCAGGCGCACGACTCGCAAGCCGGCACGGGCCCGTTGCAAGAGGGTGTCCATCACCTCCTCAAGGGTGAGGGTGCTGGTGCCGATCCGTTCGCACTCCGGCTGAGCGAGGGCAGCGATGCGAGGGTTCACCAAGGAATCGGTCCAGAGGAGCACCTGGGCCTGCTCGATGGCAGCAGCTGCCCGAAGGGTGAGGAGATCTGGAGCGCCGGGACCGGCCCCCACGATCTGCACGGGGAGAAGGGACGGTTCACTCATGATGAGACGCCAGCGGGATCAGGAAGGGACTGGCGGCGGCTGTAGAGCCACCAAAGGCCGAGGCCACCAAGGGCCATCAACAGCAGACTCACGATCTGGGCCATGCGCAGGCCACCGCTGCAGAAGGGCGGTTGGGAAAACAGGCAGAGGGGATCAAGCCTGAGGCCTTCGATCCAGAAACGGCCGCAGCTGTAGGCCATGAGATAGATGCAGGTCAGGGCCCCGGCAGGAAGCTCGAGACGTCCCTTGGAGGCTTGCCGAAAGAGAACGAGCAGCAGGGCACACACCCCAAGATTCCAAAGGGATTCGTAGAGGAAGGTGGGGTGAAAGGTGGCTTGATCGATGAATTCTTCAGGGCGGCGGGAGGGGGGAATGGTGAGCTTCCAGGGCAGGTCTGTGGGAAGGCCGAAGGCTTCTGAATTGAAGAAGTTGCCCCAGCGGCCGATCGCCTGACCCAGGGCCACGGCAGGCATCAGTACATCCACCAGAGGCCAGAAGCGCTGCCTTCGCCAACGGCAGAACAACACGGTGGCCAGGGTGCCTCCGATGAGGGCCCCATGGATGGCGATGCCCCCGTGCCAGATGGCCAGCATTTCTCCCCACTGCCCTTGATAGTGGCGCCATTCCAGGAGCACGTAGTAGATGCGAGCACCCAAAACTGCACCGATCACAAGAACGGGGAGCAGATCGCTCACCACATTGGGATCGATGCTTCGCCGGCGGGCCAGACGGCGCGCTAGCAGCAACCCAAGCACAACCGCCGTGGCGATGAGAAGTCCGTACCACCTCAGTGTGAAGGGCCCCAGCTGGAGCTGGGGCCCAGGAGACGTGAAGAGGGCCAGGACCATGGAGTGGGAGGTCAGACGATCCCTTCAGCCGCCTGAACTTTCTCAACCTGGCGCTTCTTGAGCACCAGCAGGATCTGGGCCAGGGCCACGGAAGCGAAGAAGGCGAGCAAGCCGTAGATCCGAATGGGATTTTGGAGCACCACTTCCGCATCCACTTGTCCGAAACCACCCACATTGGGGTCGTTGGTCAAGGGAGCACCAGCGTCCACAGATTCGCCCACTTTCACGAGCAGGATGGGCCCAGCTGGAACGGTCTCGGTCACGGAAGCCCCATCGGCCTTGGTGATCTCCACCACCTGGGCTCCCTTGTCGCCCTCGCTGATGGAAGAGATGGTGCCGGCGACCGGGGCAGTAAAGATTCCGTTGTTGCTCTTTTCACCCGTTGGATACACCTGGCCCCGCCCCCTGTTGCCACCCACATGGAGCTGATATTTCCCGAAATGGATGGAGCTATCCGTGGCTGGATCAGGGGAGAGGATGGGAAAAACAATGGTTTGATGCTGGTCTCCTGGGAGAGGACCCACCAGGAGAATATTGGGCTGGGTTTCGCTGTATTGGGTGTAGTAGATGCCAGATGTTTCTTCTTTCAACTCCTCACTCAAGCGCTCTGGGGGGGCCAACTTGAAACCCTCGGGCAACATCACCACTGCCCCCACATTTAGTCCTGTCTGGGAGCCATCCGCCGCGACCTGCTTCACACTGGCGTCATAGGGAATTTTCACCTCGGCCTTGAACACCGTGTCTGGGAAGACAGCCTGGGGAACTTCCACCCGGGTAACTTTCTTTGCAAGGTGGCAATTAGCGCAAACGAGTTTGCCCGTGGCCTCCCGAGGAGTGGCGTAATTCTGTTGAGCCCAGAAGGGGTAGGCCCAGCTGGGGCTTGGCCCGCAGATGAGGGCAGCGAAAGCAAGGGTGAATGTGAAGAGGCTGCCGACGAGGGCCTGAAGAGGACGACGCATGGGTGAAACGGCGAGGGCAGGCAAAGGGGAGGGGGAAGAGAACGGGGGATGGGAGGTCAGGCCCACCAAGGGGACTCCCCAGTGCGGAAGTCGGTTTCCGTCCACTGGCTCACAAACACCGTGTCGTTTTCAACCGCGACATGGGCGAGAGCCAGGGACAGGGGAGCAGGACCACGCACCACCTTTCCAGTGGCGTCGTACTGACTGCCATGGCAGGGGCACATGAATTTATTGGCGCCGCTGTTCCATGGCACCACGCATCCCAGGTGGGTGCAGATGGCGTTGATCCCGTAGTTGCCAATCGCCTCCGGACCGTCGACGATCAAATAGGTGGGATCGCCCTTGAGGCCTTGAACCAGGCTGCGATCTCCCTCCTTGTGGCTGGACAACCATCCGGTGGCGGTGACCGTGTTGCCGAGCTCATCTTTCGCCGTGGTGCCACCGCCTGAGCCAGCCGCTTTTGGAGGAATGAAGTAGCGCACCACCGGGTAGAGGGCACCCAGGGTGACACCGGTGATCGTGCCGAAGGTGAGCAGATTCATGAACTGCCGGCGACCCATCCCGGGCACGTCAGCGGGGGAAGACGCTGCAGGAATTTGGGTCATATGGCAGGACCGGAGAAGCGGCGGGCTATCGCCTGGACATTATGAACTGCACCCGGTCGATGGCGGGAGCGAAAGGCCGGCTCCGATGAAAGGCTTCACGGTTCGATGTGGGCAGTGGTGAGGCAGGAAGCCGCACAATGATTCAGCTGTGATCGACAGCCCATGGCCGAGCCCGAGGTCACCCTCAGTGCAGATGAATTGATCGGGTTGCTGCAGAGCCGTTGGCAGGCCTCCTACGACCTGCGATTGGTGCAGCGTCAGGGGCGTCTTTACTTCCAGGTGATGTGGGGGCACCTGGAGCAGCAGTCTTTTCCCATGACCCCCCAGGCTTACCGCGAGAGGGTGGCCCAGGTGGCAGCCGCCCTGAATGCGTTGGGAGCGGCTAACCAGGTGCGCATCTGGTTGGTGGAAGGACGGGATCGCCCCAGGATGGGCAAAGCGCTCTCCCTGGCGCTCCACCTGTCGGACCCTAGGGCCGTGGAATTCCTGCTCTGATCAGGTTTTGTTCGCGGTTTGATCGGTGGCCGCCTCAGGGGGGATCGGAGGATTGGGTAAGCCATCCACCCGACTGGCTCAGGGCCACCAGGACTACGCCCAGACCGTAGAGAGCGGTGATCGCTCCGGAGAGCAGCAACATGGTGATCGGATCCGTTGAGGGGGTAAGCACGGCCCCTGCAAGGGCGCTGATGAGCACCACCCAGCGCCAAGCCCGCACCATGGTGGGGGCGTCCAGCAGGCCCAAGGCTCCCAGCACAAGTTGCAACACGGGCAGCTGGAACGCCAGGGCGGTTGCCACCATGAGCAAAAGCACGAAATCCAGATAACGCTCGATCGACCAGAGGGGCTCCACCACATCAGCGCCGTAGCTCACCAGGAATCGCAGGGCCGCAGGGACCAGAGCCCACCAGGCAAACGCCAGACCGGCAAAGAAGAGCACGCTGGACGCTCCCACCGCAGGAGCCAGCAGACGTCGCTCCCGCCGGGTCAGCCCTGGCAGCACGAACGCCAATCCTTCGAACAACCACCAGGGCAGGGCCAGCACCAAGCCCGCGTACCCAGCCACCTTGAGCGACACCAGAAGGAATTCCCCCGGGGCCAGCTGGAGGAAACGGATCCCTTGCGCCGGCTGCTCCAGGAGCCTCACCAAGGGGCGCACGAGCAACAGGGCGCCGGCGGCGGCGACCACGAGCACAAGAAGCCCTCTCAAAATACGACGGCGAAGCTCTTCCAGATGCTCCACCAGGCTCATCTCCACTTCGCCTGGCAACTCATCATCAAAACTCGTGACCCCAGGGTCTGAGGCCATGGACGACCCAGGAGCAGGGGAATCGGCAGGGGGGGACAGGGGGGGGATGTCCGTCATGGATGGGCCTGAGCTTAGGAAGCCCCTAGCAACAGCCGGGCCTGCTCAGGCTGCCCCCAGAGAATTTCCCCCCCCCGATGGCGCACGGTGCCCGTAGCGCTGCCGGGAAGGCGCTGCAGCCCTTCCGTAGGCACCATCACCACAGGCACCCGGGCGTTCCCCCTACCACGGCTGAAATGGGCCGCCAGATCGGCTGCAGCCTTGAGATCGGATTCGGCGGCCGGTCCTGCGGACGCTTTCAACACCACATGGCTCCCTGGCATCTCTTGGGCGTGAAACCACAAATCGCCCCGTCGGGCCTGGCGAAGGCTGATCCAATCGTTCTGGCGATGGTTGCGCCCCACCTGAAGGCACAGGCCGGATGGGGACCGCAGCTCCAGGGGGTGGGGGGCGGCCCGTTCCCCGTCTCCACGCCGCCGTTGCTGGGCCCCCTTGGCGGAGCCGACCCTGGCCTTCGTCTCCAGCTGTTGGAGGTCTTCCTCCAGCGCCGCGAGCTGATCCGCCTGATCGGCCTGATCCACATACACCTGGGCCTCTTCCAGCCAGGCCAGCCGTTGCCGGTGGGCGTCCAGACGGGGGGTGATGGCGGCCACGGAACGGCGCAATTTGCGGGCACGCTTGTAGAGCACCTGTGCCTGCAGGATCTGCTCCTTCTCCAGAGGGAAAAGGCTGAGGAGCCCATCTGCCTGCCGTTGCAGCGCTTCACTGCCGGTGGCAGCCTCCAGAAGGGCCTGCTGGTCGTTCATCAGACGGGCCTCCCTCTGGTGCAGTGCCTCAAGACGCTGAAACAAGGTTTGGCGGTGCTGGTTCAGCTTGCGGGCCTCCAGCCAAGTCTGCGTGAGGCGCGCAAGGGCCCCATTGAGCGCCAGTGACACTGGGGGCTGATCAGGGGCGGCTGACGCCGGCCAGCAGCGGACCTCTCCCTGGGTGGTGCGACTCAAAGAAAACCGTTCCCCTTCCACAGTCTGGAGCCAGCGCTGCCACTGCTGCCACAGCAGACCCCACTGCTCAGCACCGAGCTCTCGCACCGGGTGCTGGGGATTGAGAGGGGCCCCACCACTGGGCAAGGGAGCCTCCAGGAGCTGGCGCACCAAGGCGGGGCTGACCCCTTGATAGGCCTCTATCAGGGCCGCGGAGAGGGGCTGGGGCAGGGCCATCAAGCGCCTTTGCCAGCGTTCGAACGATTCCTCCGCGCGCGGAGGTTCTCCCCGCAGGGGGGGAGGAGGGGTATAGGGATCCCCGGTGCCGATGGGCCGCCACCGGGACTGCTCCGCTCGCACCTGCCGGGCCAGGGTGATCACCTGCCCCTGGCCATGGAGCAAGAAGAGATTGCTGTGGCGACCCATCAGCTCCAGCACCAGTTGCCGCTCAACCGGTTCCCCGGGGCGGGGCGCGAAATCCAGGGTGACCACTCGCTCCCAGCCCTGCTGGCCCACGGCCACAAGGGCCAGACCGCGGAGGCCATGCTGAATCTGGCGGGCCAAGGTGCTGCCTTCCCCATGCCTGGGCGGGGGTGGGATCGCCAACAGCCTGGGGGCTTCTGCCAACCAGCTCAGCTCCAGCCACTGGAGCCCACCGAGGTGGCGTAGGGCCAATTGCAGCGTGTGGCCATCGCTCTGTTGGGCTTTCTCAAAGCGGCTGGGCACCAGGACACTGCGAAGCTCCCCCACGAGGGCTCGGAGGGTGGTGGCATCGATCGGCTGGAGGCGTGAGGGGGGAACGGGCGGGCCCATCGGAGGGCAAGACACCTTTACTGTTCGGCCAATAGTCTGCAGCCTGCTGCGGAAAGGATGACGATCCCCACAAGCAACCCCACAGTGGGCAGCCCTGGCCAGCTCACCGTGCTCACCGGACCGAGCGGGGTAGGGAAAGGCACGCTGGTCAAGGCTCTGTTAAAGCGGCATCCAGAACTTTGGCTCTCAGTGTCGGCGACGACCCGTGCCCCCAGGGAAGGGGAGTTGGATGGGGTGCATTACTTCTTTCTCAGCGCGGAAGACTTCGCCCAACAGGTGAAAGGAGATGGCTTCCTGGAATGGGCCACGTTTGCAGGAAACTGCTACGGAACGCCTCGTGCTGCCGTCGAGCAGCGATTGGCAGAGGGCCAACCGGTGTTATTGGAAATTGAGGTGGAAGGAGCCAGGCAAGTACGTCGAAGCTTTCCAGTAGGCCTTCAGATCTTCGTGGCTCCACCGTCCTTCGAGGAGCTGGAGCGACGCATTCGCGGCCGGGGCACAGAGGCCGAAGAGGCTATCCAGCGGAGGCTGGCCCGAGCCCGGGAGGAACTGGCAGCCGCCCCTGAGTTTGATGCGGTGTTGGTGAATGGGGATCTAGAGGCGGCGGGCCATGAACTCGAGACGCTCATGGGACTTGCTAGCAATTAACACAAAAAAACGGCCCTAAGGCCGTTCATGCCATTCATCCGCTGATGTTTGGGGGAAGTGACTCAGAGGGGGTGGAACAGCAGATCGGGATAAAAGCGATTGAATTCGATCATGATTCCAGCAGTGATGGTGAACCAGATCGCTGCAAAAACAGGCGCGGTGGTGAGGAACTTTTTCATGGTTGTGGTGCTGGAGGTCGTTAACGGTGTGGATTAGCGAGGAGAGACAGTCACCTTGCTGTCGGCCTCGAGCAACTTTCCGCTGGTGTACTCCCGCACGGCTGCCAACGGCCAGCTTGCGGCTGCCAGGGTGCTCTTGAAAGCGAGGGGGAGATCGATCTGGATTTCTTTCATGGTCGCGTCCTTGTCGCCACGAATGGCAATCAGATAGGTGCGACCGGCCCAGCCAATGCAGCCAGCGATGTAGAGAAAGGCGATGCCAGGAATGATGAAATCACCGGCATGGCTCCAACGCCCATCAACGATCAGGTGGGGGAGACCATCGCTGCCACAAAGGGCCTGGCTGTAAAGCCTGAAGCGGGCCTTGGCCTGTTCGGTTTTGGCGGCTCCGGCCCGCTGCTGGAAACGGACATTTTCCGTGCAGGGTGTGAGGCCACCGATATCGGCTTGGGCCGTAGGCGCCCATCCAAAGATCAGGAAGGCGGTGAGGAGAACGGCGAAGAGACGGCGCATGGATGGGGGCCGCGGGTCAAGATGTCATCGCGGAGAGTAAGGGAGGGCCATGGGACCCATGCCAACAGTTCTGGCCCTCGAAACAAGTTGTGACGAGTCGGCCGCCGCCATCGTCAGTGAGCAGGGTGTTCTGGCGTCTGCGGTGGCCTCCCAGGTGGAGGAGCATGCCCGCTGGGGAGGGGTCGTGCCAGAGATCGCCTCCAGGCGCCACCTGGAGGCTCTCCCGGGGCTGATTGAACAGGTGCAACGGGAGAGCGGCCTGCATCTGGGAGCCCTGGATGCCATTGCCGCCACGGTGACACCCGGCCTGGTGGGTGCCCTGCTGGTGGGATCGGTGATGGGCCGAACCCTTGCCCGGCTACACGACAAGCCCTTTTTGGGGATGCATCATTTGGAAGGGCACCTGTGGTCGGCCTCGCTGGAGGCAGGTCCCCCGCCTTTTCCGCACCTGGTGCTGCTGGTGAGCGGCGGGCACACCGAACTGGTTCGGGTGGAGGGTCCTGGGCGCTATCAGCGCCTGGGGCGGAGTCGGGATGATGCGGCGGGCGAATGTTTCGACAAAGTGGCCCGCCTGCTGGGGCTGGGCTACCCGGGGGGACCGGCCATCGAGAAGGCCGCGGGGGGAGGAGATGACCAGCGTTTTGCCTTCCCCAAGGGCAGGGTGTCGCTGCCGGGAGGGGGGTTCCATCCCTACGACTTCAGTTTCAGCGGGCTAAAGACAGCCGTTGCACGACAGGTGCAGAGCTTGCGGGAAAAGGCCGAGCCGCTGCCCCTGGCAGATCTGGCCGCCAGCTTCGAGCGGGTGGTGGCCGAGGTGCTGGTGGAACGAAGCCTGCGCTGCGCGGAGGATGGGGGCCTCGACACCCTGGTGCTCGTGGGGGGAGTGGCGGCGAACCGCAGACTCCGGAGCCGCCTCGAGGAACGGGCCGCAGCGCAGGGCATCGCCTGGCAGGTGGCCCCCCTCGCCTATTGCACCGACAACGCGGCGATGGTGGGCCAGGCCGCCCTACAAAGGCTGATGGCAGGCCAAACCAGCTCCATCCGCCTGGGCGTGGCGGCCCGCTGCCCCCTGGAGGACGCGGACCGTCTTTACGACACCCCTCCATGCTTCTGAAGACATCACGGATCCATCCGTTTTCCCTCAACATCCAGTAGATTTCCTTTTCTTTTCAGGCCCAGCACGAGGTGGGTCTAAGCCATGGCAACGGCTCGCTCCTCCGACAGGCCCCCAGCGACGGCGGAAACGCCTGGCGCGGAAGCCCATCCCCAACCCGTCTCCCAACAGGAACTCAATGCCTGGCGGCGGGGGTTCACCCCTCAGGCGGAGATCTGGAATGGAAGGCTGGCCATGGTGGGACTATCCGTGGGCCTCACTGTTTTGATCGTGGCCCGACTCGCCCACCACAGCTGAACGGGAAGGATTCGTTCCAGTGGCCTGCGTTAAAAACGGCCACGCAACTCCTGGGCCAGTTCATTGGGCTTGAGACTGTGATGCATGGCCTCTTCTGCGGTCGCACGCCCTTCTTCCACCAGCTTGGCGAGGGATTGATTGATGGTGATCATGCCCTCAAATGAACTGCGAGACATGATCACCTCGATTTCATCAAGCTGCCCACGCTGAATATAATCCCTACAAGCGTCAGTGTTAACAAAAAAATCAAAATATCCCGCACGTTTGCCATCCGTTGTCTTGATGAGCCCCTGGGAGAGAACAGCCAGAAGCGCCTCAGAAATCGTGCGGCGCACACTGTCCTGCTCCTGGGGCGGGTACATGCCCAACACCCGCTCCACAGTGCGCACGGCGGAGTTGGTGTGGAGGGTTCCGAACACCAGGTGACCCGTCTGGGAGGCCTCGATGGCCGTGCTGAGAGTTTCCTGATCCCTGATCTCACCGATCAGGATCACATCGGGATCCTCCCTGAGGGAGGCCCTCAGGGCGTTGCGGAACATCTTGGTGTGCAAGCCAACCTCCCGCTGGCGGACCAGGGAAAGCTTGCTTTCATGGACAAATTCCACCGGGTCCTCAATGGTGAGAATATGACGTTTCATGGTGGCATTAATATAGTTAATAATCGCGGCCAAGGTGGTGCTCTTACCTGAACCCGTAGGACCGGTCACCAGGAATAGCCCTTTTGGACGTTCCGCAAGCGCTCTCAGCTGCTCCGGAAGATGGAGCTGCTCAATGGTGGGCATCTTCGTAGGGATCAGCCGCAAAACCATGGCACTTCCTCGCAATGTTTCGAGCACGTTGATCCGCACCCGCACGAAAGAAAAGCTAAAAGAACCGTCGTATTCCTTCTCCCGATGAAAGAGATCCACATCGGAGGGTTCGAGAATCTCTCTTAGCCAATCCCGAAAGGTGGCCTTGTCCGTCTGCGGCCATCCCGTTCGCATCATTTCACCCCGGTTGCGATAGCGGGGCTCTTCTCCCATCCCAAGATGAATATCTGAAAAATCATTCTCAAACGCGATCCGCACGATCCCTTCCATCGTGGCGGGAAGTTGGGGAGGGATCCCCTGTTGGCCCATGGCGGGCTCATGGGGGGCCTGGCTGTGGGGAGGCTGGCGAGGCGGTGGCGGCGGCGGCGCCACAGGTCCGACGCTGGCCTTCGCGAACGGGTCAGAGCCCACGGGGCGCAGATTGGACGCGTGGACCATGGCCCCGAAAAAACGTTTAAATCATGGTGCCATTCCTGAACCCGATCCGCAGACGTCATCGGGTGCTGGCGACTGCCCTCTCTAGGATTGGGGGGTCTGCAACCGGGTCTTGTCTGCTGCTGCCGGTGCCCTGCCGCTGGTCACCATTGTTTTGGGCACCCGCCCTGAAGCCATCAAGCTCGCGCCTGTGATCCTGGCGTTTAAGACGGCCGAGGATTTCCAAACCCGGGTGGTGCTCACCGGGCAACACCGGGAAATGGTGAGCCAGGTGATGGATCTATTCGGGCTGAAAGCAGATCACGACCTGGCCCTAATGGCGCCCCAGCAGACTCTCACCCACGTCACCTGTGCAGCGCTTCAGGGGCTGAAGGAGGAATTCAAGGCCCATCGCCCGGCCCTGGTTCTGGTGCAGGGCGACACGACCACGGCCTTTGCCAGTGCCCTGGCCGCCTTCTACGAACAGATCCCCGTGGGACATGTGGAGGCCGGCCTGCGGACCGACAACCTCTTGGATCCCTTTCCGGAGGAGGCCAATCGCCGCCTGATCTCCCAGTTGGCCCTTCTGCACTTTGCCCCCACCGAGCGCTCAGCGGCCAATCTGCGGGCTTCCGGGGTGGTGGGGGAAACAATCACCACCGGCAACACGGTGATCGATGCGCTCCTGCAAATGGCGGAAACCACTCCGCAATGGGAGCTGCCGGGCCTCGACTGGACCCACCAACGGGTGCTGCTCGCCACGGTGCACAGGAGAGAGAACTGGGGCGAACGGCTTGAGGACATCGGCAGAGCCTTTCTCGCCCTGCTCGATCTGTTCCCCGATACGGCCCTCCTGCTGCCCCTCCACCGCAACCCAACCGTGCGGGAGCCCCTCCAGGCCCTCCTGGGCCAGCACCCCAGGGCCTTTCTCACCGAACCCCTTGATTACGACAGGCTGGTGGCGGCCATGCGGGGTTGCACCCTGCTGCTCACGGATTCCGGCGGGTTGCAGGAGGAAGCTCCTGCCCTGGGGAAGCCCGTGCTCGTGCTGCGCCGCACCACGGAACGGCCTGAGGCGATCGATGCTGGAACGGCCAAGTTGGTGGGCACGGAGAGCACTTCAATCGTGGCGGAAGCGAGCCGACTGCTCCAGGATCCCGAGGCCTACGCCGAGATGGCCCAGGCCCACAACCCCTTCGGGGATGGCTACGCGAGTGGTCGGATCCTGGCGGCGGCCCGGAGGTTCATGGCTTCCTCTGCTTCGCCCACGGGGGAAGATCAATAAAAATCCGGGTCCCGGGTTCTAGACCCGAGAGGATCTGGGTGTCTTTGCCGCTGCTCACCCCCAGTTCCACCGGCGCAAAGGTGGGCTGACGATTTTTCCCCACCAACAAAACCCCGGGCTGCCCCTTTTCCGTCACCACCGCGACCGTGGGGACAAGGGTGCGGGCAGGCAGGCTGCCGGTCTTGAAGTCCACATCGGCTGTCATGCCGATCCTCAGCTCCGGAGGCGGGTTCAGCAAGCCAAGCTTCACCTCAAAGGAGGTGACGTTGTTGAGCTTTACGGCGCGGGGGGCGATCTGACGGACCTGGGCCGGGAAGCGACGATCGGGGAAGGCATCCACTCGCACATCGGCCGGCTGGCCGACTCGGAGCCGGCCGAGATCGCTCTCCGGCACTTTGGCAATCACTTCCAACCCCTGGGAGAGCTCCACAATGGACGAACTGGTGGCCCCTGCGGTGGCAGACGCCGTGGTGGTGGGGGTCACGAACGCACCGGGTTCGGCAAAGCGCTGGGAAATCACCCCCGCAAACGGGGCACGCACGATGAGCTCATTGCCCTCCACCTGCCGTTGCTGGATCCGCTGCATCGCCGCGGCCACCGCCATCCGCTTCACTTCATAATCCGCCTGGAAGCGCTGGAGATCGTTGAGGCTGATGGCACCTTGGCGATGGAGGGGCAGGTTGCGGGCTAATTCGCTGCGGCTGCGCTCCAGCTCGGCCTGTGCAGAAAGCAGGTTGGCCTGCAGCTCCCCGAGCCGATCCCGCAAATCCCCGGAATCCATGATGGCGATGGGTTGGCCTTCCTCCACTCTGTCTCCCTCGTCCACCAGGAGCTCCCGGAGCTGGCCCTGGCGCTTGGGACTCACATTGACTCTCTCGACCGCATCCAGTTCACCGCTGGCGGTGACCACCCCGGGCAGACTTCCGCTGCGAGCAATGATCGTGTAAGGCGCCACATTCTGCTGGGCGGCCGAGCGCTGGCGCTGCCAAAGGCCCAGGCCAGCCAGGAGGGCCAACAGGGCCGCCAGGCCGATCCACAGGGGCCGGCGGGATCGGGCCTGGCGCAACGGAAGAGCACGAGGAGGGGGGGGCACCACAACAGGAGAGGTGGCCACCGGCTCGAGGGACCGAATCGGACGCGGGGCAGTCATCGGTGGACCGGAAGTCGCACCAGTCTCGCGGGTGATGGGTTGATGTGGGGCGCCTAGATTTCCGACCATGCTCAAAGCCGGAATCGTCGGCCTGCCCAACGTCGGCAAGTCGACCCTCTTCAACGCCCTCGTGGCCAATGCCCAGGCCCAGGCGGCCAACTTTCCCTT
>JBBARZ010000036.1:0-20482 GCA_040399505.1 Cyanobium sp.
TGGTCATTCAGGTCTCCGATCGGGCGGGGCAACAGTTGCCACCGAGCCGCAGCCAAGCTGGGGCCATTGGTCATCTTGCCTCAATGGGTGCAGCCTGGGGAGGCGCTCCTCCAGGGTGTGCAGGATGGAGTCATCCACGGCACAGCGCAAAGACCGCTGCAGGCGCCGCCGACGACGTGCCTCTTCCAGGCAGGCGGGTTCAGGGCAGAGATAGGCCGAACGACCCATGCCCCGATCCAGAACAAGTCCGGCCTTTGCAGGGAGTCTTACCACTCGCCACAGTTCTAGCCGATTCCTGAGCTGGCGGCAGGCCACGCAGCGTCTGAGGACGGGCTTTCCCTCCCGGGACATCACCGCTCCTCCGAGGCGGCCAATTCCGGCTCCGCTGGGCTGAGGTCGGCAGAGGGTTCCTCTTCGTACGCAACCTCAGCCTCATCTTCGTCCTCCGGCAGGGGATACAACTCACGCAGGCGGGCATCCTCCTCGGCCCGGGCCGCCTGCTCTGCCGCCAGGCGGGCTTCTGCTTCCGCCTGCTGCGCTTCGTCCTCCTGACGCTGGGCGATCTGCACGGCCACGGTTTGATCTTCCTTGGACTGGTCGTATTCCTGGGAGTTTTTGATGTCGATCTTCCAGCCGGTCAGCCTTGCCGCCAGGCGTACGTTCTGCCCCTCCCGGCCAATGGCCAGGCTGAGCTGGTCCGGGGGCACGAGCACATGGGCGTGGTGACCCTCGGGATCCACCAAGCGCACCATCTCCACCCGGGCCGGGCTGAGGGAGTTGGCAATGTATTGGCCCGGGTCGGACGACCAGCGGATGACATCAATTTTTTCCCCCCGCAATTCATTCACCACCTGCTGAATGCGGGAGCCCCTCGCTCCGATGCAGGCTCCCACCGGGTCCACTTCCCGCTCCACGCTGTCGACGGCCACCTTGGTTCGGGGGCCCACGGAGCGGCTCGGAGGGTTGGCCTCCCGCGCTACGGCCACGATGCGCACGGATCCTTCCTGAATCTCCGGCACCTCATTTTCAAAGAGGTACACCACCAGTCCAGCGTTGGCCCTGCTTACAAACAGCTGGGGACCACGGCGAGGAATTTCGCTCACTTCCTTGAGAAACACCTTGAAGGTGGCGTTGGCCCGGTAGTTGTCATTGGGCAACTGATCCCGGCGAGGCAACTCCGCCTCCACCTCTGGCCGTCCCAGGCCGCTGCTCACTGCCATGATCACACTCTGCCGCTCGAAACGGATCACCCGGGCTGTCAATACTGGATCTTCTAGATCGGCGAACTCCTCCTGGATCATGCGCCGCTGCTGATCCCGTAGTTTTTGGGCAAGCACCTGCTTGGTGGTGGCGGCAGCCATGCGGCCAAAATCATCCTTTTCCGGGGTGACATCCAGTACCACCGTGTCGCCAATTTGAGCGTCTTCGGCCACCTGTAAAACTTCTTCAATGGCGATTTGGTGGTCTTCGCTTTCCACCTCCTCAACAATGATTTTGCTTGCCAAAACCCGATAGCCCTCCTCTTCAAGATCGAGGGCCACATCAAAGTTGGAAAAGTATTCTTCATCAAAGGGATCTTCACTGATTCCCAGATAAAGCGTGCGTCGATAGCGCTCATAACCCTTGAGCAGAGCCTCACGCAGGGCCGCCTCCACCACCTGCGGTGGCAGCTTTTTCTCCTCACTGATGTCTTCGATCAGATTGTTGAGTCCTGGGAGTAAAACAAGGGCCATGGCATGGATGGGAAAGTGTGAAAGAAAACGGCGGGTTTGGAAGGCCGTTCAGCCGTCCTCGATGGCGCTGAGGCGAACCTCCACCACGGCATCACGGGGAAGCTTCACGGTGCGACCGCGCACGTTGATCGCGATGGAATCCTCGCTGCGCCCAAGTAGAAGCCCGCTCTTCCGGGTGGTGCCTGCCCCCTCGGGATGAAGCGTCACTTCTACGGGGAAACCCCGGAAGCTGGTGAAGTCCCGGTCAGTTTCCAGGAGGTCGCTAAGACCAGGGCTGCTCACCTCGAGCACGTAGGCCGATTCCAGCAGTTCGGCCCCTTCCAGAGCTTCCCCGAGGGGGCCACTGAGGGCTGCGCAGGCCTCCAGGGTCACATCGCTGCCATCGGTCCGTTCCACCACCACCTGCACCGTCATCGGAATGTGATGGGAGAGGAGATGGACATCCTTCACGGCCAGGCCAGCCGGTTCGGCCACCTGACGGGCCAGCTCGGTGATGGGTGGGATGAGCGGATGGGCCAAGGGCGGAGCAGCGGCGGAAACCGCCAGACCCAAAGTGGAAACCTCCCATGAATGCCAGGGATGCCACTGGTGCATCGTTGGCAGGGAGAGTGTGCCCGGCGGACACAAGTTCCACCATAAAGGACGCCCTTGCTCTGACCCCTCAGATCCTTCTTGTTCTAGGGGGTGCCCGCCGGCCCGCTGGCTCCCCCAGGCTGGGGGGAGAAATCAAAGCTGGGAGCTTCAGCGTAGTAGTCGCTGCTGGAGACCTCGCCCCGCAGGTTGGGGTCCTGGTTGATGCACTGGGCGCACTGCTCGGGGGTGCGCAGGTATTGGCAGACCCGTGCCCAGAGCTTGGCGCGGCTGCCGGGCGCCCCCTGGCTGAAAAACACCAGATCCGCTCCCCCCGCCATGCTTTGGATTTCAACGGTGCAGAGGTTGCAGCGCCGCCGCATTCCGGGGGGGATTGAAGTCATGGCTGGCGAAACACTCGCCGAAACTTAAGGTGAATCCTGCCTGGTAAGGAAAGGATCGTCAGATCTGATGAAGATCCTTCAACCATCCCTCGGCCAAACGCAAAGATCGGAGGGGGAAATCCGGCACGGGATGGGGTGTTGGCCCCTGCCTGAACCCACCTAGTTTCGATTCATTGCGTCTGGAGACCTTCCTCCCCTGAACCCTCCTCTGAATCGGTTGTTTCGCCGGCTGGGCTCCCTGCTGATGCCTCTGCTGCTGATGCCCCTGTTCTGGCTCGCCCCATGGGCGACCCTTCCTGCCGAGGCGATCCCCATCCGGACTCCGGGCTCTAGTGCCGCCACCGCACCAGAGGTTGGCGCCCCCACCCCCCTCAGCTCACCAACCCCCGAATCCCCCACACCCGAGCGTGGAGCGGCCCTGGCAGCCCTGGCCGCAACGGCCACTCCCCACAGTTTTGTTGCCGATGCGGTCCGACGGGCCGGCCCTGCGGTGGTACGCATCGACACGGAGCGCAACGTGGATCGCCAGGCCTTTGATCCTGCCCTGCTCGATCCCCTGCTGAGGGATCTGTTTGGGGATCCTTCAGGAAGCATGCGCGAGCGGGGCCAGGGCTCTGGGGTGGTCATTGATGCGGCCAAGGGCTTGGTGCTCACCAATGCCCATGTGGTGGATGACGTCGACTCCGTGGAGGTGACCCTCCCCGATGGCCGCCAACTGGATGGGACCGTGGTGGGCACGGACCGGGTGACCGATCTGGCCCTGGTGCGGATCCCCAGCAAGGGCAAGCTCACAGCTGCTCAGTTGGGGGATTCCGAAGCCCTAGAGGTGGGCGACTGGGCCATTGCCCTGGGGAGTCCCTACGGCCTGGAGCGCACGGTGACCCTTGGCATCGTGAGTAGCCTCCACCGCGATATCAACAGTCTGGGTTTTGCCGATAAAAGGCTTGACCTGATCCAGACCGACGCTGCGATCAACCCGGGGAACTCCGGGGGGGCCCTGATCAATGCCAACGGCGAAGTGATCGGCATTAACACCCTCGTTCGTTCCGGTCCTGGGGCAGGCCTGGGCTTCGCCATCCCCATCAACCTGGCCCATCGGGTGGCCGATCAGCTGGCTACGGGCGGAACCGTGGTGCATCCCTATCTCGGCCTCCAGCTTGTGCCCCTCACCGCCCGGGTAGCCCGTGACAACAATCGGGATCCCGATGCCCTGGTGAAACTCCCCGAACGCGATGGGGCGCTGGTACAGAAGGTGCTCCCCGATAGTCCTGCCGAGCAGGCCGGACTCAAGCGGGGCGACCTGGTGGTGGAAATCTCGGGCAAGGATGTGCACAACCCTTCGGCTCTGCTCCAGCAGGTGGAGAAATCCGTGGTGGGCCAGCCCCTTTCCCTGAAAGTGCTGCGGGGGCAACGGGAGCTCCAGCTCTCGATCAAGCCCGCCCAACTCCCTAGCCCCACGAGCTGAGCCCAGCGCCTTGCTACGTTCGCCCCCCTCCCCACGCTTCTTGCTATGTCGGATCTGCAGACCCAGATGAAGCATGCCGTGGCCACCGCAGCGGTGGCCCAGATCCGGGATGGCATGGTGCTGGGGCTGGGATCCGGATCCACGGCGGCCTTGATGATTGAGGAGCTGGGAGCCAGGTTGAAGCGCGGGGAACTGCGGGACATTACCGGAGTGACCACCTCCTTTCAGGGGGAGGTTCTGGCTTCTGAGCTGGGCATCCCCCTGCAGAGCCTGAATGCAATCCAGCACATCGATCTGGCGATTGATGGTGCCGATGAGGTGGACCCCGCCCTCCAGTTGATTAAGGGGGGCGGTGCCTGCCATGTGCAGGAGAAGCTGGTGGCCCGTCGGGCCGATCGTTTCGTGGTGGTAGTAGATGCCACCAAGTTGGTGAACACCCTCAACCTTGGCTTTTTACTACCAGTGGAGGTGCTGCCCGGGGCCTGGCGTCAGGTGAAAGGCCAGCTGAAGGAGATGGGTGGCGACGCGGAACTGCGCATGGCGGTGCGGAAAGCTGGACCGGTGGTGACCGATCAGGGCAATCTGGTGCTGGATGTGAAATTTGACGGTGGCATCCACGATCCAGCCCATCTGGAGAAGGAGATCAACAATCTCCCCGGTGTGCTGGAGAACGGCCTTTTTGTGAATCTCACCGACCAGGTGTTGGTGGGCGAAATTGTGGATGGTGTGGCCTCCGTGCGCGAACTGCTCAAACCTTGAGCCGCAGGCGCACCGATTCGGCATGGCTGTGAAGGCCCTCGCTGCGGGCCAGTTCCATCACTGCTTTCCCGGTGGCGTTGAGGGCTTCCCGGTTGAAGCCAATCAGGCTGGTATGTCTCAGAAAGGTTTCTACACTGAGGGCCCCTGAGAACCGTGCCGTGCCGCTGGTGGGCAGGGTGTGGTTGGGGCCTGCCAGGTAATCGCCCACAGCCTCCGGGCTGAAAGCCCCCAGGAAGATGGCCCCCGCATGGCGAATCTGGTCGGCGAGGGGTTCGGGGTGCTCCACCAGGAGTTCCAGATGTTCCGGTGCGAAGGCGTCGCTGAGCCGGACCGCTTCGTCCAGGTCGTTGCACACCACGATCAGGCCCCAGTCGCTGAGGGCCTGGCGCACGATGGCAGCCCTGGGGTGATCCGTCAGCTGGGCCTCCACCGCGCCTGGCAAGGCTGCGGCCAGCTCTTTGCTGGTGGTGATCAGGATCGCCGCCGCGAGGGGATCATGTTCCGCCTGGGCCATCAGGTCCGCCGCCACCTGGTCGGCTCGGGCACTGTGGTCGGCGATCACCAGCACTTCGCTGGGGCCGGCGAGGGAGTCGATCCCTACACGTCCATACACGGCCTTTTTCGCCAGGGTGACCCAGAGGTTGCCCGGTCCACTGATCACATCCACACGGGGGATCGACTCTGTGCCCCAGGCGAGGGCGCCGATTGCCTGGGCCCCGCCAACCCGATACACCTCCCGCACGCCGGCCAGGTGGGCGGCTGCCAGCACGGTGGCATTGGGTTCCCCATCCCGGCCCGGGGGGGTCACCATGACGATGCGCTCAACCCCTGCCACCTGGGCAGGGATGGCGTTCATCAACACGGTGCTGGGGTAGGCGGCTCGCCCCCCCGGCACGTAAAGGCCGGCCCGCTCAACCGGCCGCCAACGGCGTCCGAGGCGTTCACCATGGGCTCCCCGGATGGCCAGATCAGCAGGCCGCTGTTGCTGGTGGAACGCGAGTATTCGCCCATGGGCCAGGGTAAGGGCCTCTTGCAGGGGAGTGGGCAGCCCCTCCCAGGCTTCCTGCAACCGGGTTTCTGGCACCCTGAGGGGGTCCGGCCGAACGCCATCGAAGGCTTCGCTCAGGCGCAAGAGAGCGGCGTCCCCCTCCAGCCGCACCTGCTCCAGCAGGTGGGCCACCTTCTCCTCCTCCTGAGTCATCTGGCTCCCTTCTGTGCGGGCAGCGATCTGCTGGAGCCTGGCGGCGGCGGCCTCAACGTCCTGGATGCAGGGGAGAATGGCTGTCCCGGAAGGAGCCCCAGGGGCGGGTTGGGAGGCGACCACGGGGAAAGAAGAGGGGGGATTCAGGGTAGGGCTTGATTCGGAAATCAGGCTGAGTAGGCGAAGGAGCTGAGGTACAATTTCGGATTGTTCGGACGTTGCCTGGGTTCGTGGCCAATAACAGATCCTCAAAGAAGCGCATTGAAGTTGCTGAGCGCAATCGCCTGCGCAACCGCAGCTACAAATCTGCTTTGCGCACCCTGATGAAGCGTTGCTTCACGGCCTGCAGCAGCTATGGCCAGGAGCCGGGACCTGCTTCAAAGGAGGCAGTGGAAACCAGTCTGAGTGCGGCCTTCAGCAAGATCGACAAGGCCGTGAAGGTTGGTGTGCTCCACCGGAACTGCGGGGCCAACAAGAAATCCAGGCTCAGTGCAGCGGTGAAAAAAGCCCTTGAGCCTGCCGCTTCAGCGTCTTTGGCTAGCAGCTGAGGGGTTCCGGAGCCCTTTGATGACCTCCCCGGCCTCGGCGGCGATCCTGGTGGACAGCCACTGCCATCTTGTGTTTCGGCAGTTCGACAGTGACCTTCAGGAGGTGGTGACCCGTTGGCGCGAGGCTGGAGTCAGGGCATTGGTTCATGCCTGCGTGGAGCCTTCGGAAATCCCCGCGATCCGCCAGCTGGCCGATCAGATCCCCGAGCTTCGCTATGCCGTTGGCGTGCACCCCCTGGATGTGGGCAAATGGCAATCCACCACCCCTGCAGTGCTCCGGGAGGCAGCGAAGGCTGATTCGCGGGTTGTTGCTGTTGGGGAGTTGGGGTTGGATCTTTACAGGGAGACCAATCTCGAAGAGCAGCTTGCTGTGTTGCACCCCCAGCTCGATCTGGCCTGGGATCTGGGGCTGCCGGTGATTGTCCATTGCCGGGACGCGGCGGCTCCCATGCTGGAGGTGTTCCGCGGCCGCCATGGGTTAGGGATCTGCCCTCCTGGGGTGATGCATTGCTGGGGTGGCACCCCTGAAGAAATGGAAGCCTTTCTGGAGCTTGGCTTCTACATCAGCTTCAGCGGCACCGTGACCTTCAAAAAGGCGGAGGCTATCCAGGCTTGTGCCCAGTTGGTGCCGGCCGATCGCTACATGGTGGAAACTGACTGCCCCTTCCTCTCGCCAGCGCCCCGCCGGGGCAAGCGCAATGAGCCTGCCAATGTGGCCGCCGTGGCAGCGAAGGTGGCCGAGATCCGGGGCGAAGCGTTAGGGGAGGTGGCCTTTACCAGCACAGCGAATGCTTCACGCCTTTTTAGGTTGGACCTTCACACTGTATGATTTTCAATTGGCCCAGCGGCGGCAGCGCCCCTTCTCCTCGGTGTCGGCTTCCTTGGTGATCCCTCCCACGGCGATGGTTTCAACAATCGGCGAGACGCTTCTGCGCGAAGCTCCGTGTCTGTGGGGATCCTCCCCCTAGCTGGCTTGAGCGCCAGGCTTCTATCCCTCTGGGGAGGTGGAGGCTCTTTTGTCATCTGTCGTTCAGGGCGCCCCTTCCCCTCTTTCACCCGTCCTCCAGTCTGCAGGTTTCCGCATGAGCAGCGCGATCCAGGTCGCCAAGACCGTCACTTACCTCCCCGATCTGGTGGAAGTTCAGCGGGCAAGTTTCAAGTGGTTCCTGGAAAAAGGTCTGATTGAGGAGCTGGATAGCTTCTCCCCAATCACCGACTACACCGGCAAGTTGGAGCTCCATTTCATTGGGGATGAATACCGGCTCAAGCGCCCCCGCCATGACGTGGAAGAAGCCAAGCGCCGGGATGCCACCTTTGCCTCCCAGATGTATGTCACCTGCCGTTTGGTGAACAAAGAGACCGGCGAGATCAAGGAGCAGGAGGTGTTCATCGGTGAACTCCCTCTGATGACCGAGCGGGGAACGTTCATCATCAACGGGGCAGAGCGGGTGATTGTGAATCAGATCGTTCGCTCACCTGGGGTGTATTTTAAGGATGAGCAGGATAAAAATGGCCGCAAAACGTTTAATGCCAGCTTGATTCCCAACCGGGGCGCTTGGCTGAAGTTTGAAACAGATAAAAACGATCTCCTCCACGTTAGAGTAGATAAAACCCGCAAGATCAATGCTCACGTTCTGATGCGGGCGATCGGTCTTTCGGATAATGATGTTCTTGATAAATTAAGACATCCTGAGTATTATCAAAAGTCGATTGCTGCCGCCAACGACGAGGGCATTTCCTCTGAGGATCAGGCCCTGTTGGAGCTCTATAAAAAGCTCCGTCCCGGTGAGCCCCCGTCCGTTAGCGGCGGCCAGCAATTGCTCCACAGCCGCTTCTTCGATCCCAAGCGTTACGACCTGGGTCGAGTGGGCCGCTACAAGATCAACAAAAAGCTCCGGCTCACCATCCCCGATGCAGTGCGTACCCTCACCCCTGAGGACGTGCTCTCCACGATTGATTATCTGATCAATCTGGAACTGGATGTGGGCGGGGCCTGCCTGGATGACATCGACCATCTGGGCAATCGCAGGGTGCGTTCCGTCGGCGAGTTGCTGCAGAACCAGGTGCGGGTGGGTCTGAACCGCTTGGAGCGCATCATCAAAGAACGGATGACCGTCGGCGAAACCGACTCCCTCACCCCCGCCCAGTTGGTGAATCCCAAGCCCCTGGTGGCGGCGATCAAGGAATTCTTTGGCTCCAGCCAGCTGAGTCAATTCATGGATCAGACCAATCCCCTGGCAGAGCTCACTCACAAGCGGCGCATCAGTGCCCTCGGCCCCGGGGGCCTCACTCGCGAGAGGGCCGGCTTTGCCGTGCGCGACATTCACCCCTCCCACTACGGGCGGATCTGCCCGATTGAAACACCGGAAGGTCCTAACGCCGGGCTCATCGGGTCTCTCGCCACTCACGCCCGGGTGAATGAGTATGGCTTCATCGAAACCCCTTTCTGGAAGGTGGAGAACGGGGTCGTGGTGAAGAGTGGAGAGCCAATCTATCTCTCTGCCGATCTGGAGGATGAGTGCCGCATCGCCCCAGGGGATATTTCTACGGATGCGGCTGGCCTGATCACTTCCGATCTGGTGCCGGTGCGCTACCGCCAGGATTTTGAAAAGGTTCCTCCCCAGCAGGTGGACTACGTGCAACTCTCACCGGTTCAGGTGATTTCTGTTGCCACCTCCCTAATTCCGTTCCTGGAGCACGATGATGCCAACCGGGCCCTGATGGGATCCAACATGCAGCGCCAGGCCGTGCCCTTGCTGCGGCCCGAGCGCCCGCTGGTGGGAACGGGACTGGAAACCCAGGTGGCCCGTGATTCAGGCATGGTGCCAATCACCAGGGTGAATGGCACCGTCACTTTTGTTGACGCCACGGCGATCGTGATCCGCGACGATGAAGGAATGGAATACACCCATTATCTGCAGAAATATCAGCGTTCCAATCAAGACACCTGCCTCAATCAGCGTCCAATCGTCAAACAGGGTGATCAGGTGATTGCGGGGCAGGTGTTGGCTAATGGATCCGCCTGTGAGGGGGGGGAGATTGCTCTGGGGCAAAATGTGATGATCGCCTACATGCCCTGGGAAGGGTACAACTACGAAGATGCAATCCTTGTTAGTGAGCGTCTTGTCCATGACGATCTCTACACATCAGTTCATATCGAGAAGTACGAGATTGAAGCACGTCAGACCAAGCTTGGCCCTGAAGAAATCACTCGGGAGATCCCCAATGTCGCAGAAGAAAGTCTGAGAAATCTCGACGAAATGGGCATCATTCGCATTGGCGCCTACGTTGAGAGCGGTGACATTCTCGTGGGCAAGGTGACCCCCAAGGGTGAATCAGACCAGCCCCCGGAAGAAAAGCTGCTGCGCGCTATCTTTGGTGAAAAGGCACGGGATGTAAGAGACAACTCCCTGAGGGTGCCCAGCACGGAACGGGGCCGGGTGGTTGACGTGCGCATCTACACCCGGGAGCAGGGCGACGAGCTGCCGCCTGGCGCCAACATGGTGGTGCGGGTGTATGTGGCCCAGCGCCGCAAGATCCAGGTGGGTGACAAGATGGCTGGCCGCCACGGCAACAAGGGAATCATCAGCCGGATTCTCCCGAGGGAAGACATGCCCTACCTCCCTGATGGCACGCCGATTGACATCGTGCTGAATCCCCTGGGGGTGCCTAGTCGCATGAATGTGGGACAGGTGTTCGAGTGCTTGATGGGCTGGGCCTCCTCCCATCTGGGGTGCCGCGTCAAGGTCATCCCCTTCGACGAGATGCATGGGGCCGAAAAGTCCAAGCAAACTGTGCAGGCCTACCTGGAGGAAGCGGCGAAGCAACCCGGCAAGGATTGGGTCTACGACCCTGAAAACCCGGGCAAGATTCAGCTGATCGATGGACGCACCGGTGAGGCCTTCGACCAACCTGTGACCGTGGGCTATGCCCACATCCTCAAGCTGGTCCACCTGGTGGACGACAAGATCCATGCCCGCTCCACTGGGCCTTACTCCCTGGTGACCCAGCAACCCCTGGGTGGCAAAGCCCAGCAGGGCGGCCAGAGGCTCGGGGAGATGGAGGTCTGGGCGCTGGAGGCCTACGGCGCGGCCTACACCCTCCAGGAGCTGCTCACGGTGAAATCCGACGACATGCAGGGCCGCAACGAAGCGCTCAACGCCATCGTCAAGGGCAAGCCCATCCCTCGGCCTGGCACGCCCGAGTCTTTCAAGGTGTTGATGCGAGAGCTGCAGTCCCTTGGATTGGACATCGCGGTGTACACCGATGCCGGTGAAGAAGTGGATCTCATGCAGGACGTGAACCCCCGTCGAAGCACACCGAGTCGTCCCACCTACGAATCTTTGGGTGTTGCTGACTACGACGAAGACTGATCCCTCCGCCCTCTCCTGCTTCCCCGCTCCCCCTTCCTGCCATGTCTAACAGCACTCCTCGAAGCGAAAACTACTTCGACTACGTCAAGATCACCCTTGCTTCCCCAGAGCGGATCATGCAATGGGGGCAGCGCACCCTGCCCAATGGTCAGGTGGTCGGGGAAGTCACCAAGCCAGAAACGATCAACTACCGCACGCTCAAGCCAGAGATGGATGGGCTGTTCTGCGAAAAGATCTTCGGCCCCTCCAAGGATTGGGAGTGCCATTGCGGCAAGTACAAGCGGGTGCGCCACCGGGGCATCGTCTGTGAGCGTTGTGGGGTGGAAGTCACCGAGAGCCGGGTGCGGCGCCACCGCATGGGGTTCATCAAGCTGGCGGCTCCCGTTTCCCATGTCTGGTATCTGAAGGGGATTCCCAGCTATGTGGCAATCCTTCTCGACATGCCCTTGAGGGATGTGGAGCAGATTGTGTATTTCAACTGTTATGTCGTTCTCGATCCCGGCGATCACAAGGATCTGACCTACAAGCAATTACTCACCGAGGATGAGTGGCTGGAGATCGAGGATCAGATCTTTGCAGAGGATTCAGAGATCGAAAACGAGCCCATCGTTGGGATCGGTGCCGAAGCTCTGAAACAACTGCTTTCCGATCTTGAGCTCAACGAAATCGCTGAGCAGCTTCGCGAAGAGATCAGCGCTAGCAAGGGACAGAAGCGGGCGAAGCTCATCAAGCGCCTGCGGGTGATCGATAACTTCATCGCCACCAACGCCAGGCCGGAGTGGATGGTGCTGGATGTGATTCCGGTGATTCCTCCCGACCTGCGGCCCATGGTCCAGCTAGACGGGGGACGCTTTGCCACCAGTGATCTAAACGATCTCTACCGGCGGGTGATCAACCGCAACAATCGCCTGGCCCGTCTTCAGGAAATCCTGGCCCCGGAAATCATTGTTCGCAATGAAAAGCGGATGTTGCAAGAGGCCGTCGATGCCCTGATCGATAACGGTCGCAGGGGCCGCACGGTGGTGGGGGCTAACAACCGCGCCCTCAAATCCCTCAGCGACATTATCGAGGGTAAGCAGGGACGCTTCCGCCAAAACCTTCTGGGCAAGCGGGTTGATTATTCCGGCCGTTCGGTGATTGTGGTGGGTCCCAAGTTAAAGATGCATCAATGCGGCCTGCCCAAGGAGATGGCGATCGAGCTATTCCAGCCCTTTGTGATTCACCGTCTGATCCGTCAGAACATCGTCAACAACATCAAGGCGGCCAAGAAGTTGATCCAGAAAGCCGATGATGAGGTGATGCAGGTGCTGCAGGAGGTGATCGAGGGTCACCCCATCCTGTTGAATCGGGCTCCCACGCTCCACCGTCTCGGGATTCAGGCGTTTGAACCCAAGCTGGTCGATGGTCGCGCCATCCAACTCCATCCTCTGGTGTGCCCCGCCTTCAACGCTGACTTTGATGGCGACCAGATGGCTGTGCACGTGCCCTTGGCGATTGAAGCCCAGACCGAGGCCCGAATGTTGATGTTGGCCAGCAACAACATCCTTTCCCCGGCCACCGGTGAGCCGATTATCACCCCTTCTCAGGACATGGTGCTCGGGGCCTATTACCTCACCGCCGTGAATCGGGCCAAGGACAAGCCCGAGTTCGGTGATCGCTCCCGCACGTTCGCCGGCCTGGAGGATGTGATTGCCGCCTTTGACGAGAAACACCTCCATCTCCATGACTGGGTGTGGGTTCGTTTCCACGGGGAAGTGGAAGCTGATGAGGAGGCTGATGCACCCCTCTCTTCCGACACCCTCAGCGACGGCACCCGGGTGGAGCAATGGCGATTCCGGCGCGATCGCTTTGATGAAGATGGAGCCCTGATCAGTCGCTATCTCCTCACCACAGTGGGTCGTGTGGTGATCAACCAAACCATCATTGATGCAGTGGCCGCTAAGTAACCCTTTCCCCACCTGAGTTTCCTGCCCTTTATCTGATCTGTATCGGCCATGAGCACCAAGAAGAAAGCAGCCAAAGCCGCCCCCGCCCCTGAACCCACCAAGGTGGAATCACCTTTTGGGACCGTCGCCCCACCCTTCCGGAATCGGGTGATCGACAAGAAGGTGCTGCGCAACCTGGTGGCCTGGGCTTATAAGCACCACGGCACGGCGGCCACCTCTTCGATGGCGGATGAGCTGAAAAACCTAGGCTTTCACTACGCCACCCAGGCGGCGGTGTCCATCTCCGTTGACGACCTGCGCATCCCTTCAGAAAAAGCCCGCTTGCTTCAGGAGGCTGAGGAAGAGATCACCAATACCGAAGAGCGCTATCGCCTTGGGGAAATCACGGAGGTGGAGCGCCACACCAAGGTGATTGATACCTGGACGGAAACCAATGAGCGGCTCGTTGAAGAAGTCAAGCGCAATTTCAATGAGAACGATCCGCTCAATTCCGTCTGGATGATGGCCAACTCTGGGGCCCGGGGCAATATGTCCCAGGTGCGCCAGCTCGTGGGCATGCGGGGTCTGATGGCCAATCCCCAAGGGGAGATCATCGACTTGCCCATTCGCACCAACTTCCGCGAAGGGCTCACGGTGACCGAGTACGTCATTTCCTCCTATGGCGCCCGCAAGGGTCTGGTGGATACGGCCCTGCGCACGGCCGACTCGGGCTATCTCACCCGCCGTCTGGTGGATGTGGCCCAAGACGTGATCGTGCGGGAGGAAGACTGTGGAACCACCCGTGGTCTGTTGATTGAGGCCGATGAGAAGGGCCGCTTCTTCAGCAAGCTGGTGGGTCGCCTGGCGGCCGAGGCGATCGTGGATCAGAACGGCCAGGAGCTGGCCGCCCGGGATGGGGAGATCGACGCTCCCCTGAGCCGGGCCATCGAGGCAGCGGGCATCCGTGCGGTGGTGGTGCGATCCCCCCTCACCTGTGAGGCCTCCCGGTCAGTGTGCCGTAAGTGCTACGGCTGGGCCCTAGCCCACAACCAGCTGGTCGACCTGGGCGAGGCGGTGGGCATCATTGCGGCCCAGTCGATTGGTGAGCCCGGCACCCAGCTCACCATGCGCACCTTCCACACCGGCGGTGTGTCAACGGCCGAGACGGGTGTGGTGCGCTCCCTCGCTGCCGGGGTTGTGGAGTTTGGAGACAAGGCACGGGTTCGCTCCCATCGCACGCCCCACGGCGTGGAGGCCCATTTGGCGGAAACAGACTTCACTCTGAACCTCAAGCCCACCGACAAGGGCAAGGGTCAGAGGCTGGACATTACCGCCGGCTCCATTTTGTTTGTGAATGACGGCCAAACTGTTCTTTCTGACACCATCCTTGCCCAGATTTCATCGGGTGCGCAGGTGAAGAAAAGCGTTGAAAAGGCCACCAAAGATGTGATCTGCGACCTGGCTGGCCAGGTGCGTTTTGAAGATGTTATCCAGCCCCGTGAGGTGACCGATCGCCAGGGGAACATCACCCACAAGGCTCAACGGCTCGGTCGGCTTTGGGTGTTCAGTGGCGACGTTTACAACCTTCCCCCCAATGCCCAACCGGTAGTGCAGGGTGCCAAGACGGCCCAAACGGGTGATGTGTTGGCGGAAAGCCGTTTGGTCAGTGAATACGGCGGAGCTGTCCGCCTGCGGGAGTCTGCAGGCGACTCCCGTGAGGTGCAGATTGTCACCACCAGTTTGACCTTGAAGGATTGCAAGCTGGTGCATGAATCCACCCACTCCGGAGAGATCTGGCATCTGGAAGACAAGGAAGGAGCGAAGTATCTCCTTCGCACCGCTCCTGGCAGCAAGATTGGTTCCGGCGAAGTGATTGCCGAGTTGGCCGATGATCGTTTCCGAACGAAAACGGGTGGCTTGGTGAAGTTCTCTCCTGGTCTTTCGATTCGAAAAGCCCGATCCGCCAAACATGGTTTTGAAGTGAGCAAGGGTGGCACCCTGCTCTGGGTGCCCCAGGAAACCCATGAAATCAACAAGGATATTTCCCTGTTGATGATTGAAGATGGCCAATGGATAGAGGCCGGTACGGAAGTTGTCAAAGACATCTTTAGCCAAACGGCAGGCATCGTCACAGTGACACAGAAGAACGACATTCTTCGCGAGATCATTGTGCGTTCGGGGAGCCTGCACCTCAATTCCGACAGCAAGGTTTTGAATCGCTATCAGGAAGGCTTGATGGTGAATCCCGGCGATGAGATCGCCCCCGGCCTTAAGGCAGAAGCGATAGTGTTTGTGGAGTCGGTGGATACAACGGAGGGGGGAGCCCTACTGCTGAGACCCGTTGAGGAATATGCGATTCCCGATGAGGCCTATCTGCCGGAATCGCTCACCGTTAAACAACCCGGGGGGCCCCACCTGGGCTTAAAGGCCACCCAGCGGCTCACCTTCAAGGATGGGGAGCTGGTGAAGTCTGTCGAGGGCGTGGAGCTCCTGCGCACCCAGCTGATCCTGGAAACCTTCGACACCACCCCCCAGATGACGGTGGACGTGGAGGCCATTGCCGACAAGCGGGCCAAAACCATTGATCGCCTCCAACTGGTGATCCTCGAAACCCTCCTGGTGCGCCGCGACACCCTCTCCGACGCCAGCCATGGCTCTACCCACACCGAGCTGCAGGTGAACGATGGAGATCTCGTGAAGCGGGGCGATGTGGTGGCTACCACCCAGATCCTCTGCAAGGAGGATGGCTTGGTTCAGCTTCCAGAAGCCACATCGGATGAGCCCATCCGTCGGTTGATCGTGGAGCGGGCTGGCGACACCCGGACGATTCCCATCCAGGGGATCAAGCCCGCCGTTGCTGTTGGCGACCGTGTTGTGGAAGGTGACCTGCTGGGCGACGACCTGAAGGCTCCCTGTTGCGGCCAGGTGGAAGCCATCAGCGCTAGCGAGATCACCATTCGCCTGGGCCGCCCATACATGGTTTCTCCCGATTCCGTTCTGCATGTGCGCGACGGGGAATTGGTGCAGCGCGGAGATGGCCTGGCTCTCCTGGTGTTTGAACGACAGAAAACAGGAGACATCGTGCAGGGTCTTCCCCGGATCGAGGAGCTGTTGGAGGCCCGTCGTCCCCGGGATTCCTCCATCCTCTGCCGTAAGGGCGGTACGGTTCAGATCAAGCAGGGTGAAGACGACGACTCGATCACGGTTTCGGTGATCGAAGCCGATGATGCTCTCACCGATTACCCCATCCTCCTGGGCCGCACCGTCATGGTGAGCGATGGTCAGCAGGTGAATGCAGGCGAACTGCTCACCGATGGCCCCATCAATCCCCATGAATTGCTGGAGTGCTTTTTTGAAGATCTCCGCACCAAGAAACCCACAATGGAGGCCGCGCAGGAGGCTATTTCCAAGCTGCAATTCCGCATGGTGTTGGAAGTGCAGAACGTCTACAAGTCGCAGGGCGTCTCGATTGACGACAAGCACATTGAGGTGATTGTGCGCCAGATGACCAACAAGGTGAGGATCGAGGATGCGGGGGACACCACGCTCCTGCCTGGTGAGCTCATTGAGCTCCGTCAGGTGGAGCAGGTGAATTCCGCCATGGCCATCACAGGAGGGGCTCCAGCCGAGTTCACCCCCGTGCTGCTGGGTATCACCAAGGCCTCCCTCAACACCGACAGCTTCATCTCAGCCGCCAGTTTCCAGGAAACCACCCGGGTGCTCACGGAAGCTGCCATCGAGGGCAAGAGCGACTGGCTGCGGGGCTTGAAGGAGAACGTGATCATCGGCCGCCTCATTCCTGCAGGCACGGGCTTCAGTGGGTTCGAGGAGGAACTCCGTGCTGAGGCGGGGCCCCATCCCGACATCCTGGAGGAGGAAGCGGCTGGCTACCGGCGCATGCAAAACCTCCGGCCGGATTACACAGTGGAGCTTCCCGCTCCACCGGTGAACCAGCCCGTGTTGGACGACCCCTCTGATGAGGACCTCGAGGCCACCCGCAGCCGTCACGGGATCGAGGCCTCCGCCAGCAGTTTTGCGGCCTTCCTCCGCCCCACCCCGGAGGAGGGGTTGGAGGAGGATCTCCTGCCTGATCCTGATGCCCTTGAGGATCTGCAGGAGGAGGGCCTGCTGAGCGATGACTGAGACCACCGAACTCGGCACGCCCGTGCCCCGGCGGCGCCTGCCGCGCTGGGGCTTCCATCCCCACAATGAGCTTCTCCATGGCCGCCTCGCCATGATGGGATTCATTGCCCTGGTGCTTGTGGAATGGAAGCTGGGCCACGGCATTTTCTCCGCACGGTGACCCCTCTCTCCACGGTGAGCCCGCCCCTGCTGGGCCGGAGTGTGGAGGAGCTCGAGGCCTGGGCCGTTGCCGAAGGCCAACCCCCCTTTCGCGGGCGTCAGATCCATGAGTGGGTCTACCGAAGAGGGGCCCATGATCTGGGTTCCATCACCGTGCTTCCCAAGGCTTGGCGCCACACCCTTCAGGAGCGTGAGGTTGCGCAGGGCCTGCCCTTGGTGGGTCGGTTGGTGGAACAGCACCGCCGGGTGGCCGCCGATGGCACCACCAAGCTGATTTTGCAGACCACCGATGGCCTGCGGTTGGAGAGCGTGGGCATTCCCACCGAGGATCGTCTCACGGTATGTGTGAGCTCCCAGGTGGGCTGCCCCATGGCCTGCCGGTTCTGCGCCACGGGACAGGATGGTTTGGCCCGTTCCCTGGCTCTCCACGAGATTGTGGATCAGGTGCTCAGCGTGCGGGAGGCCATGGATCGGCGCCCTACCCATGTGGTTTTCATGGGGATGGGCGAGCCCCTGCTCAACATGGAAGCGGTGCTTGAAGCGATGGCGGTGCTGTGCCGCGATCTGGGCATGGCCCAGCGGCAGATCACGGTGAGCACGGTGGGTGTGCCAGGCACCCTCCCCACCCTGGCAGATCGTGCCCATCAGGTGCTGGGTCGGGCCCAGTTCACGCTGGCGGTGAGCCTGCACGCCCCGGATCAGGGCCTGCGGGAGGAGCTCATCCCCACGGCTCGGGCCTATCCCATCGACCAACTCCTGGCCGACTGCCGCCTCTACGCCAGCCAGACCTCCAGACGGGTGAGTTTTGAATACATCCTTCTCGCTGGGGTGAATGACGCCCTCCAGCAGGCCGATGCCCTGGTCCAGCTGCTGCGGGGGTTCCAGAGCCATGTGAACTTGATCCCCTACAACCCGATCAGCGAGGACACTTTTGAACGGCCCACCGAGCAGAGGGTGGAGCAATTCCGCCAACGGCTGCTCGCGCAGCACATCGCCGTGAGCGTGCGCTCCAGCCGGGGGTTGGATCAGGATGCGGCTTGCGGGCAGTTGCGCCGCAGCCTGGCCACCACTTGATCGCTGCCATGGACATCACATCTCAGCTCATTGAAGCCCTTCTGCAACGCGGCGTGGAGAGGGTTTATGGGGTGCCGGGCGATTACGTGCTGGGGCTGTTCGAGCGGCTTGAGCGCTCCCCTATCGATGTGATCTGCATGGCGGGCGAGGAGGGGGCCGGCTTTGCCGCCGATGCCCACGCCCGCCTCACAGGTTTGGGGGTGGCGGTGGTGACCTACGGCGTGGGAGCCCTCAAGCTGCTCAATCCCGTGGCGGGGGCCTATGCGGAGCGCTCCCCCCTGCTGGTGATCAGCGGTGCCCCGGGCCTGCGGGAATCGGATGAACATGCCCTGCTCCACCACCGCATTCGGGCCAGCGACACCCAGGAGCGCTTCTTCAAGGAGGTGTGCGTGCAGACAGCATGCCTGGATTCGGGTCGCACGGCGGTGGACAAGATGCTGCGGGTGCTGGAGGCCATGCGCAGGGAATCGCGGCCGGGCTATCTGGAGTTGCCCCGCGATTCCCTCACCCGCCCGGTGCCCGGCCCGGTGCCGCCCCTCATGCTGCCGGCGGTGCCCCAGGTGGCCGATCTCCATCGCTGCACGGGCGTGGCGATTCTGGAGTGGATGCGCAGCCGCCAGCGGCCGGTAGTGCTGGCGGGTGTGGAGGTGCATCGCTTCGGCCTCCAGCAGCCGCTGCAGGAGGTGTTGGAGAGGGAGGGCTGGCCTTTTGCTACCAGCCTCAGCGGCAAATCCCTTCTCAGCGAGCAACACCCCCAGTATCTGGGGGTCTACGAGGGAGCCATGGGCGCCGAGGCGGTGCGGGAGGTGGTGGAGGGCAGCGATGGCTTGCTGATCCTGGGCATGCCCTTAAGCGATCTGGATACGGGGGTGTACACCATGCAGCTCAACCCGGAAGCCTGCCTGCGGGTGGAAATGGAGCAGGGGTTGCGCTGGATCCAGGGCGACCAGGACACCCTGGATCCCGTGACCCTGCTCCAGGTGTGGAGGGAGGCGGGGCCTCCAGCAGAGCCCACGGCCTACCAGCCCCAGGTGAGTCCTCCAGCAGCAGAACCTTTCGTGCCGGCGGCGGATCAACCCCTCACAGTGCGTCGGCTTCTGCTGGCGGTGGATGCGGTCCTGGCGGACAACACGGTGGTGCTGGCCGACACCGGTGATGCCACCTTCGCCTCCTTGGCCCTCCATCTCAAGGAGGCCAACGACTACATCAACAGCGGCAACTGGGCCTCCCTAGGATTCGCCCTGCCGGCGGCGGTGGGCGCTTGGGGCGCCCACCCGGATCAGCGGCCGTTGGTGCTGGTGGGGGATGGGGCCCTGCTCATGAGTGCCATCGAGCTGGCCACCTTGGCCCGTTACCGCATCCCCGCCTTGGTGGTGGTGATGGACAACGCTGGCTATGGCACGGAGCGGCCCATGCTTGATGGCCCCTTCAACGACGTGGCGCCAGTGGACCACTGTGGACTGGCCCTGGCCATGGGGTTTCAGGCGGCCCGGCGGGTGGAGAAGGAGGGGGAGCTGTGGGACGCCTTGCAGGCCTTCTTGGAGGTGACGGAGGGTCCCACCTTGATCAGTGTGGTTTTGGATCCACACGATGCGTCCGATGCCCTGCGCAACCTCACCGCGGCCCTGGGCAAGAAGGTGAAGGCTGGAGCCCAGGGCTAAGGCCATGCCCCTGATGCGCTATCTGGATCCCGAAGGTGGGGTGCATGTCGCCAGACGCGATGGCTCTGGCCGGTGGGAGCGCCTCTGCGGCGACCCCCTGGGCCCAGGGGGAACGCCATGGGAGCCCAGTGGGGAAGAGGCCCGAGTGGAGCGGATTTTGGCGCCGGTGCAGCCGGCGGCGATCTTTTGCATCGGGCTGAACTATCGGCGCCATGCCGCTGAAACGGGCGCGGACCTGCCGGAGTGGCCGGTGCTGTTCATGAAATCGCCGGGGGCGGTGCAGGATCCGGATGCGCCGATTGCCTTGCCCAGGGCGTTGGCCAGTGGCCAGGTGGATTACGAGGGGGAGTTGGTTGTGGTGATCGGGCGCCGTTGCCGCAACGTGGGCCGGGATGAGGCTCTGGGTGCAGTTCTGGGCTTCACCTGCGGGAATGATGTGAGCGCCCGCGACTGGCAGAAGCAGTGGG
>JBBARZ010000037.1:0-20373 GCA_040399505.1 Cyanobium sp.
TGCTGGAGCTGGGCCTGGATCGGGTGATCCTGGGTACGTTGGCGGTGGAAGACCCTGATCTGGTGTGTCGGCTCGCTGAACGTCACCCCGGCGGAATTGTGGTGGGCATCGATGCCAGAGGGGGACAGGTGGCCACCCGCGGCTGGCTGGAAAAAAGTTCTCTTCAAGCCACCGATGTGGCCCGCCGTTTTGAGGGAAGTGGAGTCGCTGCCCTGATCACCACAGATATCGCCACCGATGGCACCCTTGCAGGCCCCAATCTGGACTTTCTCCGTGCCATGGCGCTGGCCAGTTCAATTCCGATCATTGCTTCGGGAGGGGTGGGCTCCCTGAGTGATCTTCTTAGCCTGCTGGTGTTGGCTCCCCTTGGGGTGGAGGGGGTGATTGTGGGGCGAGCCCTCTATGACGGGGGGCTGGATCTGAGGGAAGCCCTGCAGGCCATTGGGCCTGGACGATGGCAAGACCCGAGTAGCTTGCCCATTGCCTGAGCCTCGTTTCAGGCGTGCTGCCTGAGCGTGAATCGCAGAAATCCTCTATAAAGAGGCAAGGTTCAGGTTTGCTTTTCGCCGTTCCATTCAGGTTTTGTGGCCCACTCCAATCCTCCATCTCTGATCCCTGGAGAGTGGTCCGTCTCCTGCGACCTTGCTTCGCCTGAGGTTGCATCTGGCCTGGAAGGGGATCAAGGATCAGCGGAGACGGTGGAAGCAGCTTATCGACGCTGCCGGGAACTAGGACTGAGACTGAGTAAACAGCGACGCATGGTGCTGCAATTGTTGTGGGCCGAAAAAACCCATCTCAGCGCGAGGGATATCTTCGAAAAACTCAATAACCTCGGCCGTAATATTGGCCATACATCCGTTTACCAAAATTTGGAGTCCCTCCAGTCAGCAGGCGTGATCGAGTGCTTGGATCGTGCCAGTGGTCGCCTTTATGGCTACAGGGCTGATCCCCACAGCCATCTCACCTGCCTGGACACAGGCGAGATTCATGATCTGGAAGTATGTCTTCCTGCCCAACTCCTTCGCCTGATCGAACAACAAACGGGATATCAGATTGAGGCCTACACTCTGAATCTTCTTGGTCGGCGGCAGCCATGACTGTGGCCAAACCTCTTCCCCAGATCCTGATCCTTGGCGATGGACTCTCCAGGGAGGGTTTGAAGCGGTGGCTGATCCAGGAGCCTCCCCTCTATCGGCTGGTGGATAGCCCTGAGCAACTGGATGGCGCACCCCGGCTCATCCTTTGGAGTCTGACCACTCTTCCGCCCGCTAATACGCTTTTTGAAGAGCTTCGACTGCTGCAGGAGCGGTGGCATCCAGCTCCCCTGCTGGTGCTCTCTTCAGGAGCCCTCTCCTATCCGAGGCCATTCCTCCTGGATCTTCCCTTGCAGGGCCTGCTCGAAGCACCCGATGCCTCCACCGTCCGAGAAGCCGTCTCAACCCTGCTCGAGGGGGGGCGTGTGGTGGATTTGCTCGGAGGCGCGGGCGACTCCCCCTGGCGGGAGTCGGTGCCGATGGGGTTGGGACAGTGGCTCCTGGTGAGCGGTCTTCAGCAGATTGATGCCGAGTTGCGGGTGTGTCGCCAGCTTCTCAACCCACCCCCCACCACTTGGCTCGCCCAGATGCTGCTCGAGGGCAGATGCCGAGAACTTCAGGCAGCCCGCTCCTTCCTGCTTTGGCTCTGGGGCCCCATCACCATGGCCTGGGGCTTCGAATCCCCTCCAGCCCCTTCCCAGGGGGGTGGCCTGGCCGCCTCCGCCGTCCCTCCTGCCGCTGGGGGGTCTGGGGCCGCCCTCGCCCCTGTGCTCAGCCTCACCCTGCGACAACGCAATGCTGAAGGCATCTGGCATGCCTTGCGGCAGCGATTGCAAAATGCGCTTGCGGCGGAGCCGGCCAACGTGAGCGGCCAATTACTTGCCTTTGACGGCCTCCAGGAGGAACGGCGGCGGGATCTCCTGCTCGCGTTGCTCGAGCAGCTGGATCACCTCCGCGCCACCCTCCAAGATGGTGATCAGAGCGCTGAAACCCTTCGCCAGCGCTGGGCTGTCTTGCAACCCCAGCTGCGCCAGCAGGCCTTGCGGCAAATGGCCGGCCCCTATGTGCAGCTTCCCCGAGATGGCACCCTCCAACCGGTGGCAGAGATCCTCTTAAGCCAGAGCGATCTCGAGGGAGAGGATCCCGAACTCCCCGACCCCCATTCCCTATTGGCGGCCGTTTTGCAGGCCCGCCCCCTTGTGGTGGATGGGCGGCTCAGGGCTCCCGATGAGCCCCAGGCCGTGCTTTATCTCGAGATGCTTCTGGCCAACTGGTTGGTGCGGAACGCCGAGCAAATCAGCAGCCAGGTGCTGGCCCTGAGTGCGGAGTGGCCAGAACTCCGCCGTTACCTCCTACGGGACAATCTCCTCCCCACCCGTAATCTCGAGCGCCTGCGCAACCAACTCAATGCCCAGGAACGCTGGCTCAGCTGGGTGGAACGGCCGATACAGCTTTATGAGAGTCGTCGCCCTCTCTTTTTCTTGAAAGAGGGTGGAATCGGTCGGCTGGATCTCACCGAACCACGCGATGGGGAGCTGCGGCGCCTGAGCTGGCCCCAGCAACTCGTCACCCTGGCCCTGGAAGTGCGTGATGCCCTTGCCCCTCAGGCTCAAGCCATCGTGCGAGCCCTGGGAGACCTCTTCGTGGTGTTTCTCACCCGGGTGGTGGGCCGGGCCATTGGCCTTGTGGGGCGCGGAATTGCCCAGGGAATGGGAAGAAGCCTGGGCCGTTGACCCCCATAATTCTTCTGGTGTGGACCATCGCTCCTCGCCCTTGTCTCCTCTTTCCGCCCTGCCTGTCCACGGGTCAATGAAGGTCCTCTCGGCTCGCTGGATCAGAGCCAAGAGTGTTGTTGTCCTCACCTTCTTTCTGGTGGCTCTCCTCGCCTGGCCTACGGGGGCCATGGCCAGCCTGGAGAATGATCACTACGACGGCAACATCTTTGCCCTCTATGCCGGAAATGGCTCCTTGGTACCTCCCCGACTCACCCTGGCTGAGGCCCTGAACGACCATCGAGTGACCCTGCTGGTGTATTACCTCGACGACAGTGCAGTCAGCAAACGCTTTGCCGGAGTGGTTTCGGAATTGCAGCGGGTCTGGGGCAACAGCATTGAGCTCATGCCGTTGGTCACCGATCCCCTCCAAGGACGAGAGGACAGAGGCCCCACCGACCCCCTCCATTACTGGCGGGGTGTTGTCCCTCAGGTGGTGGTTCTCGGACAGGAGGGCCAGATGATGTTGGATGCCCCTGGCCAGGTGGAGATCGACACCATCCATGCGGCCTTGAGTCGGGCCACAGGCTTGCCCCTCCCCCCCTCGAGCTCAGAGCGAAGAATGACGAGCTTCAACGAGCTCAACGATGGTTGGCAGTCGGTAGCTCCGGATTCCTCTCCACGAGATTGACATGGACCTGCAGAGGCGGCTCGAGACGGACAGCCTTGGTTCGATCGAGGTTCCCGCCGAGCACTTCTGGGGGGCCCAGACCCAGCGCTCTCTGAAGCTTTTCCCCTTTGGCGAGCGGATGCCCCTAGCCATCGTGCATGCGTTCGGCCACCTCAAGGCAGCCTGTGCCGAAGTGAATGCCGCGATGGGCAAGCTGGATCCCAGCCTGGCTTCGGTGATCGTGGCGGCCGCTGAAGAGGTGGCCTCCGGGGCCTTGGATGAAGAGTTTCCCCTCCGGGTGTGGCAGACGGGTTCCGGCACCCAGACCAACATGAACGTGAATGAGGTGATCGCCAACCGGGCCATTGCGGCCATGGGTGGGGAGCTGGGCAGCAAGAGCCCCGTCCATCCCAATGACCATGTCAATCTCAGCCAATCGAGCAACGACACCTTTCCCACGGCCATGCATCTGGCGGCCTGCCTGGCCCTTGAGCAAACGCTCCTTCCTGCCCTGAAAGATCTAATTGCCTCGCTGGGTCGCAAGGCCACGGCCTATGCCGACCTTATCAAGATTGGTCGTACCCACCTGCAGGATGCGGTGCCCCTAACCCTGGGCCAGGAATTCGGGGGCTATCAGGCCCAGCTGGAACTCGGCCTGGCGGGTCTCCGGGCGGCGCTCCCAGCCTTGCGGGCCTTGGCGATCGGCGGCACGGCCGTGGGCACGGGCTTGAACGCACCTGCAGGATTTGGGGAGGCGGTGGCGGCCCGTCTGTCGGAGCGCCTCGGGTTGCCCTTCCACGCCGCAGCCAACAAATTTCAGGCCCTGGCAGGCCATGAAGCCCTGGCGGCCACCCATGGGGCCTTGGCGGTGCTGGCCGGCAGCCTGATGAAGATCGCCAACGATCTCCGCTGGCTGGCCAGTGGGCCGCGTTGCGGTCTGGGGGAACTGATCCTCCCGGCCAATGAGCCAGGATCCAGCATCATGCCCGGCAAGGTGAACCCCACCCAGTGTGAGATGGTCACCATGGTGGCGGTGCAGGTGCTGGGCAACAACACGGCCGTGCAGATGGCGTCCAGCCAGGGAAACTTCGAACTCAACGTGTTTAAACCCCTCATCGCCCTCAATTGTCTGAGCAGCATGGATCTGCTCAGCGGGGCCTGCTCAGGGTTGCGGGAGCACTGCATTGAAGGCCTACACCCGGATGAGGCCCGGATTAGCCGCCATCTGGAAGAGAGCCTGATGTTGGTCACGGCCCTCACCCCCGTGCTCGGCTACGACCAGGCCTGTGCCATTGCTCGCCATGCCCATGCCCAGGGCCTGAGCCTCAGGGAGAGTGCGGAGAGGCTGGGCGTGATCAGCGGCGAGGAGTTTGATCGCTGCGTTCATCCACAGTCGATGATTTGAGCAGCCTTTCCAATGTTTCCCTTGTTCCCGGCTGATCAGGAGCGCCCCGCTGGAGGATCACCACCCCATCCCGCAGCGCTTGAACCCCATAGCTCTGGCCCATAGCCTCCAGGCGCTTGATGGAATCCTCGAGCACATCCCTGTCTTCGTTGAAGGCTGGTGCGAAGCGTTGGAGCCGGCCAAGGTCGGCGGCCACCCAATCCACCGGGCGGATGTGGCCTTGCCGATCGGCATAGCTGATGGCTTTGGGGAAGCGAACCAGCACCTCCCGCTGAGCGAGCCTCGGCACCAGATGGGTAGTGGCGGCCACTGTGGCCTGACGGGGGATGAGCTCCAGGGCCTGGCGGGCCTCCATGGCATGCCTCCACTGGGCCGCCAGGGGCACATGCACCCAAGGGGTGATGCTGTCAGGCACGAGCCAGGACAGGGAACGGTTGGGGTTGCTGGTGAGGGTGAACAGGAGGGACAGGGCGATGCAGCCCGCCCAGAACGCCCGCAGGCGTCGTTGGGCAAACAGGTTCGCATGGCTGCGCCACCAAAGGGCCGCACCAGCGAACAGGCCTGGCACCACCAGAAAGGTGTAGCGGATGTTGATCGAGAGCGGGTTGTTGCTGCCCTGGGCCAGCAGAAGCCCCAACAAGGGGAGACCCATCAGCAGCCAGCTGTCGATAGAGAAAAGAGGCACAGCCATCAGAGGGAGAGCCTGCCCCAGCAAGTAGCGAAGAGTTTGATCGGGAGGGCTCACCAGCTCCCTGAGCAGCAGCAGGGGTTGGCTCAAGCTGGCACGCAGCACCTGCAGGCTGGAGGCCTTCTCCTGATCACCAATGTACTGGCCGAAGTTTTCCACCATGAAGCGACGAGAATTGTCCTCGCTGAAGAGAGGCATCAGCACGTTGGTCACCAGCAGCACCCAGCCCCCACCCCAGAGGATCAGTGCTAGGCCCAGTGGCCAGCGGTGTCTGCGCCGCAGGAGCAGCCAAAGCCCAATTCCCACCAGCACTACCCCTGTGTCTTCTCGCACCAGGGGGATCAGCAAAGCTGCCCCAGCCCCCAGCCACCAGGGGCCTCGCTCCAGGCCGATCAACAGCAGAAACACCAGCAGAGGCAGCTGGCAGAGATCGGTGAAGTTGCCCCAGGTGGGACCAATCACCGCGTTGGCACCAAAAAAACTAATGGCCACCATTGCGGCCAGAGGGTCTGCCAGCCAGAGCCTTGCCAGCTGGTGTAAGGCGAGCCCGGCCGCGGTAACCAGCCCCACCTGGAGGCCCCCCAAGGCTCCGCCCCCCCCATGGGCCACCAGGGGAATCCAGAGGGCCAACAAGGGGGTGAAGTGCTGACCGAGGCGCCGGTAGCCCAGGGACGGAACCTCGCCTCCGTGGATCACGTTGGTGGAGAGCTGGGAGGAGAGAGTGCTTTCAAAAGGATGGCCATGCCATCCATTCCAAAGCGCCTGGGTGAAGATGCCCTGGTCGTAGGAGGCGCTGAGGGAGTGCATTCGCCACCACTGGAGGAGCAATCCCAACCCCGCAAAGAGGGCGGCTGCCGTCCACACCCGCCTACGCCAGGAGGACGAAGGTTGCGGTGAGAGAGGGTGGGGCGCGGGGCTAGGGGAAGGGGCCGCCATGGGGCTGCTCAGAGGAGGTTGGCCGCCAGCTCTGCCAGAGCCGATCGCTCGCCACGCATCAGCGTCACATGTCCGGCAAGCCGTTGCCCCTTGAAGCGTTCCACCAGCCAGGTGAGTCCGTTGCTCTCCGCATCCACGTAGGGATTGTCGATCTGGTAAGGATCACCAGTGAGCACAATCTTTGTGCCTTCTCCAACCCGTGTGACGATCGTTTTCACCTCATGGGGTGTGAGGTTCTGGGCCTCATCAACCACCATGTACTGCCTTGGAATTGAGCGGCCGCGTATATAGCTGATGGCTTCAACTTCCAGCAGGCCCATGCCTTTTAAATCCGCCCAGCTATTGCGCGGTGTTCGCTGGTTTCCCCTGCCACCCCCGTGGGTTTCTGTGGCCCCAAGCAGAAAATCTAAGTTATCAATAATCGGCTGCATCCAAGGGCCCATTTTTTCCTCGAGGTCCCCCGGCAAATAACCGATGTCCTTCCCGAGAGGGATCACAGGCCTGGTGACCAGCAGCCGGTCGTAAGCCCGTTCATCGGCCACCATATGCAGGCCGGCCGCCAGAGCCAGCAGGGTCTTTCCTGTGCCTGCCTTACCGATCAGGGTTACCAGTTGGATCTCTGGATCCAAAAGCAAATCCAGGGCAAAGGTTTGCTCCCGATTCCGGGGCTGGATCGCACCAAGGCGAACCTTTGGGGCTCGCTGTAATGGCAGAAGGGCTTTGCTATCTCCATCAAAACGGGCCAACAGAGTGTGATTGGGCTGGGCCTGATTCACCAGGGTGACCCCCTCATTTGCCACCAGCTCTGGATGGCCCGCTGCGAGATCGCACTGGGAGAGTCCCCCGGGGCTTTTCACCTGGTCGATCTGTTCGGCGCTGGCCCACACTTCGCAGAACCCTGGATAGAGATCGGCAATATCAACTTTGTCGGTGGTGTAGTCTTGGGCAATAAGCCCCACCGCATCGGCTTTGATGCGCAGATTGGTGTCTTTGGTCACCAGCACCACGGGCAGGTGACGCCCCATCACCTCCTGAAGTCGTTGCTCCAGGGCCACGGCAAGGATGTTGTTATCGCCGTTGCCACCCTTGAGTTCCGGCGGCAGTTGCTGCAGGGTTTCATTGCGACAGAACACCACCTTCAGGGTGCCGCCGCTGGCCTGGTCGATCGTGACCCCCTCGGCCAGATTGCCCTTTTCCCGCAACTCGTCAAGAAGCCGTGACACCTGACGGGCGTTTCGGCCCTTCTCGGATGGATCGCGCTTGAAACGATCAATCTCCTCCACTACCTCGATCGGCACCACCACATCGTTGTCCTGAAAGCGGGTTAGGGCCATCGGATCGTGCAGCAGCACGTTGGTGTCCAGAACAAAGGTTTTGCGCATGCCAGTGGCGGGGCCGGTGCCATCCAGTGGAACCTAGGGCCGCCCCTACCCTTACGCTCCAGCACCAGGTTCTTGCGGGTGATCGGGTTTGACCCCTCTGTTGTCCATCTTGTTCCTTCTGCTCCTTGTCTTCGGACTTTCCTTGCTGTGGCTCGAGCTCCGTCACCGTCTCCGACCGGCCTCTCCACTCCAGCTGGAGGCCGAACCTTTCAAGGTGCGCCGGGAAGGCAATGGCCTGGAGGTGGAGGGTGACATCGTCATTCGCAATCCCCATTCGCGCATGGAGGTCTTCGTTCCCGAGATTGAGGTGCGCCCCGTGCTTCTCGGTCGCGAGGATGTGTCGGCTGTTACACGGCGGGTGCGGATCACTTCGTTGCATCCTGATGAGCCGGCGCGACCTGATGGGTATTGGGCGGCCTACATCGTCAAAGGCCGCAAGAGCACAGCTGCCCGCCTGAACATCACCCTTGAAACTCCCCCAGGAAGCGATCCGGCCGCGATTCTTGACACCCTCTGGCTGGATGTGCACTGGATCAACTATGGCCCCTTCGGCCGTTTGATCCGCCGCAATGGCATTCTTGTTCCCCTGCTAAAACCCTTGCCTCTCACACCTGAATCTGCCTCCTGGCGGGAAGGGGTGGGTTGCCGGGTCTTGCCGGTCAAAACCCACCTTCTGGGAGTGCTAGACGGGCCGAGAGAGGTGTTAGAGCGCTATTGCGGATCATTGCTCCAGCCCAACGATGTGCTCACGATCGGAGAGACCCCCCTGGCGGTGATGCAAGGCCGTTATGCCCACCCCTCCACGGTGGAGCCTTCCATGCTGGCCCGCCTGCTCTGCCGGGTGTTCCATCCCACAAGCAGCCTTGCCACCGCCTGTGGGCTGCAGACACTGATTGACATCGTGGGTCCTGCCAGGGTGTTATGCGCCTGGATCGCAGGATTGCTGCTCAAGCTCGTGGGCATCAAGGGGGGCTTCTATCGGCTAGCAGGGGAACAGGCCCGCCTAATTGATGACGTCACCGGAACCACCCCCCCCTATGACCAAACCCTGGTCTTGGGCCCTGCTCATCCCGAGCGGTTCTGCCAGGAGATGGCTGCAGCACTTGGGGTTTCGGTGGCTGTGGTGGATGTGAACGATCTCGGCCGGGTAAAGGTGCTAGCGGCCAGCCGGGGCAGTGATCTGCCCCTAATTGAGCGGGCTCTGCGCCCCAATCCTGCAGGGAACGCCAATGAACGCACCCCCCTAGTGCTCATTCGTCCCACTTGAGGGCAAGGGGCCCAGCCCAGCTTGTGAGTTGGCTGACATGGGAGCAGGGGCCGGCCCCCTAAAATTTAAAGATCTATCTTGTTTCTTCAGGCCTTCGAACGGCCCTCCCCCCTGGCCATGCCCGTAGGTTCCAAACACGTCGAGCGGATCCGCCTTCGGATGGAACGGCTGAGGGGAGCTTCTCCTGGGGGTTGGGGGGTAGAGCGTCTCCAGGGTTGGCAGCTTCATCTGCTCCAGGATCCGGCCTTTTTGCCTCTTCTTCCCCAGCTCCAGCGCTCCCTGCTGCTCGGTCTGCCGGAGCGTCTGTTGGGGGCCGTTATGCCGGCCCTGCCCCAGGCTCCGGTGGTCCATCTGGCTCTTCTCCGTCGACCTTCCGAGCCCCCCCAGCCCCTCGGGTTAATCATGACCCGACGTCTTAACCGAAGAGGCACTTGCTGGGAGGTGGATCATCTGGCCTTGGCCCAGTCCCGAAGCCCCCTTTTCCCTCCCGATCGAGAGGTCGTGGAAGCCCTGGTGCGCGAAGCCATCCAAAGCACCAGGGGTGTGGCCAGTTGGATCGCCACATCCTCCCTGCTCGATGGCCAGCGCCAGGCTTTTCTGCGGTCGCAGGGGTTTCAGCAAGTGCGCCTCGATCAGCTGTGGCAGTGGAACCCCAACGGGGAGCCCCCAGCCCTTCCCCCCGGGCTGCAGGCCCTGCCCCTCAACAGGCAGACAGCCTCTCTGCTTTGGCATCTGGAGCAGTCCTGCTGCCCTGCCCATCTGCGCCATGTCTTTGACCGACGGATCGAAGACCTGCTCGACCAATCCGGCGGATCCGGCTGGCTTTTGGTGGATGGCAGCCGGAATGAAGCCGTAGCGGCGATTCGCCATCAAACCCATCATCCTGAGGTGGGTTTGGTAGCCGAGCTGAGCCTTCAGCCCGGTCGGGAGGATCTCTACGGCCCGCCCACTGCTTGGTTGCTCCATCGTCTTGCCAAGCCAGGCATACCCCTTGTGGTCCGTTCTGATCAAGACGATGAAGCCCGTCGCATCTGTCTGGAGGGCTTAGGGGCCACGCTTTTGGGGGAGCAGCTCCTGATGGCACGCACCGTTTGGCGTCGACAGGAAGTCGTCCAGCCAGCCCGTCAAGCTGCCCTCAGGCTCGAAGCCATGCTGGACCAGTGGAAACCTTCCCCTCGCTCCCTGCCCACACCCGTCGGGCAGCGCTAAGTGCCCCCCCGGCCCCCTTCTTCTGCCCTCGCCCTTGATGTGGGGCGAAAGCGCATAGGGTTGGCGGGTTGTGACCCTCTCGGTCTCACGGTGACCCCCCTTCCAGCCCTGCAGCGTCGCAGCCCTGATGAGGATGCCCAAAGCATTGCAACCCTGGCCCTCAGCCGCCAGGCCAAGCTTCTCGTGGTTGGCCTTCCTCTGGATGCCTCCCAGCACCTCACCACCCAGGCTCGTCACAGCCTCCGTTATGGCCGCCTCCTGATGCGGCTGATGGCTGCTGGGGGGCTGGAGTTGCCTTTGGTGTGGGTCAACGAGTTTGCTACCAGTTGGGCTGCTGCCGAGCAATTTGGGCTGAAGGGAGATCGAAGCGGGAAACTGGATAGTGCAGCCGCAGCTCTGCTGCTGGAACAATGGTTGCGAGAGGGTTCTGTGATCGAACCCGAACAGCTGCTTTCCTTTCCCCTACTCCGCTGAACCCATGACCCCTGAACCCCCTGACCTGACCGGGTCGGGAGATGTGCCCACCGTCCTGGTGAAGGATCAAGCCGGGAGGGAGATTCTCTGCTTTCTGGAGCATCTGATTCCTCTAGACGGCAAGGACTATGCCCTCCTCACTCCGGTGGACACTCCGGTTTGCCTGGTGCGCATCGCCCAGGGGGAGGAGGACAAGGACGAGGTGATTGAAAGCCTTGAAGGTGCCGAGCCGATCCTCTCCGTCGCGGATGTGGTGTTGCAGGAACACGACCTGACGTTGGTCCGTTCAGCAGTGACCCTCACGGTCAGCGGAGAATTGGAGGAACCGGACCCGGATGAACTGGAGGACGAGCTGGAGGATGAGTTGGAGGATGGGGATGAGGAGAGTGATCTTTACGAACTGTTGATTCAGTTTCGGGCGGACAATCGGGAGTACGGCCTCTACATTCCATTAGATCCTTTCTTTGTGGTCGCCCGCATGGAGGGAGCCTTTGCCGAGGTGGTGGAAGGTGAGGAATTCGAGCGTGTCCAGCCCCGGATCGAGGCGGAGCTGGATGAGCGCGAACGGGAGAGTTGAGCTTCGCCCATGCTGCGCCAACTCCTCACTCCAGACTGGACCCCTGGCTGTGCCTTGCCCCAGCTGACGATGGAGGCGTTGGAAGCCCAGGCTGGAGCCCCCATCCGGGCCCTGGTGATTGATGTCGATCGCACCCTGCTTCCCCACCGCAGCTCCCAATTGCCCCCTATCGCGGAGCGATGGCTGCAGGAGGTGGGGGCCCAGCGGCCGATTCACCTCTTCAGCAACAACCCCTCCAAGCGCCGCATCGGTGGGCTCTCCGAGCAGTTGGGCTTTCCCTATACGGCCGGTGCCGCCAAGCCCCGAAGTGGTGCCCTGCGACGGGTGATCCAAAACCTCAAGGTCCCCCCATCCCAAGTGGCGTTGGTGGGTGATCGGGTGTTTACGGACGTGCTTGCCGGTAATCGGCTCGGCCTGTTCACGGTGTTGGTGAAGCCAATCGATGCCACGGGCCAGGCCAACCGGCTGGATCGGCTTCAATCCATTGAGCTGGAAGTGGCCCGTCAGATCCGCTATCCGCTGTGGGAAAGGTGGCTCTGAACCGCACCCTTCCCCGTCGCGTGATCAAGGTAGGCACGAGCCTGCTGCGCGGCCAACCGGAGCGCTCCACGGCGGCAGTGATCACGGATCTGGCCACGTCCATCGCCCGTGCCCAACGGGCTGGCGAGCGCATTGCTCTGGTCACCAGTGGCGCTGTAGGGCTGGGCTGTACGAGCCTCAACCTGCCCCGTCGCCCCGCAGACCTGGCCGCCCTGCAGGCCACCGCCGCCGTCGGTCAGGGACGGTTGATGGCGCTGTATCAGGAAGCTTTTGCCGTTCGCGGGCTCACGGTGGCCCAGGTGCTCCTGACTCGGGGTGATCTGGCCTCCCGGCGCAGTTATCGCAGGGCCTGTCAAACCCTGGAACAACTGCTCGACTGGAATGTGGTGCCGATCGTGAACGAAAACGACACCCTGGCCACCGATGAATTGCGCTTCGGGGATAACGACACCCTCTCGGCCTTGTTGGCGGTGGCGATCGGTGCGGGGGAGCTGGTGTTGCTCACTGATGTGGACAGGCTTTATTCCGCTGACCCCCGCACTGATTCCCAGGCTGTGCCGATTGTGGAGGTGAGCGATCCTTCGGATCTGGTGCGTCTCCAGGAAGGCGCCGGAGGGGGAGGCCATTGGGGAACGGGTGGCATGACCACCAAGCTCACGGCTGCGCGCATTGCCACCGCCAGTGGCATTCGGGTGAGGCTGGCCGATGGCAGGGATCCGGCCGTGCTGAACGCCCTGCTGGCGGGAGAGCAGGTGGGCACAGTGTTTCAACCAAGCCCCAGCCCTCTCTCGGATCGGAAGGGTTGGCTGGCCCATGCCCTCATCCCCAGGGGCGCCCTGATGGTGGATGCGGGTGCGGAGCAGGCCTTGCGCCACCAGGGCGCATCCCTGCTGGCGGTAGGGATCCGGGCGGTGGAGGGCCGTTTTGATCGCCTGGCGCCCGTTCGCCTCCTCGGGCCTGGGGGAGGGGAGATCGGTCGGGGTCTCTGCGGTTGGAGCAGTGAGGAAGTGCGGGCGATCCTGGGCCTGGATCGTGAAGAGATTCGTCGTCGGCTAGGGGAGGTGGGCAGCGAGGTGGTCCATCGCGATCACCTGGTGCTCACCGCCCCTTAAGGGAGGCTTACGATCCGCCCACACTCTTCGGTGGGCGCGCCCACTCCCATGCGTTTCAGCCGTTTGCTCAGCCAGCTCGCCGCGGTGGGTGAGGGCATGCCCCGTCACCTCTCTGATGATCCAGAGATTCTGGGCGCGGAATCCTTGGAGCGGGCAGGTCCTGGCCAGCTCAGCTTCCTGGAGCCAGGCCACGCCCCGGCGGCCACCCTGCAAACCACCGGTGCGGCGGCCGTGCTGCTCTACCCCGACCCCGAGCTCCAAGCGCTGGCTAGCGGTTTGGGTCTGGCCTGGATCGCCGTGCCCCAGCCGCGCCTGGCCTTTGCCGAGGCCCTCGATGCTCTCTATCCCAGAACCCTTCCCCCGCCGGGGGTGCATGCCACCGCGGTGGTGAGCTCTGAGGCCTCCGTGGCCTCCGATGCCCATGTGGGCCCCCAAGCGGTGGTGGGTCCTGGCTGCAAGGTCGGTGGGGGCTGTGTGCTGCATCCTGGCGTCGTGCTGGTGGAAAACGTCCATCTCGGCCAGGGGTGTGAGATCCATGCCAATGCGGTGCTTCACCCCGGCTCCCGCCTTGGCGAACGCTGCGTGGTCCATTCCGGGGCCGTCATTGGCTCCGAGGGATTCGGCTTCGTCCCCACTCCCCAGGGCTGGCGCAAGATGCCCCAGACCGGGCTGGTGGTGCTGGAGGACGGGGTGGAGGTGGGCTGTGGTTCCATGATTGATCGGCCCTCCGTGGGAGAAACTCGAGTGGGGGCGGGCACCAAGATCGACAACCTGGTGCATGTGGGCCATGGCGTCACCATCGGCCGCGGCTGTGCCCTGGCGGCCCAGGTGGGAATTGCAGGGGGGGCCCGATTGGGGAATGGGGTGATCCTGGCGGGCCAGGTGGGGGTGGCCAACAAGTCCACCTTGGGCGATGGGGCCATCGCATCCTCCAAATCGGGCATCCATGGCGATGTTCCGGCTGGGGAGGTGGTGAGTGGCTATCCGGCGATTCCCAACCGGCTCTGGCTCCGGTGCTCAGCAGCGTTCAGCAAATTGCCCGAGATGACCCGCACGCTCCGCCAGCTCAAGAGCGATCGTAAAGAGTGATTGACGGTGGGGGCGGCTGGCTAGCCTCCCGAAGAGGTCTGAGCCGCTGTGCACCGATCTTCCCCGCTGTTTTGCTCAAGCCCATGACCACCTACCGGATCACCCTGCTCGCTGGCGATGGGATCGGGCCGGAGATCATGGCCGTAACCCGTCGCCTGCTGGAGGTGGTGAGCCAGCAGCATGGATTCAGCCTGGCGTTTGCTGATCACCCCTTTGGCGGGGCAGCCATTGAAGCCTGCGGCGAGCCCTTGCCAGCCTCCACCCTCGCGGCCGCCCGCTCCGCCGATGCGGTGCTGCTGGCTGCCATCGGCAGCCCCCGTTACGACAGCCTGCCCAGGGAGAAGCGACCAGAAACCGGCCTGCTGGCCCTCCGGTCCGAGCTTGGGTTGTTCGCCAACCTCCGGCCGGTGAAGATCCTTCCAGCCCTGCTGGAGGCGAGCACCTTGAAGCGTTCCGTCATCGAGGGGGTGGATCTGCTGGTGGTGCGCGAGCTCACAGGGGGCGTTTACTTCGGAACTCCCAAGGGCCGGATCGAGGCGGACGGCCGGGTGCGGGCGTTCAACACCATGGCCTACTTCGCCGATGAAGTGGATCGCATCGCCCGGGTGGGCTTCGCCCTGGCGGCCGGTCGGCGCGGCGAACTGTGCTCTGTCGACAAGGCCAATGTGCTCGATGTCAGCCAGCTCTGGCGGGAGCGGGTAGAAGCCATCCATGAAGAGTTTCCCTCCGTACGGCTGAGCCACATGTATGTGGACAATGCCGCCATGCAACTGGTACGGGCGCCGCGCCAGTTTGACGTGCTGCTCACGAGCAATCTCTTCGGCGACATTCTCAGCGATGAGGCCGCCATGCTCAGTGGCTCCATTGGCATGCTTCCTTCCGCTTCCCTTGGGGAAGGGGGGCCTGGCCTGTTTGAGCCCATCCACGGTTCCGCTCCGGATATCGCGGGCCAGGATCTGGCCAATCCCCTGGCCATGGTGCTCTCTGCCGCCATGATGTTGAGGATTGGGCTTCACCAGGAGGAGGCCGCCTCGGCCCTCGAAGCTGCCGTGGACAGCGTGCTGACAGGGGGGGCGCGCACGGCCGATCTCTGGAGTGAAGGCACCACCAAGCTCGGCTGCAGGGCGATGGGGGAGCGGCTGGAGGCAGAGCTGGTGGCTCCCATGGCATCCGTTTGATCCAAAGGGAGTGATCTCAGCGCAGCGGGCCCACGACCTGCCAAACTTTCTGACGCCTCCAACACCTGTCTCTGATGTCGAAGCGTCATCCGGTCGTGGCCGTTACCGGTTCCTCAGGCGCGGGCACGAGCACCGTAAAGCGCGCCTTCGAATACATCTTCAAACGCGAGGGCATCACCCCGGCTGTTGTGGAGGGCGACAGCTTCCACCGCTACGAGCGGGCAGAGATGAAAGTAGCCATGGCAGCTGCCGTGGCCAAGGGCGAAAACTTCTCCCACTTCGGTCCCGATGCCAACCGGTTTGACAAACTTGAGGAGCTGTTCCGCAGCTACGGCGAGACCGGCGGTGGCGAGAAGCGCTACTACCTGCACTCAGTGGAGGAGGCCGCCGAGCACAACGCCCGCCTTGGCACCAACCTGGAGCCGGGCCAGTTCACCCCGTGGGAACCGATACCCACCGGTACCGACCTGCTCTTCTATGAGGGCCTGCATGGCGGTGTGGTGGGTGAGGGCTACAACCTTCGCCAGCTGGCTGATCTGCTGATTGGCGTGGTGCCGATCGTAAACTTGGAATGGATTCAGAAAATCGCCCGCGACAACCAGGAGCGCGGCTATTCGGCCGAGGCCACGGTAGATACGATCCTGCGCCGCATGCCGGATTACATCAACCACATCTGCCCCCAGTTCAGCCTCACAGACATCAACTTCCAGAGGATCCCCACTGTGGATACCTCCAACCCCTTTTTCATCCAGACCATCCCCACCGCGGATGAGAGTTTCGTCATCATCCACTTCCGCAAGGTTGCCCGCGACAAGTGGGGGATTAATTTCCCCTATCTCCTCGAAATGATCCACGGTTCGTTCATGTCAACCCCGACATCGATCGTCGTGAACGGCGGCAAAATGGGCTTTGCGATGGAGTTGATCCTCACGCCCATCATCCACCGCATGATTGAGGAGAAGAAAAAACACTTCGACTGAGTCCCTTTTGCTCGGCGCGACTCCTGCGTTGCTCAACTCCCTACCAGGGCCGCTTGGGCTTCCTAGTCCTCCAACTGAGATCGCCGTTCTGACGGCCTTCCTCGGGGCCTGTGTGGGGAGCTTCCTGAATGTGGTGGTATGGCGCGTACCGCGGGAGGAATCGGTGCTCTGGCCCCCCAGCCACTGCCCCCGCTGCGGCACAGTGCTGGCCTGGTTTGAGAACATCCCCGTTCTCTCCTGGCTGTTTCTTCGCGGCCGCTGCCGCCATTGCCAAGCTCCGATCCGTCGCCGCTACCCCGCTGTGGAACTGCTCTGCAGCGGCTTGTGGGTGTTGATGCTGCTCGCCCAGCCCGACGCCATGGGTCCCCATCCAGCCCCTCCCCTTCTCTGGCTGGCCGGCGGACTCCTTGCCAGCCTGCTGTTGCTGCTGGCCCTGATCGATGTCGACCAGCTCTGGATCCCCGAACCGTTGTGCCGTTGGGGGGTGGTGGCCGGTTGGTTGGTGACGGTGGGGATCGGTTGGCAGCAATCCCCTGCCATGGCCCGAACCATGCTGGCCACCCATCTGGTGGGGGCCACCGCAGGACTGGTGGGGTTTGAAGCCTTGGCCGCCCTGGCGGCCCGCTGCATGGGCCGCCCAGCCGTCGGGTCTGGGGACGCCAAGGTGGGAGCTCTGCTGGGGGCCTGGTTGGGTCCACTGGGTCTGGCGTTCGCGGTGATGCAGGCGGTGCTGCTCGCGGCTTTCGTTGGCGGCCTGGGGCTCCTTAGTGGCGTATTGAAACGGCACCAGCCGATTCCCTTCGTCCCCTTCCTGGCCCTAGGGGGTGGGGTGGTGTGGTGGACCGGCGTGGCCCCCTGGCAGAGCTGGTGGCTGGGCAGGTGAGCCCCGATCGTTTTTTAATGGTTCCAAATCCAAGCCATCAGCCGGGCCTCGCCGCCTCCAGCCCCACGCCGCCCCTCCTGTTCCCCACCCTGCCATTGCCCGATGTCGCTGTTCGACTGGTTCGCTGATCGCCGCAAAACCCTTCCTGTTGCCCGCAGCAATCAAAAACAGGAGCTGGACGACAGCGATGGGCTGTGGAGCAAGTGCCCGCGCTGCGCCTTGGTGATGTATCGCAAGGATCTGATGGCCAACGCGAGCGTCTGCAAGGGCTGTGGGCACCACCACCGAATCGACAGTGACGAGCGCCTCAAGCTCCTGGTGGATCCTGGAACCTTTGAAGCCCTGAATGCAGACCTGGCCCCCGTTGATCCCCTCGCCTTCAAGGATCGGCGGAGCTACGCCGACCGCCTGCGGGACGCCCAGCAGGCCACGGGGCTGAAAGATGCAGTCGTCACTGGGCTGTGTCGGTTGGAGGACCTCCCCCTGGCCTTGGGTGTGATGGATTTCCGTTTCATGGGCGGTTCCATGGGCTCCGTGGTCGGGGAAAAGCTCACCCGGCTCACAGAGGAGGCCACGGCCCGCGGGCTTCCCCTAGTGGTGGTGTGCGCGTCCGGGGGGGCGCGCATGCAAGAAGGCATGCTCAGCCTGATGCAGATGGCCAAAATTTCAGGAGCCCTGGAGCGCCATCGCCGCGCAGGTCTGCTCTTTCTGCCCCTGCTCACCCATCCCACCACCGGCGGGGTGACGGCCAGCTTCGCCATGCTTGGGGATCTGATCCTGGCGGAGCCCAAGGCCTTGATCGGCTTTGCGGGCCGGCGGGTGATCGAGCAGACCCTGCGGGAAAAATTGCCGGAAGGGTTCCAGACGGCGGAATACCTGCAGGACCATGGCTTTGTGGATCTGATTGTGCCGCGCACCGAGTTGCGAGCCACCCTGGCCAACCTGATCCGTCTCCACAGCCGTCGGCCCGTCGGTCGGGTCGTGATGGCATGAGAACCCAAAACAGATGGGCCTCCATCCTCCGCGTCCTGTGCAGCCTGCCCCTGGTGCTCTGGCTCCTGGCTCCGATGCCCGCCTTGGCGGGACCCGTCAGTTGGAATGAGGTGCCCCCTACCCCGGAGGGCCGTCAGTGGTGGGACGGAGGAAGTTTGCGTCTGTCCCGTAACGGAGCGCTCACTGTGCTCAGTCGCTTTCAGCCGGCAGGCCCAGAGGGGGAGGCCGAGGCCACCAACCCACCTGGCCGCCCCGCCCCCAGCACGTTGTATGTGATGGAACTGGATTGCGCCCAGGAGCTCTACCGCGACATCTCGGTCAACGGCTTTCCCCGGTTTCGTGCCGAGTGGCAGACCGCTGCCGGCGATGCCCTCAGTACGGCCATCCTCAGGGCCGCCTGCCAGGCCGGAGCCCCTCTGTTCCCCTCATCCACCACTGGAGAGGTGGGCTGATGGCATCGTTCTCTGGTCAGCCCTTACGGGTGGCCGTGGTGGGACTGGGTTTTGGCGTTCAGGTGCATGTGCCGGCCCTGCGCGCCTGTGAAGGTCTGGAGGCCGTGGCTCTGTGGCATCCCAATCCCAGCCGTTTGGATGCGGCCTGTGCGGCTGCTGATCTTCCTGGGGCGTCGTCGTATGAGGCCCTCCTGGCCGATCCCACTGTGGATGCCCTCGTTCTGGCCACCCCTCCGGAGCCCAGGCTGGCCCTGGCCCGAGCAGCCCTTGAGGCGGGGAAACATCTGTTGCTGGAGAAGCCTGTCACCCTCTCGGCACCCGATGCTGAAGAGCTCCAGCGGCTGGCTCTGCAACGGCGACGGACGGTGGCCGTGGACTTTGAGTATCGCGCTGTGCCCCTGTTTCAGCAGTTGGCCCAACTCCTGAGCCAGGGGACTGTGGGCACCCCCTGGTTGGTGAAGCTGGATTGGCTGATGAGCAGCAGGGCCAACCCATCCCGCCCCTGGAGCTGGTATTCCCAGGCCGCGGCGGGTGGGGGCGTGATCGGATCCCTGGGCACCCATGCCTTCGACATGCTCCATTGGCTTGTGGGCCCGACACGGGGCATGCAGGCGTTCCTGAGTACCGCCATCCGAGAGCGACCCCTGCCAGGGGATGGGCGCATGGCGGCAGTTGATGCGGATGACATCGCCCTGGTGCAGCTGGAGTTGGAGACACCTGGTGGGGGGGTGGTGCCCGCCCAGGTGAATCTGGCCTCGGTGGCACGCCATGGCCGGGGCTGCTGGCTGGAGGTGTATGGCAGCGAGGCCACCATGGTGCTGGGATCCAGCCGCCAGACGGATTACGTCCACGGGTTCCAGCTGTGGCGCGGGGATCCAGGGGAGCAAATGCTCCGCCTACTCACACCCGATCCGGAGCTGGCTTTCCCCCGCACCTGGGAGGATGGCCGCATCGCACCGGTGTGCCGGCTGATGGGCTGGTGGGAGAGGGCCATCCGCCAGGGAATCCCCATGGTGCCAGGCCTGGCAGAAGCCGTGACCAGCCAGCGGGACTGCGATGCGGCACTCACAAGCGGGCGCCAGATGGCACGGCTTCAGCAAAGACGGTGAACCGAAGACCCCGACGCCTGGTCAATTCAGTAACGGTTGCTACCATTCTGGGATCGTTGACCGATGCGGCCCATGGTTTCCATGGGTTAGCCCGGCGGAAGTAGGGGGCTCTGTCTCCTGAAGCAACGCGCCATCCACCTGTCGTTGTTCGGCAGATCACCAAGGAGGCACGTCCATGTCCATCACCACAGCCCGTCAGATGGCACGTCAGGCTGAAGAAGCCCGTCGGGCCGCCCGGGAGCACGACTATCTGGTCTCGGCCCTGCGCCGCGAACAGTTGATCGACTGATCGACCCCTGTTTTCGGAGCCATGTTCCTCGACCCCGCCACGACGGGGTCTTTTTTGTTTGGAGTGGCGAAGGGGGACGCGGATGGAGCATCCCCTAGACTCCCGCAAAATCTCCTCACAAGGTTTTCCCCATGGCGCTCGTCCCGCTTCGGTTGCTGCTCGATCACGCCGCCGAGAACGGCTATGGCATCCCCGCCTTCAACGTCAACAACCTGGAGCAGGTGCAGTCGATCATGGAGGCGGCTTTCGAAACCGACTCTCCGGTGATTCTGCAGGCTTCCCGCGGCGCTCGCCAATACGCCGGTGAAAGCTTCCTGAGGCACTTGATCCTGGCCGCCGTTGAAACCTATCCCGACATCCCGGTGGTGATGCACCAGGACCACGGCAACAGCCC
>JBBARZ010000038.1:0-20356 GCA_040399505.1 Cyanobium sp.
GCAAAACAGCATCGGCCCCAACCCGCAGGGCCTGCTGAGCTTCCTCTTCCGTTTCTGCTTCCACGATCAGCCGGGCCGGCCAGGGAGCCGTGGCCCGCACCGCCCGCACCGCCGGCCCGATGCCCCCCGCCCAGGCCAGGTGGTTTTCCTTGAGCATGGCCGCGTCATCGAGCCCGAAGCGGTGGTTGGTGCCGCCGCCGCAACGCACGGCGTATTTCTCCAGCACCCGCAGCCCCGGGGTGGTTTTGCGGGTGTCCACCAGCCGCACCCCCGTGCCCTCCAAGTCCGCCACCAGAGCCGCGGTGGCCGTGGCCACCCCCGAAAGCCGCATGGCGAGGTTGAGGGCTGTGCGCTCCCCCGCCACCAGGGCCGCCGCATTCCCCGCCAGGGTGAGCAGGAGCTGGCCGGCCCGGATTCGCGTTCCATCCGCCACCCGCCCTTCTACCCGCACCTGGGGATCCAACAGGCGAAACAGCGGTTCCACCAGATCTCCGCCACAAAACACGCCCTCCTGCTGGCTGATCCACTGGGCTCGGCCCTCGCGATGGATCAGGGCCGGGCTGGTGAGATCCCCCCGGCCCAGATCTTCTGCCAGCCAGGCTTCCAGCTGGCGGAGCAGCTCGGGCTGCAGGGGGGGAGAGAGAAGGGGCATCGACACCTCGAGCCTGCCCATCCTCGGATGCCATGGCCTCCCTCAGATCCTGGCCAGAACAGCCACCCACAGGCCCTTGCACAGCAGGTGGAGCATCTGATCGGTGTGAACGTTGATCCGACCCCGGCATTTGCCGTGATCAATCAGGGTGTGGAGGGCTGTTTCCGCAAGTCCCAGTAGGGGCAACCCCGTGATCAGGCCCACGGCCAGGCCATGGATGGCCCCATGAGCCGTTAACCACCATCCCCAGGGGAGGGTGGAATCACAGCCAGGACATTTCTCCCGGGCCATCCGATCGCTCTGCAGGCCGAAATCACAGAGGAAATGGGCCATCAGCAAGAGCAGCAGCAGATTCAGACCAGTGGAGCTGGACAAGACGTTTCAAAGCGGGGTGTTGGCGGATGCCACCTTCAGCGGCCACAGTGGACTGGATCCACCGTATCCAGCCGGCCAATGGCCCTTCCCGACCTGGCGGCACCCATGGCCACGATCGGTGTGCCCACCGAAATCAAGCGCGATGAACAGCGCGTGGCCATCACCCCCGATGGGGTGCGGGAACTGGTGGCGCAGGGGATGGAGGTGCGGGTGCAGGAAGGGGCCGGCCTTGGAGCAGGCATCAGCGACGACGCTTACCGGGTGGCGGGCGCCCGGTTGGTGGATCGGGAGGAGGCCTGGGCGGCCCATCTGGTGGTGAAGGTGAAGGAGCCCCAGCCAGAGGAATTCCGTTTTCTGCGACGCGACCTGGTGCTCTTCACCTATCTCCACCTCGCCGCCTACACCGATGTGGGCCGGGCTCTGCTGGAGGCCGGCACCACGGGGGTGGCCTATGAGACCGTGCAACTAGAGGACGGCAGCCTGCCCCTGCTGGCCCCCATGAGCGAAGTGGCCGGACGGTTGGCGGCCCAGGTGGGGGCGCGCCTGCTCGAGAAGCCCCAGGGAGGCCGCGGCCTGCTCATCGGCGGGTGCACCGGCGTGCAACCTGCCCGGGTGACCGTGCTCGGGGCCGGAACCGTGGGCTGGAATGCGGCCCGCCTTGCCGCCGCCATGGATGCGGAGGTGTTTCTCCTCGATCGCTCACCTCAGCGTTTGCGCCAGCTGGAGAGCGACCGCAAGGGCCGGCTCACCACCTTGGTGAGCAGCCGGGGCCTGATCGAGCGCCTGGTGCCCGGCACCGACCTGCTCATCGGTGCGGTGTTGCTCCCCGGCGGCCGGGCCCCCACCCTGGTGGAGGAGGAGTGGGTGCAGCGCATGCGCTCCGGATCGGTGATCGTGGATGTGGCCATCGATCAGGGTGGCTGCATCGCCACCAGCCGGGAAACCACCCATACCGATCCCGTGGTCACCATCCATGGCGTGCAGCACTACGCGGTGGGCAACATGCCCGGAGCCGTGCCCTTCACCTCCACCGAAGCCCTGGTGAGCGTCACCCTGCCTTACATCCTGGTCATGGCGGGTCGGGGCCTCACCGAAGCGATCACCGATCGCCCCGAGCTGCTCTCGGGCCTCAACACGGTGAACGGGGCCGTGTGCCATCCGGGGGTGGCCAAGGCTCTTGGGGTGGCTCCGCGCCATCCGATGGCCTGCCTGCGATGAGGGCAGGCGTTTCCAGCCCCAACCCCTCCCGCAGGGCCTGCACCAGCCCGGCGGCCTCCGCGTAACTCCTGGCCTCCACCACCGGCAGATCCAAGGCGGCTCCATCCACCTGCAGCACGCAGGGGTTTCCGGTGACGGCGATCAGGGGCACCCCCCGCTCGGCGCAGGCGAGCACTGCTTCACCCCCCAGGGCCCCGGCCGGGGCCACCACCGCCCCTAGTTCATCCGCGCGGAGAAGCCCCGGGCCACCGGCACCGCTGCCCCCCCCCGTTACCACCAGATTCGGCGCCCGGCTGAGGCCCACCAGCACGCAGGGCAGGAAGGTGTGGCCCAGCTCCTCGGCGGCAGCCCGGGGATCCAGCAGGGGATCGGGGGGCAGGGGGGCCAGGGCGGGGGCATGGGCGCAGGGCACCCCCAGGTGGCGGCTCAGCAGATGGGAGATCACGGCTTCCGCTCCCGCCAGCCCATCCACCCCAGCCCCATGGCGATAGGCCTCCAGGGCACCGCTCTCGGGATCATCGGGGAAGCGGGCCACCACGGCGATCGCCGTGCCGCCCCCCGCTACCACCTTCTCCCCCGCCCGCAATAGGGCTCCCGGGGCCTGGAGGCTGCCCCAGCTGGTGCCGCTGCCCCCCCATGCCAGGCCCACCCCCAGGGCTTCATCGGTGGTCACCACCGGCCCGATCTCCAGGCCCAGGCTGGCGCCGCAGGCCTGGGCCACCTGGATGTGCCGCAGCCGCAGCGGCTCCTCGATGCCTTGATCCAGCACCAGCCCTACCCGTTGCCGCCGGGCGGGAGCCAGGGCCAGATCCCCGCAGGCGAACCGGTTGAGCGCCCAGCCTTCCACGTAGTGAATCCGCGGATCACTCCAGTAGAGGGCCGCGGCGTTGAGCACATTGGGATGGGTGATCAGGCAGCCGCTCGCCGCCGCCAGCAACCGGGCCGCCGGCAGGGCATCGCCCGCGTAGCCCCCCACCCGGCACCCCACCCCCGTGGGCACCACCAGCAGGGTGGGCAGGGGTGCCCCGCTCAATGCGGCTGGCGCCACACCACCGCCTCCACAGTGAGGCGCCCCCGGGAGCCGCGGTTGGTGGGGGGCGCCACCCGGGTGATGGCCCAGCGCAGGGCTTCGCCCCCCGGCCCCACCCGTTCGGCCAGGGCCCGCCGCACCTGGGGCAGTAGAGGGCCGCCATCAGGCTGCACCTCCAGTTCCAGGGGCTCCAGCGACGGCTTCATTTCTGATACTGGCCGAACTGGGCCTCATAGAGCGCATCCTCCTGGCCCCCGAGCACTTCCAGGTCGCTGCGGGGACAGGCCACGCAGAGGAGGGCGTAACCCTCCTGTTGCAGCTCCGCCTTCACCCCCATCGCATCGGGTTGGTGCACCGTGCCGCTACGGAGTTTCGCTGCACAGGTGGTGCACACCCCGGAGCAGCAGGAACTCGGCAGGGGAACGCCGGCGGCCTCGGCGGCAGCCAGCACGGTCTGATCGGAGCGGCAGGGGAAGGTGTGGCGGGTGCCCTCCAGCTCAACGTGGATCGTGTAGGTGGAGACGTCGCTGGAGAGCATCAGCGGGCAGAGGGGTGATCAGGCTTCCATCCTCCCCTTTCAGGGTCCTCCTCACGGCGTGGGGCGCAGCACCATCACCCCCACCACATCAGGCACTCCGGCAACGTAACGGGCCAGATCCCGGCTGCGCATCACCCCCCGGCCTGGTGCGGCGTGAAGAGCGTGGCGCCGCCCCCCCTCTACCTCCACAAAGCCCACATGGGTCACATCCAGGCCCTTCACCCGGGTCACCAGGCCAAAGATGTCGCCGTTTTTCAGACGGAACAGGGCCTGCTCCAGGCCGGCGGTGGGCACATAGGTCTGATCCACCGTCAGCCCGGCTTCCCTCTGGCTGATGCAACGGCGGTTGGTGGCCTGTCGCATGGGGCGATAGGCCTCGGGATGGTCGCCCATGAAGTGCAGCGGGATGCGGCGGCGGCGTGCTCCCGGAAGCATGGGGGTGATGTCGGTGAGCAAGCCCCGGCGCTGGGCGGCGGCGGCCCAGCGGCTGAAGTAGTGATGGCGATCGCAGTAGGTCACCTGGCCGCCGTCGTAGCGCAGCTGGCGCACCCCTTCGGCAAAGCCCTGGGGGGCGGCCGAAGGCCGCTGAGGATCCAGCTGCACCAGGACCAGCAGCTGCTCCACAAAAAGGAAGCAGTCGAACCGCGCCAGATCCAACCGCAGCCGCTCGGAGGGCCCCTGATCCAGGGAGAAGGCGCTGTAGGGCCGACCGATCGCCCGGCGGGCCAGCGCCACCAGGGCGTCGCCTTTGGCCCGGCCCTCCCGCAGCAGCAGCCCCTGTTGGAGCAGGGCGGGGGTGCCCTCGCTCCAGAGGGGTGGGGGCGGTGCCCCCAGGGCGCAAGGAGCAAAGGTGGCGGCGCTGATCAGGATGAAGGGGGCCAGCAGCCGCCAGGGGGAGCTCACCGCCGGTTCAGGCCGCCTGGGGCTGCTGGGCCAACCATTGATCGAGGGATTGCTGGGGGTGGCCCGGCCGGGAGGTGATTTCGATGATGCGACCTTCTGCGGCGGTGGTCTCCAGCGCGTCCAGGCACACCCTGGCCACGAGCCTGCGGGGGATGCTCTGGCTGTCCTGCTCCCCCGGCCCGGTGTACACGATCCCTTCCTGTTCAAGCCCGTCTTCCGCTTCCTTGAGGCCCCCCGACCGCACCACTGTCCAGCGCAGTCCGCTCTCCTGCAACCACCGTTCTCCCACCCCTTTCCAAACCAGAATGAGCCCGAAGAGGTTGAGGGGGTGGATCCAGCGCCCACTGCAGAGGGAACTCACCAGCACCACCCGCTCCACCCCCGCCGCCTTGCAGGCCTCGATTTGGGAGCGGATGGCGAGGGCATCCACCTTCATGGGGCCCAGCACATCCACAGAGGGACGCGCCCCGGTGGCAATGACCAGAGCGTCGCAGCCTTCCAGGGCCTGGCGGAGGGCCGCCGCATCGCCCAGCTCCAGCCGCTGAATCTCGGCACCGGTAAGGCCCTCGGGTACCTCCGATTGGGGCCGAAGCAGGGCCCGCACCTGGTAGCCCCGGGAGAGCGCCTCCTGCACCACCCGCCAGCCCGTTTTCCCTGAGGCTCCCGTGACGGCCAGTCGTGTCATCAACGGCACCTGCTGCATTTCCGCTCAGCGTATGGAGGCCAGGCCCGCTTTGGGTGACTAGGGTGGCCTTCATGGTGGAAATGATTCTCGAAGTCAGCCATCTCACCGTCTGCCGCCGCGGGGTCCCCGTGGTGGAAGACGTGAGTTTTGGGCTCCCTCCAGAATCCGATACGGCCCTAGTGGGACCCAATGGGGCGGGCAAGAGCACCCTGGTGCAGGCCGTGCTGGGAGTGCTTCCCCGCAGCGCCGGTGAGGTGCGGGTGCTGGGCCATCGCCTGGGTGCCCAGGGCCAACTCCCCGCGGCCATCCGCCAACAGATCGCCTACCTGCCCCAGAGCCTCCATCTCAAGGATGCCATCCCCCTGAGTGTGCGGGAGTTCGTGGCCCTGGGCTGGGATCCCCCAGGCGCCCGTCTGCCGTGGTTCGGGGGAGGGGCCCGCCGGGCCGCTGCCGAGCAGGCCCTCGACAAAACCGGCGCCGCCGGGCTGGCCTCCCGCCTGCTGAGTGAGCTATCCGGAGGACAGCTCAAGCGGGTGCTGCTGGCCTTTTGCGTGGTGCGGCCTCGCCGGCTGCTGTTGCTCGATGAGGCCCAGGCTGGCCTGGATGCCCAGGCCAGCGAGGCCTTCTATGGCCTGATCGACCAGCTGCGTCGCCAGGAAAGCTGGTCGATCCTCCAGGTGTCGCACGACCTTGAGATGGTGCGGCGCACCTGTGACCGGGTGCTCTGCCTCAACCGACGCCTCCGCTGCAGCGGCACCCCCGACCACGCCCTCAGCCCTGACCAGTTGGCCCTGGTGTACGGGCCGGGCTTCGTGCCCTATCACCACCATCACATCCACCAGAGGCACGCTTCAGAGGTGTGAGCGCATCGGCGTGGGTTGCTGGTAAAGCCAGCGGAGAGTGGCCCGGTCCCGCGGGCTCAGCTCCAGCACGGGCTTGGCCATCGGGGCCACCGCCATGGCATCCCCGGGTTGATCGCTGTGGCCCCAGAGCCCGAAGGCGTGGCCCAGCTCATGGAGGGCTGTGGCCTGGATCGCCTCCAGTCGCTGCCCCGGGCTGATCAGCACCTCCACCCGGGGTTCCACCCCTGCGGCAGGGTCTGCCCCCAACAGCTGCAGGCTGAGGATGGCGCGCCCATGGCTGGCCCGGGCTCGCCCGTCAGCCCCCACCCCCAGTGGTGGACGACGCCGCCAAATCCTCACCTGGGCCCGCCCCGGATCGCTCACACGCACAATCGGAAGCTCCTGCTGCCAGTGCTCCAGGGCCCGCTCCACAGCGAGCTGCCACCATTGCGCCGGACCTTGGGCAGCAGAGGCGGGTTCCACCCACACGCACCAGGTGGACTGCAGCGGCCAGCCGAGGGGGGTGGTCTGCAGGCGGTGGCGGTAGTCGCGCCCTGGTGTGTGTTCAGCCCCGGGGATCAATACGGAGGCCAGGCTCAAGGGAGTACCGCCGCGCTCCTGGGCACAGGGGGCGGTGGGCGCTGCAGGTGGCGCGCCGATGGGAACAGCCAGCACCTGAGCTGTCCCTTGCAGAAGAAGGACGGCCAGAGAGGCCCATCCGCCAACAGGCCGGCCCAAGGCCGTCAGGGGGTGCCCAGACCCACGCCCCGGGCCATCAGGGTGGCCAGGAAGGGGATCAGGGCAAAGCCTGCGATTTCGATATTGAGAATCCACCTCAACCGTTGGGCCAGGGCCTCACTCACCTGGGGCAGTTCGCCCTTGCGCAGGGGGATGGCCCAGAGGATGTAGGTGATCGTGGGATAGAGAGAGAGGGCACCAACGCTGAGGTAGAGCCCGACCTTCATCCAGAACAGGGGATTTTCGGTGTAAAAACTGCTGCCCTGGCCGAAGTGCACCACCCGCAGAATGCCGCTAACCAGCAGGGCCAGGGCAGCGATGCCGTACACCACATCGGTGATCACCATCAGCACGGCCTCAGAGCGCTCCGGATTCGGGCGAATCAGGCGCCTCTCCAGCACCAGGGCGGCAAAGCACACCATGAAGCTCAGATAGTGCGTGTAGGCCACCGCTGCGCTGGTGAGCACCTGGGAGGGAACGGCAGGCAGGGCTAGCGACGCGGTCATGAAAAAGGAGCAGGCTGCTGGAGGTTAGCCGGGTTGCAACCTGGCGGGGCCTCCAGGGGTGTGGGCGGAGGCAGGACGGGACGACTTAAGGAAAACAATAGAAATCTCCTAAGAAAACACACACAACTCTGAAGCCTTTCTGTGACTTCCTCAGAGTTTTGCTGAGGTCTCTATGTTCATTGAAGTGCATTTTTTAAGCATGGCGAGTTCCCTGAGCGCGTTCCTCGGTGAGATTGGCCGCCATCAACTTCTCACCCCTGAAGAGGAACTCACCCTGGGTCGCAAGGTGCAGGCCATGGTGGGCCTTCAGGAGCGTTGTAGTCAGGCTGGAGGCCAAGGCCCAGCCTGTGAATTTGATGAGAATGAACGCCGCACCATGCGGGTCGGCGAGCGGGCCAAGCAGCAGATGATTACCGCAAACTTACGGTTGGTTGTGAATCTCGCCAAGCGCTATCAGGGCAAGGGGCTCGACCTGCTGGACCTGATCCAAGAAGGCACCATCGGACTCACCCGGGCCGTGGAGAAATTTGATCCCACCCGCGGTCACCGCTTCAGCACCTACGCCTACTGGTGGATTCGCCAGGGATTGAACCGAGCCCTCTCCACCCAGAGCCGCACGATCCGCATCCCGGTGAATGTGAATGAGAAGCTCACCCGCCTTCGGGCCGCCAAGGCACGGCATCTCCAGGCCAATGGCCATCTGCCCACCACCACCGAGCTGGCCCGATCGATGGAGTTGCCCAAGGGCGAGGTGGAGGAGCTCCTGGCCTGTGAGCTCCGCAGTGTCACGGTGAGCCTGCAGGGGGCTGTGCGCTCGAAGGCAGACCCCTCCGAGCTGGTGGATGTGCTGCCCAGCCCCGAACCAGCGCCGATGGAGCGGGCTGAGCAGGCGGAACGCACCGCTTCGGTGTGGACGCTGCTGGAGAAAGCCAATCTCACCCCCAAGGAAAAGACGGTGGTGATGCTGCGCTTCGGTCTGGATGGCTCCCACGAGTGGCGCACCCTGGCAGAAGTGGCCCGTCAGTTGCAGTGCAGCCGGGAATACTGCCGGCAGGTGGTGCAGCGGGCCCTGCGCAAACTGCGGCGTGCGGGCATCGAGAGCGGCATGGTTCAGGATTGAGGTCAGGGGGGGAACGACCCCCCATGCCGGGGGGGCATTCCCCCCTTGGCCCCAGGGGAGAAGGTTTCAAAATGACTGCATTGACGCCCTCGTGGCGCACCATCAAGAGGAAACACCCATGTCCGCCGCGTCTTCAGCCGCGGGCCCCCAAGCCAGCCAATCCGTTCTGGAAGCCGAAGTCGTCACAGATTCGGTCGTCGATCAAAACCTCCTCTCCCGTCTCCTGAGGCGGGCAGGACGCACGGTGGCCAGGCCAGCTCTGGAATGCTTTGAAATGTTGCTCGATGGGTCCACACCCCACCAGGCTCGCCTCACCGTCCTCGCGGCCCTCACCTACCTGGTGCTCCCCATCGATCTCATTCCGGATTTCATCCCCGCTGTGGGATTCGGGGACGACATGGTGGCGATCACGGCCCTCCTTGGGTTGTGCTCCCGCCACATCACCCCCCAGATCCGGGCCCGGGCCCAGCGCAGACTGGATGACTGGTTTCCCCATTCCTGATGCGCGCGCAGGAGCCCTCTCCCACGCTCAGTTCGGAAGAGCTGGAGGATCTCCAGCTCTTCCTAAAAGATTGGTTGCGCCATGCCGGGCGCACCCAGGCCGACCTCCGGCGTGCCCTGCGGGCCACCTCGATCCGCATGCCCGTGTTGGTGTCAGAGCTGCAACGCATCCATTCCCAGCAGGGGCTGAGGGGCCTGGCCGAGCAGTTGTGCCAGATCGAAACGCTCTGGGTTGGGGAGGAAGCTGCCGACCCCATGGATCAGCTTGATCTTCTCCTCGATGAGATCCGCACCGCATCCGAAGATGCTTCTGGTGCGTTTTTCCCCCGGCAGGATGAGCCCGCTTGAGGCAGCATGGACAGGATGAATCCAGGTCCTGCATGCGCACCCCCACCTTCAACCTTTGCCTTGGGATTGTGTCATTGGCACCCTGGCTCTGGTTCACCCCCCCGGCCCTGGCCCAGGTGGAACAGTTCATGCTCAAATCTGGCAGCCAGGTTGGCCCGGCCACAGAGTTGAAGCCCAAGAACTGCGTCACCGCCAAAGACGGGAGCATCACCTGCGACACCGAGCTGGTGAATCCCCCGGGCAACACCCCCGCCAAGCCCCAGTACAACCCCTTCAGCAACTGACAGTGGCACCCCCACCCTCGCCATGGTGGTCGGATCGGGGCTTTCTCAAGTGGGTGGATCGCTTTGAGCAGGTCATCGCCAGGTTTTTAGGGATCCTCCTCGTTTTGTTGATCGTTCTGGCGAGCGTGGAGCTCCTCCGCCAGCTCGCCACGTCCCTTCTCCTGCGGCAAACGGTCTGGCAGGGCGATGCCCTGATCGCCTACTTCGGCGAGCTGCTCAACATCCTGATCGCCCTCGAGCTCCTGCAGAACATCACGGCCTATCTGAAGCGCCATGCGGTGCAGATTCAGCTCGTGCTCCTTACCGCCATCACAGCGGTGGCCAGGAAACTGATCGTGTTGCCCGGCACAGCAGAGTCGAAACCCTTGATGGTGGTGGCCCTCGGCTTCACGGTGTTGGCCCTAGCCGGGGCCTACTGGTTGATGCGTCAAGCCAACCAGAAGGAGACGATGGCCAGAACAACGCCAACCAGATCGTTCCAGGATCAGGATCCGTGGCCATCACCCGATGACGTCGACCGGCCCTGATCAGCAGGCTGTCTCCCCGTTGCAGCAGACGGGGGCCTTTCTCATCGGCAAATTGCAGGCTGGCGCTGCCCTGCAGCAGGCAGACCCACTCCTCCTCCTCCTGCTGATACCAAAAGCCCGGCGCGCTGATGGCTCCACAGGAGTGGATGCGCTCCAGCCGCATCGTTTCTGTGGCGAGCAGCACCTGGGTGTGCTCCTGGCCCTCAGGTGGTAGCGGCCCCGCCAGAAGGGAAGAGCCCATGGCGATCGCGGCTGACGCTCCTTCGGGTGGGGTCGTTTCTGGAGGTGGGGCCTCCCCCCAACGGCGGCCGATCTCGAAGCCCTGGCTCCTGGCCAGGGCCACCACCTCGTCGTGATGGGAACACTGGCGCAGGGCATCCCTTAGCTCCGGCAGGCGTTCGCTCAGCGCGACGAACGCGTTGAGGTGGCGAATTTTTTCGAGAAACCTCTCCAGATCGGCATCAGCCACGGCAATCAAATCAAGGTGGTGCGCATGCGCCAGCGCAGGAAGGGCTCACCGGCAAAGAGGATCCTCTCCTCTTGCTCCACCTTCCAACCCAGCCGCTCCAGCAGGGGGCGGGAGAGTTGGCTGGCTTCGGTGCGCAGGCTCGTTTGACCCAACTGGCGGGCATGGGCCTCGAGGCCTTGCACTAAGCGTGTGGCTAGCCCCATCCGGCTGGATCGGCCGCGGCAGTAGAGCAAGGCCAGGCGATCCAGGGGATCCAGCAGGGCGAAGGCCTCCACGGCGCTTGGGCGCCCTGCAGTGGTGCCCACCAGGCCAACCCCCCTCCCCAGGGCCTCCCGAACGGCTGCGTGGGAGGAGGGATAGGCAGCCCAGGCCTCGATCTGCTCCGGCCGATAGAGGGGGGTAGCAAGCGTTTTTACCGCATCGGCGTAGGTGTCGATCACCTGATCCCAGTCGTCCTGTTTCAGCGGCCGCACGAGGAGGGGAGACGACACAGGGGCACAGACCTAGGCTGTAACAAAGATGATGCCTTGGTGGGTTGATGGTTGCTCGGCTGCGCACCTGGGTTGTGATGCTCTTGGCCCTGGCGTTGGCTTGGTGGATCCTCTCGCCCCGGCCTGCCTTGGGGGCGGATCTCTCTGGCGAACCCCTCGCACGAATGGAGCCTTCTGGGGCCGTGCTCTTCGGCCAGCACTGCGCCGGATGCCATGTGAATGGGGGCAATGTGATCCGCCGGGGGAAAACCCTGCGGCTGGCCGCCCTGCGCCGGGCGGGTTTGGAGAGTGGGGAAGATGTGGCCCGGGTGGCCTCCGAGGGCCAGGGGCAGATGGGAGGGTATGGGGAGGTCTTGGGCCGAGGTGGGGCAGAGGCTGTGGGCGATTGGGTGTGGCGCCAAGCGTTAGCTGATTGGCCGAAATCTGAGCAGAAGGAATGAAGGGTTAATCCCCATTTGCGATCTTTCACGAAGATTCCATTTTCCCGTTTTGCTTTGACTGTGCCAGCAAAGTTGCTGTCTCTATCCATGTTTCAAAGGGCAGGTGAATTCATTAGAAAGACATTGGTGTGAGAACCATTTTTCAATGACCAGCATTCGCAAAGCATTTGTTCGCGGCATTGGTGCTGCCCTCGCCGGTAGTGCCCTTCTTGCCGCTCCTTCCTTCGCCGGTACCGAGCCTGGTGCCCAACAGCTCCAGCCCAGCTCTGAGGCTCCCCTGCAGCTGAGCCAGGGTGGCAAGGACACCCAAATCGCCCAGACCTACATCCCCTTGGTGGGCGAAGTGGGCACTGCCTCCGTCCAGGGCACAGGTTTCTACCTCACCGTGGGTGCCGGTGCTGCCTGGCCGTCCGACATCAATGTGCGCACCCGCAACTTTGATCCCAACTTCAATGGCGACATGGAGTTCGGTGGTGGCTTCTCCGTTGACGCCGGTTTGGGTTACGACTTCGGTGCCATCCGTACTGAACTGACCTACGGATATACCCGCGCCAGCATCAACGACCTACAATTCAATAACGAGTTCTTTGATGCCTCCGGTATCGTCAACAAGAACGATGTGATGGCCAGCGTGTACCTGGATATACCTTTTGGTGCCTGGGTGCCCTACATCGGTGGCGGTATTGGCTACACCAACCTCAGCACCCCCGGCGTGAGGTTTGACGGTGATCGCCTTGGCAGCAGCAACCAGGGCCTGTTCGGCTGGCAAGCCAAGGTGGGTGTGGCCTATGCCATCAATTGGAACACCGACATCTATGTGGAAGGCACCTACTCCGGTGCTGAGGGCTTCTCCAGCGATGAGCTGCGCTACGACGCTTACAACGACTTCGGTGCCAAGCTGGGCTTCCGCTACCGCTTTGGCTCCCCTGCTGTGGTGGTGGTTGAGCAGCCCGCTCCTGCCCCCGAGCCCGCTCCTGCCCCCATGCCCATGCCTGAGCCAGCTCCTGCTCCCATGCCCGAGCCCGCTCCGATCCGCGGCCTCTGGTGATCAGGCTTCGGCCTTCCCTTGTTTGCTTCAGGGAGCGGTTCGCCGCTCCTTTTTTTTGCCCTGTTAGAGCGCCTGGATCCAGGGGTGCACCTGCACAGCGGTCCAGATGCCTTCACGCCAGTACACATCTCCCTTCACCAGGGCCTCCACCTCCTCCAGGCTGGCCGCCTCATAGAGCCCGAACACATGGCTGATGTCTTCCGTGGGCCCGATGGTGAGCAGCACTCCTTCGTCTTTCTGGCGCCGCAGGCCCGCCAGGTGTTCCTCCCGGAAGGGGGTGCGTTTTTCAAGCACATCGGCGCAGTAGGTGCCCCAGAGAACGAATTTCATCGCGGAAATGGCTGTCAACCGTCAAGGTAGGGCCTGTTGTTCGCGCCCCCATGGCTGGGCCTTCCCTCCCTGCCCCCGCCCATCGCCTAAACGCGGTGCTGGATCCGGTGATTCCACGGCTGGGAGCGCTGATGCACCAGTGCCCCGACGCCCTCTCCCTGGCCCAGGGCATGGTGGGCTGGGCGCCACCGCCAGGGGTGGTGGCGGCCGTGCGGCAGGCCCTCGAGGAGCCGGGCTTCTCCCTTCATCGTTATGGCTCCACCTGGGGTGAACCAGCCCTGCTGGAGCGGGTGGCCCGCAAGCTCTCGGACGGCAACGGGCTTGATCTCGAGGGCGCCGCCCTGATGGTGACGAGCGGCAGCAACCTGGCCTTCGCTGCCCTCGCCCAGGTGATCTGCGATCCCGGCAGCGAGGTGATCCTTCCCCTGCCCTACTACTTCAACCACGCCATGGCTGTGCAGCTGGCGGGGGGCGTGGTGGTGCCAGTGGATGGGGGCCCCATTCCCGATCCCGAGCTGTTGGCGGCCGCCATCACCCCCCGTACCCGGGCGATCGTCACCATTTCCCCCTCCAATCCCAGCGGCGTGGTGCTGCCCCGGGCCGTGCTCACCGCCATCAACCAGCTCTGTGCCAGCCACGGCCTGCTGCACATCAGCGATGAGGCCTACGAGCTGTTCGTACACGGCAACGAGCCCCACTTCAGCCCCGGCAGCCTGGCGGGGGCTGGGGCGCACACGGTGTCGCTCTATTCCCTTTCGAAGGCCTATGGCCTGGCGGGCTGGCGCATGGGCTACGCCGCCTTCCCCCAAGCCCTGCAACCTGCGCTGGCCAAGGTGATCGACACCTTTGAAATCTGCCCTACCGTGCTCAGCCAACGGGCGGCAGCGGCGGCCCTGGCCACTGATCCCGCCTGGGCCATGGAGCGGATGGCTGAATTGCGGCCCCGCCGGACCCAACTGCTGGAGGCGGTGCGGCAGTGGCAGGCCCGGGGCTGGCCCGCGCGCCTCTGGGCCGAGCCCGATGGGGCCTTCTATGGCCTGCTGGTGGTGGACGGTTCGGGTCTCAACAGTGATGGGCTGATGGAGCGGCTGGTGCTGGAGCACGGCGTGGCCACCGTGAGCGGCAGCGCCTTCGGGCTGGAGCTGCCAGGGGCCGCTGTGCTGCGCCTCAGCTACGGGATGCTGGCAGGCGCTGACCTGGAGGAGGCCTTGCAGCGCCTCGGTCGGGGGCTGGAGCAGCTAGGTGTCGGGGCCCCGATGGGCTGAACAGGCCAAACCGAGGGCAGGGTCAGGGTTGGTCGAGGCCCTGGCGCAGCTCGGCGCAGAACCCACCTGCGGCGGTTGCCACGTCCTCACCGGCGACGTGGGCGGCCGCCATCACCTTCACCAGGGCACTGCCCACGATGGCCCCATCGGCCCCCCACTGGCGCACCTGGCGGGCCTGCTCGGGCCCGGAGATTCCAAACCCCACGGCCACCGGGCAGCCTCCCTGGTGTTGGAGGGCCTGCACCAGGGGTTCCACCCGGCTTTCCAGGGCGGTCCGCACCCCGGTGACGCCGGTGACGCTCACCAGATAGGTAAACCCCCGGCTGCTGGCATGGATGCGGGCCATGCGCTCGGCGGGGGTGGTGGGGGCCACCAGGAGCACCAGATCCAAGCCCTCGGCGGCGGCGATGGGGGAGAGCTTTTCCGCTTCCTCCAGAGGCAGATCGGGCACCACCAGCCCGGCGGCGCCCGCTTCAGCGGCCTGGCGGCAGAAGGCCTCCATGCCCCGGTTGAGCAGGGGATTGCTGTAGGTGAAGAGGATCACCGGAACGGTGAGCTGCCCCTTCAAGGAGCGGAGCAGCTCAAGGACGGCCGGCGGGGTGGTGCGGGCCGCCAGGGCCCGGGCGGCGGCGGCCTGGATCACGGGCCCATCGGCCAGGGGATCGCTGTAGGGGATGCCCAGCTCGATCAGATCGGCCCCCTTGGCCTGAAGGGCCAGCAGGGTGGCGGAGGTGGTGGCCAAATCCGGATCGCCGGCCATCAGAAAGGGCATGAGGGCGCAGCGGTTCTGGGCCTGAAGCGCCGCGAAACGCGCGCGGATGGGGCTGCTGGGGGCAAGGCTCATGGGGAGCAAGCCTATTCGTCAGCTGGCAACGTCTTCCCGGGCAGCTGGCCCACCTCCTTGAGCAGCCGGGCCTGTTCCGCCGGGCTCATGGCATCGAAGCGGGCCAGTAGTTCCGCATCGGTCTGGGCGTCATAGGTGGCCCGGTAGCGGCGGCGCTGCTCCATGTAGGTCATCTTCCCGGTCACCACCCGGAAGAGGTAGGAGCTGGTCCAGCCCACCACCACCACCATCAACAGGGCGGAGGCCGCAATGCCCGGGGTGAAGCCGTCCATCCCCGTGGCCTGAAACACCCAATAGCCTGCCCCGCCGAGGACAAGCACGCCCAGTCCCAGCAGAAGGGCCTGGCCGCGGGTCAACCGCCCACCTCACCCTGGCCGGCCATGCGGAAATTGAGGAAAGGGGCGAAGAGGATCAGGCCGGGGAAGAACAGAAACACCAGGCCATAGATGGCGGTGCGTTCGATTTTGCCCATCACGGTCCAGCGGGTTTTCATCCACCAGATCAGGGCCAGGGGGATCACCACCAGATAGAGGCCCCCCAGGGCGCCATAGGCACCCAGCACCAGGAGCGTTTCGGTGGAAAGCTGGCTCAGAAACCCCGGCAGGGCCACGTCAGGGATGCGATGTGGGACGAATCTAAGATGGATCCGCGGGGGCATGGCGGAATCGGTAGACGCAGCGGACTTAAAATCCGCAGGTCGCAAGACTGTGGGGGTTCAAGTCCCCCTGCCCCCATCGCTGAAAACCCCTGTGGTAACTGGGCTCAGGCAAGGCGCTGATGGCTTTGGTGCTCCTTGGGTTAGGCACGGTTTAGGCACGAAAAAGCCCAAAAGAGGCCAAACTAGGCACGGTTTTAGGCACGGCCGCCATGCCCTCCCGTGATCCGTATCTCACCCGTGTGAACCGGGCTCTCAAGGATCTGGGCTGCGCGGTGGCCATTGAGGTCGCCCCATCCGGCAAACGGCTGCGCCTCAGGAGCACCTTGCCCCTGCCTGATGGCTCGTGGAAGCAGCAGCGCATCAGCACTCCGATCTTCTATCCCGCCGGATTGGAGCAGGCCCGCAAGCTTGCCGAGGAGCTCGGCCGCGACATTGAGCTTCACCGCATGGGCCTGGACCCATTCCCTTTCGATCGGTGGTTTGATGAGCCCAAGAAAAGTATTAAGGGCAGAAGTGGAGCTGCAGCTGGAGATGGCATCAGCGGTCTGGAGGCAATTCGCCGCACAGAACAATGGTGGAGCCAGCAGCGCCGTCGTGGGGTGAGTGCGTCGGTCTCCTGGGCCACCTGCGGCCCCTTGGGAGTTGCCCAGCGATTTGGTGATCGTTGAAGTGATTGATGCGCTGCCGGCCGATTGGCAGTGGGTTGCCGGTGTGTGTGCCACCTATGGAACAAGGCCCCATGAAGCACTGATGAAGGCCCATGTGCAAGCCAATGGCCTTGTGGCGGTCGAGGGCGGCAAAACGGGAGCCCGCCAGGGACTGCCGCTTCCGAAAATCTGGATCGAACGGTGGTCGCTTGAGAGCAGGCGCCTTCCCAGGATCAACCTTGAAAGGGACCATAGAACGGTGGGAGCGCAACTTGGAGTGGCCCTGCGGCGCTTCGGGGCACCCTTTCAGGCCTACGACCTGCGGCATGCCTGGGCGGTGCGGGCGATTCACAACCCGCAGATCAGCCCATCCCTGGCAGCCAAGAGCCTCGGGCACTCGCTGATGGTCCACACATCGCTGTACCAGCGCTGGTTCGACAGCGCCTCGATGGCCTCACTTGTTGCGCAGATGTGAGGCGAAGCCCTCCACGTCCACATAGAGCGTCCGGCGCCTGCCGGTGTCGCCGGTGGTGGCGCTCACGAACTGAGGGGGGATGCGACCGCGATCGATGGCAACCCGCAAGGCACGGGCGCTGGGGAAGTGCAGGGCCCTGGCGGCTTCCGACAGGGGCAGCCAGGGGCTGCTGCTGAGCGTGGGCTTCAGCTCCAGCCTCGCCTGGATCACATTCAGTTGGGCGCAGATGAGATTGAGTTGCTGCTTGATGTCATCCGCAGCTGTCAGAGATGCGCTCATGGCAGTTGGATTCGCACAGCACCATTTGAGCCCCTGAGATCAGCGATTAAGCGCTACTGAACCGTGCAGACCGTGCAGATCCCCGGTATTTGCACGGTCTGCACGGTTCCGGGGCATCCACACATGCCGAACAGGAAGTCAAATGAAAAGGCCGCAGCGAAGTTCGCCGCGGCCTTAGTTCGTGTTAGCCCAATTATGGCATCTCCGGAGATTGCTGCGACTGCTTTCTGCTGGGCTTTTCAGCAACGGAGTGGCGCGTCCTGGGGCTTCTCCGATCAGGAGGTTCGCCCATGACCGCCTGCGACTACAGCGCCCTGAGGGAAGCGACCGGTCGGCTGGCACGGCTGGGGCTCAGCCTGCAGACGGTGATCCCTCTGGCGCTGCCCGCCGATGATTTTCCGCAGACCCGACTGAACAGTACAACCGGGCAGAGAGAGATTCAGCGCGACAGGAATGGGCGGCCGCTACCGGCGTTTGTTGGCAAGAATCCGAGTTTCTGGTTGGCTGATGGTCAGCCGAGATTGACAAGTCAGAGCCAGCCGGCTGTCGAGTCTGAGGTATTGAAACGGCTTGCGATCGCCGAGCAACTGGGACGGCCGATCGGGCTCGCCGTCATCCCATCCAAGGAGGTGGTGGTCATTGATTTTGATTGCAAGAACTATCCAACCCAGGAGGCGCTGGATCAGGACTGGATGCGCCTGCTGGATCTTTACCCGGAGCTGACAGAGACCCGTATTGAGCGAACGCCCGGCGGCGGGGTGCACATCTACCTGAGGCTGGCTGACGGGATGGCCAGCTGGCGCACCGCGGCGGGGAAGCTGCACTGCAATTTCACGACCGTTCCTGGCGGGGAGCACCGCGGGGAGGTGCTGGCCGGCACCCGGGTGTGCGTCTGTGCCCCGACCCGCAACGGATCCGGCGTCTATGAGCTGGTCAACCCCGAGTACGCCTACAGCCTGATCGAGGTCAGGACCCTCGGGGCCATCGGCATCTATCCCAGGGCCAGGGCGACCGGAGCGACCACAAAGCAGGCGCAGAGGCCGAGGCGATCCCCATACCCGCAGCCACAGGCTTCGGGATCGGCAGCGCCGGCACTGGTGGAGTTGATCGGCAGCAAGGCCCGGGAGGTGCTCGCAGGTGGCAGCCCCTACTGCGGGAATGAGGGAGCGGCGGTGGATCGGAGCGCCCAGCTCACGGGGTTCGTGAAGGAGCTCTACAGCTGGGTCAACCTGCTCAATGACCACGGTCTGCGCTTCAGCGGCAGTCCGGACGATCTGATCGGGCAAGCCGTCGCGGCCCTGGCGATCGAGGACAAGGCGGATCGTGTGGTGGCCACCATGGCCCGCCGCCGGGACCCAGGCCGCGGCTTCCCCAGACCCTGGTGACCGAGGACATCACCGTGCAGGGGATGGAGGTGCATCTGGAGATCCACGACAGGTGGGCCAACCGCTCGATCTGCCTCTGGCTGGACGAGGCTGCGGCGGCCCTGAGGCAGATGGCCGATCCGGCTAGGGCTGGCAAGGATGCCTCCCTCGGGGGCTGGTTGCTCTCCCGCTACGACGGCACCGGTGCCCGTGGCGCCAAGGTGGATCAGACCCGCGAACGGCACTACAAGAGCTGCCGTCTGGCGATGGTGGCGGGCTGTCAGCCCGACGTGTACCGGGAGATCACCGGTGATGCCGATCAGTCGGGCCTCTCAGCCCGCTTCATCGTGGTGGAGCAGCTGAGTGTCGATCAGCACTTCCCGCCCTGCTGGACAGAGGAGGAGGACCAGCGGGCGGAAGCCCTCAAGGAACTGCTTGTGCGCTGCTACGGCTTCCTGGCGAGGATTGAGCAGTTGCACCTGCGGCTCGCCCCGGAGGCCTTCGCGCTGTTCCAGGCGGAGCGGGCAGCGATGTATCAGCGCAAACGGGCCAGCATCTCGGCGGCGGAGCGCTCCCTGGCCAACAAGGCCGCCGGACGGATCGGCCGGCTGGCCGCCCTGTTCCACCTGCTGTGGTGCGTCGCGGAACGGGAAGAGGGGCCGATCTCTCTGGGGGACAACCAGGTCGGGGTGGAGGCGATGCAGCGGGCGATCCGCTTCAACCGGTTCCTGCTGGATCAGACGGTCGGCGTGCGCCTGACCTCGGCCGGCAACAGTGCGCTGGGTGCCCTGATGCTGAAGCTGCAACGGGTGGCCTGGGAGAAGCGGACACAGCTGGCCCTGAGCACGTTGCGCCGTGCCCTCAGCGGCAAGCAGCGGCCGGAGACCGCTGAGGTGCTGCATGCGCTGCAGGTGCTGGAGGAGCGGGGGTACGGCGTTCTGGAGCCGATGGAATACCGGGGCCAGCAGGGCTGGAAGTACACCGCCAGCAAGCCACTGCTGACGGCGAGCTGAGCCAGACGGCGCCACCCCTTGGGGGGAGCCACCCCGGGATGCCACCGCTGCGTCCACCGCTTGAAACGGGCCGGAACGCCTGTCAGCACTGAGGTTCAGCGCATAGGGGTGGAGGGGTGGTGGCCGACCCTGTGGCGGCTCATGGGCGGGATGCGGCTGAGGTTTCAGAGAACACCACCGGAGTCCCCCCCCTGGAAGGATTGAGGAGCAAAGCCCTGTCGTAGCAAGAGAAGAGAGAGATATTTCCCTCCCTGTCCAGGGGTGGCCCGAGAGGTGGCCAAGGGGCGGCGAAGCCACGGCAAGGGGTGGACGTGTGACGAGAACGGCATAGTTGGCCACAGATATGCAGGGTTTGTCGCATGATGGTGCCATGGCAGCAGTGGCAGACAGGAAAGAGACGGCGCTGAAGCTGGCGCGTCGCAAGGGCCTGCTCCGCACCGGGGAGGCCGCGGCCGCTGGTGTCGATCGATCAACCCTGGCCCGCCTGTGCGAGCGGGGCCTGCTGGAGCGTCTGGAGCGGGGGCTCTATGGCCTGCCTGCCGCGGCCGTCCGTGAGCACGTCGATCTCGAGATCGTGGCCAGGCGGGTTCCCAAAGCGGTGTTCTGCCTGCTCACGGCCCTGCGGCTCCATGGCCTGGGCACACAGCAGCCCCGCCGCGTCTGGATCAGCCTGCCGCGGGGAGTTCATACACCCGTCCTGCAGTTCCCCCCACTGGAGGTGATCCATGTCCAGCCGGCGCTGCACCGTCTGCAGGTGGAAACGCTG
>JBBARZ010000039.1:0-19618 GCA_040399505.1 Cyanobium sp.
TTGGATCTGTTCGGCGCCGTAGGCGGATTGGACTCGCGAGGCGTCGCTCATGCGAGGGCGGGTCTCAGGGGGGATGGAGGGAGCTGAACGGTTAGACGATTTCGACAGCCAAGTTGGGCCGTAGAAGCGCCGCAGATAAGGCTTAGGCGGAAATCGGCTTTGGCTTGGACACCAATCTACCATTCGCCCCTCCCTGCGCCAGCCAGCCGCTTCTGAGACCGCTTTCCCGATGGGGATGCAACGCCCTTTGGTCGGCTGGTCCCGATAGGGGCTGGACAGGACCCAGAGTGAGGGGATGACATCGTCGTTCACCCCATCCACCCACGCAGCAGGCGGCGTAGGCCTCGTGATCGCCCTGATGGGTCCGACCGCAAGCGGCAAAACGGCTCTAGCCCTTGAGCTGGCCGAAGCGCTGAACCTGGCGGTGATCAGCGTGGACGCCCGCCAGGTGTACGTGGGCATGGACATTGGCACGGCCAAGCCCACCCCGCAGCAACGGCAGCGGGTGCGGCACGAACTCCTCGACCTGCGCTCCCCCGCCCAACCCCTCACCTTGCAGGAGTTTCTGCCCCTGGGACGAGCCGCCATCCGGGCCGAACTGGAGCGCTGCGGTCTCGCCCTGCTGGTGGGGGGCAGTGGGCTCTATCTGCAGGGCTTGCTCCAGGGCCTCACTCCCCCCGCCGTGCCTCCCCAGGCCCAGCTCCGGGACCAGTTCAAGGCCATGGGCCAACCGCTCTGCCACGCCCTGCTGAAACGTTGCGATCCCTTGGCAGGCTCCCGCATTGCCCCTGCCGACATCTCTCGCACCCAAAGGGCTCTGGAGGTGTTCTACGCCACAGGCCAAACCATCTCCTCCCAACAGAAACGCATCCCTCCCCCCTGGCCCATCCTGGAGCTAGGGCTGGACCCTGCCGACCTGCCCCAGCGGATCCGCCAGCGCACGAGGGAGATGTTTGCGGCGGGATTGTTGCCTGAAACCGCCAACCTGATCCGTCGTCATGGGGATAGCTGCCCCCTTCTCAACACCATGGGGTATGCGGAGGCACGGGGCCTTTTACGGGGGGAGCTGGAGGAAGGCCAGGCCATCGCCTTGACGGAGCAGCGCACCCGTCAATACGCCAAACGCCAGCGCACCTGGTTTCGCCGCCAACATCTGCCCCTCTGGCTCAAAGGTGAGGATCTGATGCAACAAGCCCTCTTGGCCTTGAAGGGGTCACAGCAAGGTTTAGGGTAAAGAGCAATCCGCCCTTTTGAATGCCTCCCCGCCCCCGCGTAGACCGCCGTGCTCCCGTGCGGGAGCTTCCCAACATCAACGAGCGCATCAGCTACCCAAACCTGCGGGTCGTCGATGCCGATGGGAGTCAGCTCGGAGTCATCACACGGGAGGCCGCCCTGGAGGTGGCAAAGGAGCGGGAGCTCGATCTGGTGCTGGTGAGCGAGAAGGCCGATCCTCCCGTGTGCCGGGTCATGGATTACGGCAAATACAAGTTTGAGCAGGAAAAAAAAGCCAAGGAAGCCAAGAAGAAGTCGCACCAGACCGAAGTCAAGGAGGTCAAGATGCGCTATAAGATTGACTCACATGACTACCAGGTGCGCATTGGCCAAGCGAGCCGCTTCCTGAAAGCCGGCGACAAGGTGAAATGCACGGTCATCTTTCGTGGCCGCGAAATCCAACATACGTCCCTGGCAGAAGCTCTCCTCATGCGGATGGCCAAGGATCTGGAGGAAAATGCTGAACTCCAACAGCCTCCAAAACGGGAGGGGAGAAATATGATCATGTTTCTGTCCCCTAAACGGCAAGCGGCCGGCAAAACCGCCCCCGTAAAAACAGCAAAACCCATCAAAGCTGCTCCAGCTGGTGCCGACACCTCCAGCGTGCCGGCCAGCCAGACTGCTGCTGAGGACTAGGCTTTTTCGGCGAAGGTTTTGGCAAAAAATGCCGTGATGGCATCCCATGCGGCCTGCGCTTCCACCGGCCGGAAGTCGCCTCGGGCTTCGCAGAGAAAACCATGGCCCGCGGCAAAGGTCAGCAGCTGGGCGCGCTCCCCCTCCCCCCTGGCATTCGCCTGATCCACGGCAGTGGCGATGGCCAGCAGATCGTCCGTGGGCACCAAGGGATCCTCCCGCCCGTAGATGAACAGCACCCGGCTCCCAGGCCGGGAGAGCACCTCCAAGGTGGGAGGGCCTCCCCCGGGCCTCCCTTGCACCACCCCCGCTCCATAACAGGCGCAGCTGGCCGCCACGCCTTCCAGAGAACTGGCCAAAAGGGCAACATGCCCCCCGAAGCAGAAGCCAATGCACCCCACCGTCAGGGGTTGGTCCTTTGCTCCCTGGCTCTGGAGCCAGCGCACAGCTCGAGCCCCATCCACCAGGAGGGTGCGGGCGCTCGTGCGCTCCTTGTGGGAGCGACCCTCCTGGAGCTGCTCAGGGCCGTAGCCCAGGCTGAGCTCAGGTGCCGTTCTCGCAAACAAAGGAATGGCCAAAGCCCCATAGCCAATTTGGGCCAAGCGATTGGCCACCGTGCACACCCAGGGATTCACCCCGAAAATTTCTGGCAAAACCAACAGGCAACCCTTGAGTCGGCCGGACTCTGGCCGCGCCCACCAACTGCGAAGAGGCACCTCCTCGTGCCGTTCTGGAGCCAGGGTGAGCCAATCGGCAGAGAAGGGTTCCGCTCGATCTGTTTCTTCCATAGCCCCAGGGCAACCGGCACATGGTCCTATGACAGGGGGGGAATTGTCACGGAGGCAAAAGCTCCGTAGGGTGGCCGCAAGATCCGACCGTTGTGCCGCGTGCGATTCCACATCCAGCAGGAAAGCGATATCCCCGCTTCGACCCAGCTATATAACCAGATCTGCTTTGCCATCGCGGCGCGACACTATCCCCCGGGTCACCGCCTACCGAGCACCCGCCAGCTGGCCATGCAGACGGGTCTGCACCGCAACACCATCAGCAAGGTGTATCGACAACTGGAAACGGACGGCGTGGTGGAAGCCATGGCCGGATCTGGCATTTATGTGCGCGATCAGCAAAAACCGAGGGAAATCAAGCCACCCCCAGGAATTCGCACCAAAACCCCGCCCGATATCGACCGGGTGGTGCGACAAAGCATCGATGGCCTGCTCAATGCGGGCTGCACGCTGCAGCAGGCCCGCGACCTGCTCACACGGGAGGTCGACTGGCGACTCCGCTGCGGGGCCCGCGTCTTGGTGAGCACCCCCCGGGAGGACATTGGGGCGTCAATGTTGATTGCTGAGGAACTGGCGCCGAATCTTGAAGTGCCGGTGGAGGTGGTTCCGATGGAGGAGCTGGAAGCGGTTCTGGAGAACTCCAGCAAAGGCACCGTGGTCACAAGTCGCTATTTTCTCCAGCCTGTGGAAGAAATCGCCCAGCGCCATGGGGTCCGTGCCGTACCAGTTGACCTGAACGACTTCCGCCATGAGCTGGACCTGCTCAAGGAGCTTCGTGGCGGCAGCTGTGTGGGCCTGGTGAGCATCAGCCCAGGCATCCTGCGGGCCGCCGAGGTGATCCTGCACTCCATGCGCGGAAATGATCTGCTGGTGATGACGGCAAACCCCGATACGGGTAGCCGCTTGCTGGCGCTCCTGAGGGCCGCTAGCCATGTGCTCTGCGATAAGCCCAGCCTGCCTCTGGTGGAGCAAACCCTGCGACAAAACCGTTCCCAACTGATGCGCCTGCCCGTGGTGCACTGCGCCCAGAGCTATCTAGGCAGTGCCACGATTGATCAATTGCGCAAGGAAATCGGCCTTCTGGCCGTCTGATGCGATTCGCGAACGCCCTCATCCAGGCCATGCGGGCCGATCTGGCCCTCATCCGGGAGAGGGATCCTGCCGCCAGAAGCACCCTGGAAATCCTTCTGTGCTACCCGGGCTTCCACGCCCTTGTGATGCACCGCATCAGCCATCGACTCTGGCGGCTCCAGATCCCCCTGGTGCCAAGAGTGCTCAGCCAACTGGCCAGGCTCCTGACTGGCGTGGAGATCCACCCCGGCGCGGTGATAGGCCACGGCGTATTCATCGACCATGGCATGGGGGTGGTGATCGGTGAAACCAGCGTGATTGGCGACAACTGCCTGCTCTACCAGGGGGTCACCCTTGGCGGCACGGGGAAACAACATGGCAAACGCCACCCCACACTGGAAAACAACGTGGTCGTAGGAGCGGGGGCCAAAGTGCTGGGGGCAATCACTGTGGGGTCGAACACGCGGATTGGAGCGGGTTCCGTGGTGCTCCGAGATGTAGACGCAGACAGCACCGTGGTGGGGATTCCAGGGAGAGTGGTGCACCAATCCGGGGTTCGCATCGACCCCCTGGCCCACTCCGCCCTGCCGGATGCGGAAGCTCGCGTGATCCGCAACCTGATGGAACGGATCGACCAACTGGAAACGGAAGTCAACCGGCTTCAGGATTGCCTGCGGGAAGTGGCTGCAGGAAGACCATTGAAGGAACCTTGCAGCGGCAAAGCTCAGAACATCCGTGATCGGGAGATTCTCGAATTTCTGGGCGAATCGATGACCAAAAGCGACGGCGGCTAATGGCCTCAGGCCGTTACCTGTTCTGGCACCTGCGGCTGGAACATGAACATGGAGTAGATCACATTTCGGCGCATTTGCGTCATCATCTCTAGGAACATATCATAGGCCTCATTTTTATATTCAATGATCGGTTGTTGTTGGCCATAGCCACGCAGATAGATCGTTTCACGCAGAGCCTCCATGGATTGTAAATGCTCTCTCCAAAGCGTATCGATCTGCTGAAGGATGAAGAAGCGCTCGGCTTCACGCATAAGACCAGGTCGGGCCTGGTTAACCTGATCTTCCTTGATGTCGTAGGCATTGCGCATCTGCTCCTGAAGAAAGGCTTTGAGTTCATCCATGCCCAGACCTTGCAGCTGCTCAGGCGTGAGATCCTCCAGAAGATAGATAAATTCTTTGACTTTATCAAGCAAACGTTTCAGATCCCATTCCTCAGGCGGAAGGTCGGGGTTCACATAAGCCTCCACAATGTCATCGATCGTTCGTTCCCCATAACCCAAAACCTGAAGTTTGAGCTCCCTTCCCTCCAGCACCCTACGTCGTTCGGCATACACAGCTTTACGTTGATTATTCATTACTTCATCATATTCAAAAACATCTTTGCGCTGATCGTAGTAATAAGTTTCAACCTTCTTCTGAGCCCCCTCAAGAGAACGGGTCAGCATGCCTGATTCAATGGGCATATCTTCCTCAACGCGAAAAGCATTCATCAGACCTGCCACCCGATCACCACCGAAGATCCGCAGAAGATTGTCCTCGAGCGAAAGGAAAAAGCGCGTTGTACCCGGATCACCTTGCCGGCCCGATCGACCACGCAGCTGGTTGTCAATCCTCCGGGATTCATGGCGTTCCGTACCGATCACATGGAGGCCACCTGCATCACGCACCTGGCCCTCCTCCTGCTTCACGACAACGTCATATTCGGTTTTAATGCGTCGAAGAAGGTCACGCATCTGCTGGATCTGAGGATCCGTGGTGGGAGCCTTCTCAGCCGCCAGGGCAATGCGATCCTCCAGCTCCAGAAGGGTCAGGCAACGATCCCCCCATTGCTGAACCAACTGTTTCGCCAAGACGGACAGATCCCTCTCCGTATCGTCCGAAAGAGCACAGGGGTAAAGCGTTCCCAGGGATCGTCCAGCCCGAGGCAGCACAGCGGGGGAGTCGGTTCCAAATCCCCCCCCCGCTTCCATGGAGCGTTGATAGGGAACCGGCGCACCATGGCCATCCTCAGGACGCACGAGAACGGGAAGAAGCACTTCCCTGCACTTCAAACGGGCCATGTAGTCACTGTTGCCACCAAGGATGATGTCCGTACCACGACCAGCCATGTTGGTGGCGATGGTAACGGCTCCGGCCCTGCCAGCCTGGGCAATGATCTCAGCTTCCCGTTCCACATTTTCCGGTTTTGCATTCAGCAAATTGTGGGGAACGGCCAACTCAGCCAGCAGAGAAGAAAGCAGCTCAGATTTCTCCACACTGGTGGTCCCCACCAATACAGGTCGGCCACGTCCGTGGATCTCAGCTGTTTCATTGGCCACTGCACGCCATTTGGCCGGTTCAGTTTTATAAACTTGGTCGGTCCAATCTACCCGAGAGCTGGTGCGATTTGTGGGCACGGTAGTGACCTCTAATTTATAAGTTTTTTCAAATTCCAGCTCTTCAGTTTTTGCCGTACCTGTCATGCCGGCCAATCGGGGGTAAAGCAGGAAGAAGTTTTGGTATGTGATGCTTGCCAATGTTTGGGTTTCCGGCTGAATTGGCAACGCTTCCTTAGATTCGATTGCCTGATGGAGGCCGTCGCTCCATCTCCTACCAGGCATCACACGCCCGGTAAATTCATCTACGATGACCACTTCCTGGTTGCGCACGATATAATTAACGTCTTTAGAGAATAATTCCTTCGCCTTCAGAGCGTTATTGACGAAATGGGCCCAGGGATCAGCCGAATCATAAAGGTCTTGAATCCCAAGAAGATTGGCCGCATGGGCATAACCCTGATCTGTGAGGGTGACATTTCGTCGTTTTTCGTCCACCTCATAATCTCCTTCAGGGTCGATGCCATCCTTTCCCATTTCAGGAGATCGGATAAGGCGGGCGGCCACATCCGAAGCTAGCCGATACTTCTCCTGGGGGCGCTCCACCTGACCTGAGATGATCAGGGGTGTACGCGCCTCATCAATCAAGATGGAGTCGACTTCGTCGATAACGCAGTACTGAAAATCTCGTTGAACGATATCTGCCAAATCGGTCGCCATATTGTCACGGAGATAATCAAAACCAAGCTCTGAGTTCGTTGCATAGGTGATATCACAAGCGTAGTTTTTCTTCCGATCAGATGGCATCATCTCCTGTTGAATCAATCCCACACTCAAGCCAAGAAAACGATGGATCTGGCCCATCCACTCGGCATCCCGTCGGGCCAGGTAGTCATTCACTGTCACGACATGCACGCCCTGGCCGGTGAGGGCGTTTAAGTAGGAAGGCAACGTGGCGACAAGGGTCTTTCCTTCACCCGTTTTCATCTCAGCGATTTGTCCATCATGAAGTACCATTCCACCCATGAGTTGGACATCAAAATGCCGCATACCCAGCACTCTTTTTCCAGCTTCACGAACAACGGCAAAGGCCTGGGGAAGAAGCTCGTCTAAAACCTGCTTCTTGCGAGCAGGTTGATCGACCTTGTCCAGTTTTTGCCGAAATTCGGCCGTCAATCCACGCAACTCATCGTCGGTGAGAGGGGAGATATCTTCCTCTAGGAGATTAATATCGGAAACGAGTGGCTGATAGCGCTTTAACTTGCGTGAATTAGGATCACCCAGTAGCAGCTTGAGCATGGATCACATCAGGCTTATCTTAAATCCACCTTACCACTTCCATAGACAGCTCAAGAGGGCATTCAATCGACAGTCATCGGGGCCTGAATCCAGCCGCTCCTAGCTACACTTTGAGAAGCAGACATCGAAGGAAGCAACAAGGCAAATGATCCCTCGAGGTCAGTTCAGGTCTGTGGTTGGCCGGCAAGATGAATCTCTGAAAAATCCGAAAGGTTGCCAAGGACCTGTGCGCCTACTGGTCCATGGCCGTGGTGCCAGGGCCCTGCGAATGGGCCTGGGTCCTGATCTCAGGCCAGTCCATGCCATCCAGCAGCTTCAACATCTGATGAATGGCAATGCCTTCTGGGCTCAGGGTCGCTCCTTGCACCACTTGCGTTGCATGGTCAAAAACAGCGAGATCTGCGTGACGGCTTGGAGAGGCAAAAACCTGGTTGGCTTTGGTCGGGCAACCAGTGATGGCATTTACCGCGCAACCATCTGGGATCTTGTTGTGGATTCAGAGGTGGCGGGTCGAGGGGTGGGCCGATCGGTGATGGAAAGGCTGATGGAGAGCCCCGCCGTGGCTCCGTGCGAACGGATCTATCTCATGACCACAAACAGTGCGGAATTTTACAAAAAAATGGGCTTCCAGATCAATCAGTCACAGGTGCTGATGATGAAGAAAAAAAGCGGATGAAGAGATTCGAACTCTCGACCCTCTCCTTGGCAAGGAGATGCTCTACCACTGAGCTACATCCGCTTGGTCGGCGACCCATTCACGGATCGATCACTTACCCAGCATGCCCCATCGCCCGCAACTCCGTCAATCACCAAGAGTCTCGAAGGAAGAGGTTCAGCCAGGGAGCTGCTGCAGGGGCTCCGAACCTTTAGCTCCGGCCAGGAGACGCAGGGTTTTGATCAGCACCAAAAAATCCAGCAATGGACCAGCATTTCTTATGTAATAAAGATCGTAGCCCAGCTTGGCCCTACTATCCTCCATTGAAGCTCCATATGGATAGCAAACCTGGGCCCATCCACTGAGGCCAGGCTTCACCCAGTGACGAACAGAGTAATGCACAATAGCTTCTTGCAAGGAGGCCTCCAGCTCAGGCCTTTCAGGGCGAGGACCAATCAGACTCATCTCACCTTTGAGCACATTGATCAACTGGGGAAGCTCATCAATCCGTAAGCGTCGCAGCCATTTGCCCACTGTTGTCACCCGGGGATCATTGCGGGATGCCCATTGGATTCCTTGATTTTCAGCCCCGAGGCGCATGCTGCGGAGTTTCCAAATCTTGAAGGGTTGCCCATAAAGCCCCGTACGAATCTGGGTATAGAGCACCGGCCCTTTCTCTTCCAGACGAATCAAGAGACATGCAAGAAGCACCAATGGCAACGTCAGCAAAAGCAAAGTACTGGCGACCACCACATCCCCAAATCGTTTCACCCGCCATCCCCAACGGCCAGGTTGCATTTCAAAGCCCTCCGTGTGCAGCAGGGTGCGACTCGAAAACAACTCGGGAGGAACAGACTGCAGATGGCGCTCTGCCCAGGCCACCAGGGTGAAGACGGAGGCACCGCGCCCGCGGCTTGACAGCAGATTTTGCAGGAGCTCGTCATCAAGCTCAGCTGTTTCGCTAACGGCAAGTCCGTCAAAGTTTTCAATATGGAAGAGATGGTGCCTGGCAAGAACTTTGCTGGAGCAATAGTGAAGATCCAGAAGATCCAGCAGACCAAGCTGCTTGATTTCTTTGCGCAACAATTTGATTTCCTTCGCACTGCCCACAATCAACCAGCGATTTTTTCGTGCGGGAGATCGGGTGGCCATCCACTGAGCTGCCGCCGAAAAAAGAGTTGTCCCTCCCAAAACGGGTAGAAGAAAACCGCGAAATGTTCGGGGGTCTCCAACCTGAAAACCCCAGTTTAAAAACACCACAACCCCAGCAAGGACAAGCAGGCCGACCGCAGGAGCTCGCAGCAGACGCCAGACCCAGAATCGCGAGAAATCCTGTTTGGAATAGCGGCCAAAGAGGTAGGAAATCGCTACCCACAGAGCCACCAAAGCCACAGGTGATTTGGTAACGCCCGGCCAAAAGCCCAGACGCAGAAAAAACATCAAGTTATAGAAACCGATCAGGAGGATGGCATCCCAACCCGCAAGAAAGGTCAGCATTCGCCGCTGACGCATCCAGGGGGCTCTCCACCACATCGCCCTATCCGGGCAGGGCGGCCATCAAACTCCCCATTTCCAACGCTTGCAAGGCATAACTCCACCCCAGATTGCTCTTGATGCCTGCCCGCTCTAGGGCCTGTTGGAGAGTATCGGTCGTGAGGACGCCAAAAATCACGGGGATTCCCGTGGACCTGGAGACGGCGGCGACCCCCTTGCTAACTTCCGCAACAACTACATCAAAGTGAGGGGTGTCTCCCCGGATGACGGCTCCGAGGGTAATTACTACCTGATAGCTCCCGGTGGCGGCCAGCCTCTGGGCAACCAGGGGAATCTCAAAACTTCCGGGAACCCAGGCCACATCCAGCTGGGAGCTTTGTTGGGAAGTGTCGATGCCATGTCGGGCGAGGCAATCCAGGCAGCCGCTGAGCAGCTTCCCCGTGATCAAGTCGTTGAAGCGCGCGACCACAACGGCGATTCGCAGGCCAGAGATGGTGGTGAATGTCCCCTCGTAGATGGTCAATGGTCAGACCACGAAATAGCTCATGCCCCAGTTCAGTAGCACCAGCCCGACCCAGGCCAGCCCACCGATGAGGATCAATCTGTTGGAGCGGCCCACGTCTTCACTGCTGGCGTAGAGCACCGGCACCGCCACGATCAACGCAAAGGAAAGCACCACAAGGGCAAAAACAGAAAGCGTGTTGATGATCTGCATGGGGTGAAAGGCGCGCCGGCCGATTCAGGCACTGGCTGGATTCTCACACGAAGGCCCCGCAGAAAGGGAACCCACCCGCCCCTCCTTCACAAGTTGTCGGAGGGGACGCACCCGGAAGCTGATCCCAAAGGGGGGTACTCCTGGAGCCACTACCGCTGGGGTCAGTTAATATCGGCAACCACTACCCTCAGTGTCATGGGCGGAGCCAGCTCGCAGCAACTCCTCCTGGTGTCTGCGGCTGATCTCCAGGAGGCGTCTGCCGATGTCCTGCCCGAATGCCTGGAAGATGGCGTCCTCCAGGCCGATGGGGCGGCCCGCCCCCGGCAACGGAGAGCGATCGCCATGGCTCCACCCCCGACCCATGACGGAGCGGAAAGCGAGGGCCAGACCACCCCACCTGAACACGACCCTCTGGACGACCAGCCCCGCTGGCATCATCACAGCCTGGTGGATCCCCAGGCCCTGACTCCGATGCTGCGGCATTACGTGGCCCTGAAATCGGCCCATCCGGACAGGGTTCTCCTCTATCGCCTGGGCGATTTCTTCGAGTGTTTCTTCGAAGATGCCATCACGGTGTCGCGCCTGCTGGAGCTCTCCCTCACCGGCAAGGAGGGGGGGAAATCCATTGGCCGGGTGCCCATGGCAGGGATCCCCCACCACGCCGCAGAGCGCTATTGCTCCGAGCTGGTGCAACAGGGGCGATGCGTCGCCCTCTGCGATCAGGTGGAAACCACCCCCTCGAAAGGCACCTTGCTCCGACGGGAGATTACCCGGGTGCTCACCCCTGGAACCGTGCTGGAGGAGGGGATGCTGGCGGCCCGCCGCAACAACTGGTTGTGTGCTGTGTTCCCCCAGGGTGCCCGCTGGGGGCTGGCTGTAGCCGATGTGAGCACTGGGGAGTTTCGCGTCAGCGAGCAGGAGGGTCTAGCTGCCCTGCACCAGGAGCTGCTGCAGCTGGAGGCGGCGGAGGTGGTCTGGCCCGAACCGGCCGGGGAGGCGGAGGCGGAGATCGTCTCTCCGTCGTGGTGTCCAAAGGAGCTGAGGCACACGCCCCAACCCCGAACCCCCTTCGAGGCTCCCCAGGCCCGACGACGGTTGCTGGAGCGCTACCGACTGGCCAGCGTGGAGGGGCTGGGATTGGGGGAAGCCCCCCTGGGCCTGCGGGCGGCTGGGGGCCTGCTGGCCTACCTGGACAGCACCCAACCCGACCTGGACAGGGAAGGGGACAGGGAACTCATACCCCTGGAGCGGCCCCATCTCTGGCACGCGGGCGATCAGCTGGTGCTGGATGTGCAAACTCGCCGCAACCTGGAATTGACCCGCACCCAGATGGGGGGGCGGTTCGAGGGCTCCCTCCTATGGGCCCTGGATCGCACGGTCACAGCCATGGGGGGCCGCTGCCTGCGGCGCTGGGTGGAGGCTCCCCTGGTGCAAGCCGCACCCATCCTCGAACGGCAAGGAGCGGTGAGCGAGCTGGTGCAGCAGCGGAGTCTGCGACTGGCGGTGCGCCGCCTGCTCCGGCCCATGGCCGACCTGGAACGGCTGGCGGGCCGGGCGGGGGCAGGCAGTGCCTCCGCCCGGGATTTGGTGGCCCTGGCCGATGGGCTGGAGCGGTTGCCCCGCCTGGCGGAGCTACTCCGGAGCGCGGAGAGTGCCCCCCTTCAGTCCCTGGCCGAGCCCCAGCCGCACCTAGCAGCCCTGGCCGCCGACCTGCGCTACACCCTGGTGGACACACCCCCGCTGAGCCTGAGCGAAGGCGGATTGATCCACGACGGGGTAGATCCTCGCCTGGATGGTCTGCGCAACCAACTCGATGATCAGGAGCGCTGGCTGGCCGATCAGGAGCGGCAGGAGCGCCAGGTGAGCGGTCATGCCAACCTGCGCCTGCAGTACCACCGCACCTTTGGCTATTTCCTGGCGGTGAGCCGGGCCAAGGCCGCGTCCGTTCCCAGCCACTGGATCCGCCGGCAGACCCTCGCCAATGAGGAGCGCTTTGTGACCCCAGCGCTCAAGGAGCGGGAGGGGCGAATCCTGCAGCTGCGCACCCGGGCCGCACAGCGGGAGTACGAACTGTTCACAGCCCTTCGCCAACAGGTGGGCCATCAGGCCGAGCCCATCCGGGCCGCGGCTCGGCTTGTGGCCGAACTAGATGCCCTGGCCTCCCTGGCGGAAGTGGCCGCCACCGAGGGCTATTGCCGTCCAGACATCGTGGCGGGACGCGAGCTCACGATCGAAGCCGGGCGGCACCCGGTTGTGGAACAACTCCTGGTGGACATCCCCTTCACCCCCAATCCCATCGCCCTGGGGGGAGGTCAGGAGCAATCTCCCGACCTGCTGGTGCTCACCGGACCCAATGCGAGCGGCAAGAGCTGCTACCTCCGGCAGACGGGCCTGCTCCAGCTGATGGCCCAAATCGGCAGCTGGGTTCCGGCCCGATCAGCCCGGTTCAGCCTGGCGGATCGCATCTTCACCAGGGTCGGCGCCGTGGATGACCTGGCCAAGGGCCAATCCACCTTCATGGTGGAGATGGCTGAAACGGCCAACATTCTTCACCACTCCAGCCCCCACTCCCTGGTGCTGCTCGATGAAATCGGCCGGGGCACGGCCACCTTCGACGGCCTGGCTATCGCCTGGGCCGTGGCCGAGGCCCTGGCCGAGAACCTGGGAGCCCGCACGGTGTTCGCGACCCACTACCACGAGCTGAATGAGCTCGCCGCGCTGCTGCCAAATGTGGCCAACGCCCAGGTGCTCGTGGAGGAAACCGGGGATGATTTGGTGTTCCTGCACCAGGTGGTGCCAGGAGGGGCAAGCCGGAGCTACGGCATCGAGGCGGCCCGGCTAGCGGGAGTGCCACCCACGGTGGTGCGGCGGGCGCGGGAGGTGCTCGGGCGCATCGAGGCCAACAGCCATGTGGCCCTGGGCCAACCTCAGGGCTCCCGTTGAATCCAGGCCCTTCGCAGAAGGGCGTTCGCAGCCGCGGCCACAAGGGCGGCCCCGCCCCTGGTCCCTTCCAGGCGAATCTGGGGCAGGCCACTGGCCGCCAGCCGCCGTTTGCTCTCCTCCACGCCCACGAATCCCACCGGCATGCCGATCACAAGGGCCGGTGCGGGCAACCCCCCCGAGGCCGTGAGCGCAAGCAACCGCTCCAACGCCGTCGGGGCACTGCCGATGAGCACAACCGCACCGGGACTCACGGCCAGGGCACGGGCCATGCCCTCGGCGGTCCGCGTTCCGCCCACCGGGGCCGTCTCCGGGGCCCAGGCCAGCACGGAGTGGACGGGATTGGCAAAGGTGCGCCGGGCCATGGGGCTGACCGCCGCCGCAGCCATGGCCGTATCCGTGAGGATCGGAGCTCCCGCGGCCAGGGCCAGGGCCCCCAGCTCACAGGCTCCGGGGCTGAAGCGCAGATCGGGAGCCAGGCTGGGATCGCCACTGCTGTGCACCAGCCGCTCCAGCACATCCCGCTCATAACCCCTGAGGCCCGTATCCCCCAGCCAATGGCGGATGCGACGCAGGCTTTCGGAGAAGATCGGATGGTCGAGATCGTTCAAGGCTGGCCCAGATGCCCATCCACCTCTACTGGGGCGACGACGAGGCGGCCCGCATCCGAGCCGTGGACGAGCTTCTGGGGAGCACCCTCGATCCCACCTGGGGAACGATGAATGTCAGCCGGCTGGATGGGCAGGATGGGGAGCAGGCCCGCAGGGCCCTGGAGGAGGCCCGCACGCCCCCCCTGGGCGCCGGTGGTCGGGTGATCGTGCTGCAACGGAGCCCCTTCTGCAGCGCCTGTCCTCCCGCCCTGGCCGAAGCCCTGGAGGCCGGCCTTCAGGCGATCCCGGAGCAGACCCACCTGGTGCTGGTGAGCAGTGGCAAGCCCGATGCCCGCCTGCGCACCACCAAGGCCCTGCGGGCCGTGGCCGAGGAGAAAAGCTTTCAGCTGCCCGCCAGCTGGGATGGGGCCGGCCAACTCGAGATGGTGCACCGTACGGCAAGGGAGCTGGGGCTCACCCTGGAGCCGGAAGCCGCCGAGCACCTGGCCACGGCCATCGGCAGCGACAGCGCCCGGCTGGCCAGCGAACTGGAAAAACTCCGGATCTATAGCGGGGAGCACATCAGAGCGGATGCGGTGGCCCAGCTGGTGGAGGGCCGCAGCAGCACCTCCCTGGCGGTTGGGGAAGCGCTGCTGGCCGGCAGGCCCGCCGAAGCGATCGCCCTTGTGGATGCCCTGCTGGCCGCCAATGAGCCGGCCCTGCGCATCATCGCCTCCCTGTCGAGCCAGATCCGCGGTTGGCTGTGGGTGGCGTTGCTGGATGCCCAGGGGGAGCAGGACGTGGCGACCATCGCCAAGGCAGCCGGCATCGGCAACCCCAAGCGGATCTACGTGCTGCGCAAGCAACTGCGCGGCCGCAGCACCGACCATCTGTTGCGCCTGCTGCGCCAACTCCTGGAGGCGGAGGCGGCCCTCAAGCGGGGTGGCGACCCCGCGGAAACGTTCCGGGATGCCTGGCTGCTGCCCCTAGACCCTTTGCGACAGGCCTCTCGATAAGTTGGCTCTCACCCGCAGCCGCCCACGGATGGCCCTCCTCGTCCAGAAATTCGGAGGCACCTCCGTCGCCGACGTGGAACGGATCCAGGCTGTGGCCCGCCGTATTGCCGCAAGCCGGGAAGCCGGCTACGAACTCGTGGTGGTGGTTTCAGCCATGGGACACACCACAGACGAACTCACGGCCCTGGCCAGGGCCATCCACACGGAGCCACCACCGCGCGAGATGGACATGCTCCTGTCCACCGGGGAACAGGTGTCCATCGCCCTGGTGGCGATGGCCCTCCAGCGGCTTGGGGTGCCGGCGGTCGCGATGACTGGAATGCAGGCGGGAATCATCACCGAATCGGCACACGGGAGAGCCCGCATCCTCGAGATCCGGACGGAACGGCTCTGGAGACACCTGGAGGAAGGCCATGTGGTTGTGGTGGCCGGTTTTCAGGGAACCAGCAGCGGCCCCTCCGGCATCCCGGAGATCACCACCCTGGGGCGCGGAGGCTCGGACACGTCCGCCGTGGCCCTGGCGGCGGCCCTGGGGGCCATGGCCTGCGAGATCTACACCGATGTGCCCGGGGTGCTCACCACCGATCCCAGGAAGGTGCCCGATGCCCAGTTAATGGCCAAGGTGAGCTGCGACGAGATGCTTGAGCTGGCCAGCCTGGGGGCGGCCGTGCTCCATCCGAGGGCAGTGGAGATTGCCCGCAATTACGGCGTTCCCCTAGTGGTGCGCTCCAGTTGGAGCGAAGATCCCGGCACAACCCTCACCAGTGGGATGAGCCGACCGGTGGGCAGCGATGGGCTGGAACTCGGCAAACCCGTCGACGGAGCAGACCTGGAACGGGACCAGGCCGTGCTGGCCCTCTCCGGCCTTCCCGACCAACCAGGGGTGGCGGCCCAGCTGTTTGAGGCCCTTGGAGAGGCAGGGCTGAACGTGGATCTGATCGTGCAATCCAGCCACGAAGGAGCCAGCAATGACATCGCCTTCACCGTGGCGGAGAGCGAACTGGAGCGGGCCAGTGCCGTGTGCCAACAGCTCCTGGAGGCCTTCGGCGCCCAGGAAGCCAAGCTCAGCACGGAGAGAGGGATGGCCAAGATCAGCATCTCCGGGGCAGGCATCATGGGGCGCCCCGGCGTGGCGGCGCGGCTCTTTGACACCCTCGCCCGACTAGGCATCAACCTGCGCTTGATCGCCACGAGCGAGGTAAAGGTGAGTTGCGTGGTGGAGGGGAGCCAGGGCAGCAAAGCCCTTCGCGCCGCGGCGGAAGCCTTCGAGCTGGGGGAGACGCAGCTGCGGCAGGGACCCCTCCCTACCGATCACACCGCTCCCGCCGTGCGGGGGGTGGCCCTGGACCTGAATCAGGTGCAGGTCACCGTCAAGGGCGTGCCCGATCGGCCCGGAATGGCGGCCGCCATTTGTCGTTCCCTGGCGGATGCGGGCATCAGCCTGGATGCCATCGTGCAATCGGAACGGCAACGACCCGCAGCAGCAGGGGAGGCCACCAACAGCCGAGACATGAGCTTCATCCTGCGGCGTGGTGACCGGCCTGGCGCCGAGGTCGCCCTGACCGCCCTACTCAAGCAATGGCCCGGAGCCAGCTTTGAGGAGGGATCCGCGATTGCCCGGGTCAGCGCCGTGGGCGCAGGCATGGCCACCACCGCCGGGACCGCCGCCCGCATGTTCCGGGCCATCTCCGATGCGGCAATCAACATTGAAATGATCGCCACCAGTGAAATTCGCACCAGCTGCGTGGTGGCCGAAGCTGATGGGGTGAGGGCCCTGCAGGCGGTGCATGCCGCTTTTGCGCTAGGGGGAGCAACCACGATCCAGGTGGAGGGCACCGAGGCGCCGATCTGAGTTCTTAACCTTTGCCCACCAGCTTCTGGCGCAGGTTCTTGATGCGATCGCGGAGGTTGGCCGCCTCCTCGAACTCCAGGTTTTTGGCCGCGGCCTTCATCTTCTCCTCCAGCTGCTGAATCAGCTCCGGCAGGGAATCCAGCGGAACGGCATTGTGCTCTGCCTGCTCGGTGGCCTCCTCCAGCTGCTCATCGTTGAGCCGACGGGAGACTTCGAGGAAGGCCAGGATCGAATTGCCGGCCCGCTTCCCAGCCGGCTTGGGCGTGATGCCGTGCTTGGCGTTGTAGGCCTCCTGAATGGTGCGCCGGCGAGCCGTTTCCGAAATGGCCTTCTCCATGCTGTCGGTGAGGTTGTCGCCATAGAGGAGGGCCATGCCTTCCACATGGCGGGCCGCACGGCCGATGGTCTGGATCAGGGAGCGCTCGGCCCGCAGGAATCCCTCCTTGTCCGCATCCAGGATTGCCACGAGTGACACCTCAGGCAGGTCGAGGCCTTCCCGCAGCAGGTTCACCCCCACAAGGACGTCATACTCGCCATTGCGGAGGTCCTGGAGGATCTCAATCCGCTCAATAGAGTGGATCTCGGAGTGGAGATAGCGCACCCGCACACCATGCTCGGCGAGGTAGTCGGTGAGATCCTCGGCCATCCGTTTGGTCAGGGTGGTCACCAGCACCCGCTCCTGCTTGGCCGCCCGATCCCGGATCTCCGCGAGCAGATCATCCACCTGGCCCTCCGTTGGCCGCACCTCCACGATCGGATCGAGCACGCCAGTGGGGCGAATCACCTGCTCCACCACCTCGCTGCCGCTCTGGCCGAGTTCCCAGTTGCCGGGCGTAGCGCTGACAAAGATCGTCTGGTGGGCCTTCTCCCAGAACTCCTCGCCCTTCAAAGGCCGGTTATCCGCGGCGCTGGGCAGGCGGAAACCGTGTTCGATCAGCACCTGCTTTCGGCTTTGGTCGCCGTTGTACATGGCCTGCAGCTGGCTGCAGGTGACATGGCTTTCATCCACAACAAGCAGCCAGTCCTTGGGGAAATAATCGATCAGGCACTCGGGGGGTGTGCCAGCAGGTCGCCCAGCCAAGTGACGGGCGTAATTTTCCACCCCATTGCAGTAACCCACCTGCTCCAGCATCTCCAGGTCATAGGTCGTGCGCTGTTCCAGGCGCTGGGCTTCCAGAAGCCGGCCCTGGTTGTGGAGCTCAGCCAACCGCTCGGAAAGCTCCAAGCGAATCGCTTGGATGGCCGCCTGCAGCCTTTCCTTGGGTGTAACGAAGTGTTTGGCGGGATAGATATTGATGGTCTCCAGGCTCTGAAGAATTTCACCCGTTGTGGGATCCACATAACGGATCGCCTCCACCTCATCCCCGAACATCTCCACCCGCACGAGACGATCTTCGTAGGCCGGGCCGATCTCCAGCACATCTCCTCGAACTCGAAAACGGCCCCGGCTGATCTCCAGATCATTGCGAGAGTATTGATTATTCACCAGCTCACGGAGTGAGCCACGCAGGTTCAAGGTGGCACCCACCTCAAATTTCACGGCAGCCTTCAAGTATTCCGAAGGAATGCCGAGGCCATAAATGCAACTGATGGACGCCACCACAATCACATCGCGCCGCTCAAAAAGCGAGCGGGTGGCCGAGTGGCGCAACATATCAATTTCTTCGTTAATCGAGGCTGTCTTGGCGATATAGGTGTCCGACACCGGAACGTATGCCTCCGGCTGATAATAGTCGTAATAAGAGATGAAGTATTCGACGGCATTGCGTGGAAAGAATTCCCGCAACTCGTTGCACAGCTGGGCAGCGAGGGTCTTGTTGTGGGCCAACACCAAGGCAGGTCGTCCTGTTTGGGCGATCACATTGGCGATGGTGAAGGTCTTGCCCGTTCCCGTGGCCCCCAGGAGGGTCTGGTAACGCTTGCCGCTATCCACGCCCCTCACAAGGGCGTGGATAGCGGTGGGTTGATCCCCTTGGGGGGTGTAGGGAGCCTGGAGCTGGAACGCCATGCCCCCATTTTGGGGGCTTCCCGAGGGGAGATGGGGGTCTTAGGCCAGAGGTGCGTTGGTGAACAGCAGGGCCATGGCCCGGGTGAGGGGCACTTCAAGCCCGAGGGCGCGAAGCAAAAAGAAGCTGATCAAGCTGTACACCAGGGCCCCGAGAACGGCACTGGTGAAGCCATTGCGCAGGCGGAAGCCCTGAATCAACCAGGCCGTCAGACCAAAGAGAACGATGGAAATCAGCCAGTCGAACAGGAACCCGAGGGGGATGAGACCCCCCAGGGTTGCGATGAGCCGGAGGGGAGACAGGACGAACTGCAAGGGCCACATCAAAAGGGTGCCCAACAGGCCGATCACACCTGCGGAAAGCAGGGCGACCTTGAAGTTGGCCATGTCCACCCCTAGGGGCAACCTGGAAATCAGCAGAAGGATGGCGGCTCGAATCGGCCACTGGAGCAACCAGAGGAGGGAACCGACCATGAATGCCACTTAAACGGAACTTTCGACACCATAGGCATGGCGCTCAAGGGGAGCAACGAGACCGGACACGGCTTCCCGCAGGGCCCGCACCACCGCCACCATGGCCAGCTCATCGCTGAGCCGATTCACGGCGGAGCCCACCCCCACACCGGAGGCACCAGCAGCCAGAGCCATGGGCACCGTGACGGCCGACAAGCCCGATGCACATAGAACGGGTAAGGGCACCTGGGCCGACGTCAGAGCACGGCTGATGGCGAAGGTGGCGGCCAGGGTTGGTGCTGATTTCTCGATCAGGCCCAGAACGCCCGCACTCACGGGGCGGGCGCTGGTGCCCCCCTCGGTCTGGATCCAGTCCGCCCCCGCGTGGGCCAAGGCAATGGCCAACTGCTCCTGTTGGTCGAGGGGAAGCCCGTGGGGAACGGTGACCGAGAGCACCACCTCCGGGAGCAGGGCCCGGGTGCGCTCGGCAAGACGCAGAACCTCCTCCG
>JBBARZ010000040.1:0-19614 GCA_040399505.1 Cyanobium sp.
GGTGATCGATCCGGCCTGCACCGTGGTGTTCGAAGCGATGCCAGGGGATCCAGCGCTGCTGAGGAGCCCCCCCCCCGGGCCCCGGAAGCGCGTAGCCATGGGGCTGGCGGCCGTACCTTTGGCCCTCTTGCCGCACGATCTCAGGGAAGCCGATGGGTAAGTCCGGCACGTGGAAGCCGCAGCAGCAACGGATGTGGGCCCTGGCCCTCGTGGCCTTCCTGATCCCCCTGCCCCTGCCGCGCATGGCCCCCCGCACCGATGGGCGGGCCTGGCGGGAGCTGCTGGCCGGCTTCCAGGCACGGGGGGTGGTGGTGCTGACCACCCATCCCCGTTGCCGCGAACCCGATCTGGAGGGGCTCTACGTGCACGGCCGCAGGGAAGTGGTGGTGTGCCCGCGGGGTGAGCCCAGCACCACCCTGCGCCATGAGGGCTGGCATCTGGTGCAGAACCTCTGCCTCGGGGGCCGCACCTGGCTCTCGCCACAGACAGTGGAGGCTCGCCTCAGCCGCCGTGATCGGGAGGAGCTGGTGTTGCTTGTGCGACCTGAACGGCGCCCCTGGGAAGCGGAAGCCCGGGTGATGGCGAAAGTGCAAGCAGGGCCCTATCTGCAAGCGGTCGATCGGGCCTGCGCGGGGCGACTGCCGCTTCAGGCGCAGGGCATAAACACCATCAGGAGGCCAGAATCAGCACCCCAGCGGCCATCAGGGTGGTCAGGGCCGCCATCCGCCCCCAGCCCTGGGGCACCCGACGCAGCACCAGCGCCGTACCGCCAGAGAGAACCACGGAGCTGAGCAGAGCTCCGGCCCACCAGAGCAGCCCGCTCCCATCAGCAGGGGCCTCTATCCCATGGAGCAAGCCGTGGATCGCCACCCCGGCTCCAACCACGGCCCCACTAAATAGGGGGATGGCGCGATTCGCGGATCCTCGTTGGCTCCATACCAGGGTGAGGGCCGCCACAGCCATGATGGCCAGGGCCGCCAGGGGCTCCAGCAGGGGCACTGTGGAGCCGCCATGACCTGCAAGCGCCCCGACCAGTCCACCGCCCAGAGCCCAAGGCAGCAGTAGGAATGACAGCTGGGAGGCCGCCGTGCCCACGGCGAGCAGCATCAGCAGATGATCAAGCCCGAGCAGGGGATGGAGCAGGCCCGCGAGGGCGCCCCCCCCGGCGGTGCCATGGGCCTCGGATGGGAGGGCCCCCAGCACCAAAACCGCCAGTGCGGAAAGAGCAGTGATGGGGAAGAAAAAACGTTTCATGAAGGGTCTCGGTCCGCGCCGAGAGAGAAGGGGGACGACGGAAGAGTGTTCTGACTGAGGGCTTAGCCCATCACAGTTGCGGGACAGCGGCGGACTTGGGACAACTTTGGGGAGAGCCCGTACCGCACTTTCCTCTTGGCCTCCAGCAAGCAGGAAGCTCCGTGTTTCCACTATGGAGCTTCGGGCGTCACGGGATGGGCCGCGCAGGGCATCCAGAGCTTGCCCATGGCATGGGCTCCGCTGCAGCCCAACTCCCTGGCCTTGCTCAGGGCCTCAGCCTTGCTGGGATAGGCATAGAGATTGTCGATGGCCGATGGGGCAGCACGGCCATGGGAATGGGTTCTGGCGTGGTGACCAACCCCTGGACCTCCGGCCAACCGTTTCAACCCCATGCCTTCCACCCCGGCCCACCAGACCCCCATCACATTCACCCCAGCCACCAGCACTCCCATTCCCACCACGCAGAGGTTGACCAGGCCCATCCCCACCGCGCCGATGCTGAACACCCCCATGGGCACAACGCCAATGCTCACCACACCCATCGGCACGATGCCAATGCTCACAACTCCAAGTGGGGCAATCCCGATGGCGAATCGCTTGGGTCTCCCCCCGCAACCTCTTAATTCAGGGCCAGGGAGGTGGGGCAACTGGGATGACTCGGTGGGAGGCATGAGGTCATCAGTGGGAATGGGCATCCCCATGGCGCTCACAGGGCATCCATTTGTCACCCATCTGGTGGGCACCTGTGCAGTGGAACAGCTTGGCGGCTTTCTCGGCCTCAGCCTTGGTGGCGTAGGTGGCAGGCACGGCAGTGCCACTGGCTGCCTTCTGGGCCAACACCTCGCCGGGGACCAAAACGGAAACCAGAACGAGGCTTGGTAGAGAAAGGATGGCCCTCATCACAAATCTTGCAGCCCGCTCACCCTAGGGGCATCACCCAACCGTTGGCCGTCCTGCCCCCCTACGTCGTGTAATCGGCGTTAATCCGCACATATTGATCCGAGAGATCACACCCCCAAGCTCTCCCCTCCCCTGGACCGGGGCCCACGACCAGCCGGATGAGGACGGTGTCGTCCACCAGGTAGGTGCCGGCAGCCCTCTCCCGCATGTAGGCCGAAGCGGCAGAACGATCAAACGCCAAGGGTTGGCCCGCGGCCATCAGCTGATGCTCCCCGAGCCAGAGGGCTACCGCCTGGGGATCAAAGGCCACCCCAGCCCGACCCGCCGCCGCCACGATGCGGCCCCAGTTGGGGTCGCGGCCATGAATAGCGCACTTCACCAGCGACGACCCACAGACGGTGCGAGCGATGCGGCGCGCAGCCTCCCCATCGGAAGCGCCCTCCACCTGCACTTCGATCAGGCAGGTGGCTCCTTCCCCGTCCCGGGCGATCGCCTTGGCCAGGTGTTGCGACACGGCCGTCAGGCCGGCCTCCAGGGCATCGAAGTGTGCGGGGCTCAGGGGCTCTCCGGCGGCAAACGCCAGATACGTGTCGTTGGTGCTGGTGTCACCGTCCACCGTGATGGCATTGAACGACCGCTCCACAGCCCGCTTCACCATGCCCTGCCACACATCGGAAGGCACCCCCGCATCGCAGGTGAGATACCCCAGCATGGTGGCCATGTTGGGGTGGATCATCCCCGACCCCTTGGCCATCCCACCGATCCGCACGGAACGGCCATCCAGAACGGCTTCAAGGGCGATCTGCTTCTCCACCAGATCCGTGGTGAGGATGGCCCGCGCAGCCTCTGTTCCCCCCTCCCTGCTGAGGGCAGCCACCAGCGGATCCAGACCGGCCAGCAGGCGATCCATGGGGATCGGCACCCCGATCACCCCGGTGGAACAGATCAGGATCTCCTCCGGCGCCAGAGCCAACCGCTCCGCGAGGGCGGCCGTAGCCGCCAGGCTGTCCACTAGTCCCCGCTCGCCGGTGCAGGCATTGGCCTGGCCCGAATTGATCAGCACGGCCCGGGCCCTGCCGTCAGAAGCCCCCAGCCGCTCCGCACACAGATCGACGCAGGCGGCCCGCACCACCGTGGTGGTGAACGTGCCGGCGCAAACCGCACCTTGGGGAGCCAAAAGCAAGGCCAGATCGGGACGGCCGGAGGCCTTCAGGCCAGCGGTGATGCCAGCCGCCTGAAACCCGCGGGGCGCTGTCACGCCACCAACAAGGGGAGACCAAAGCTGCGCCACCAGGCCCGGACAAACTGTCCCCATCTTGTCTCGCCAGGCAAGATGGGCCCGCCCCCATCAGGGTTTGCCGCATGGCCACGGCCCCACCTCCCACCACCCGGTCACGGCAGGCCCGCCGGGAACCCACCCCTCCCACCCCAGGCTGGCGCCGTTGGCTCCTGCTCGGGTTGATCTTCGGGCTCGGGTACGGCATCACCCAACGACTCCTGGAGGTGCGCTGGGGGGAGGGGGCCCCGAAGGCTCCGGCATTCAATGAGAAGTCGCCCCCAAGCGGCACCACATTGGAAGAGCTGAGGCAGCAACAGGGAGAGAAACCCAAGCCCCTGCCCGCAGACCTGGAGGGGCTCGGCCGGCAGAAACGCGAGAACAAGGAGAAAGAAGAGGAGGCAAAACAGGAGGAGAAGCTCAAGCAAGACCAGGAGACTCCAACCCAGCCCGAACAAAGGGAGATGGAGTCTCCCTCGATGGATCGGAACCAACCATCCCCCAGCCCAACCCAGCCCCCAAACCTCGTTACTCCTGAGCCTCCACCCCTGCTCCCTCCCCCCCCCCTACTCCCGCAACAGGCCACACCTCCGGCATCCCCGGGCCCCATCGATGCCCCCCCACCCTCGCCCTGATCTGCCACAGTGCGGCAATGGTGCCGGATCCGTGATGAGCACTCCGCAATCTCTCCTTCAGGCCACGATCAACCGGCTCAGTGCCCGTCTGGGCACCCAGCTGGCGGATCGGGTCGCTGAGTTCGCCGTCTTTGCGCAGGATGCACCCCAGCGGTTGCAACAAGAGTTCAGCCTCTTCTGGGAAGAGGTGGAACAGGAAGCCCGTCGCCTCGACCATGGAGACTCCGGCCCTGCTCCGGAAACGAGTCCTTCCCCATCCAACGATCCCCAGGATCAGATTGACGCCCTTCGTGCCCAGGTGGCCACCCTGGCGCGCAAGTTGGAGTCTCCCCTCCGCGGGCGCGGTACTGCTGGTTCTGTTTGATGGAGGGTTGGACGCGCCCCCTGCGGATTTGGTGGTTGGCCCTCAGGTTGCTGACAACCCTCTGGTGGGATGGGCGTTCCTGGAGCTATCCCGGCGGCATGACGCCAGAGCGCCAGGCCCTCCGTCAGCGCCGTCTGGCCCGCTGGCTCACGGGGCAGTTTCTCGATCTAGGGTCCGCCTTCATCAAGGTGGGCCAGCTGCTCTCAGCCCGACCCGACGTGCTGCCCGCGGAGGTGGTGGAAGAGCTGGCCAGCCTGCAGGACCGCGTCCCGGCCTTCCCATTTCCGGTCGTGGAATCCATTCTCGAACAGGAGCTGGGACAACGGCGGCTGGAGATCATCGATCTGGAGGTGGATCCCCTGGGCTCGGCCAGCCTGGCCCAAGTGCACCGGGCCAGCCTGCGCAGCGGCCGCCAGGTGGTGTTCAAAGTTCAGCGCCCTGGCTTGGAGCGCCTCTTTCGTCTCGATCTGGAGGTGCTGCAGCAGGTGGCCTCCGCCGTGCAGCGCCATCCCCGTTGGGGGCGGGGGCGCGATTGGATTGGCATTGCCAAGGAATGCCGGCGCGTGCTCCTGCGGGAGTTGGATTTTCGTCTGGAGGCCCAGCATGCAGCCCGCTTTCGCCAGCAGTTCCTTGATGATCCCGGCATCCGAATCCCAGCCGTGGTGTGGGAGCTCAGTTCCCGCAGGGTGCTCTGCCTGGATTACGTGCCAGGCATCAAGATCACCGATCGCCAGGCCCTGATCCAAGCCGGTGTCGAGCCCGCCACCGTGGCGGAAAAGGGTGCGGCCAGCTATCTCCAGCAGTTGGTGCGCTTTGGTTTTTTCCATGCCGACCCCCACCCCGGCAACCTGGCTGTAGCCCCCGATGGGGCGCTCATCTATTACGACTTCGGGATGATGGGGCAGCTCTCTGAGCGGCTGCGCAGCCGGCTTGGTCGAATGGTCCGGGCTGCCGCCACCCGAGACGCGGCGAGTTTGGTGGAGGAACTTCAGCAAGCAGGAGTCATTGCTACCGGCATTGATCCAGGCCCGGTGCGTCGTCTGGTGCGGCTCATGCTCAACGAAGCGCTCACCCCTCCCTTCAGCAGCAACATCATCGCAAAGTTGTCTGGAGATCTCTACGACCTGGTCTATGGCCAACCCTTTCGCCTGCCGGCGGAGCTGATCTTTGTCATGCGTGCCCTTTCCACCTTTGAGGGGGTGGGACGAAGCCTCGATCCCGGCTTTAGCCTGATGGCGATTGCACGCCCCTACCTTCTTCCTCTCATGACCTCCAGTGGCCCTGGTCCCAATGCTCTCTTGGGCGAGATCACGCGCCAAGCCGCAGACGTGGGGAGCCGTGCCCTGGGAATTCCACGCCGTCTGGATGAAAGCCTGTCCCGTATCGAGCAGGGCGACCTACAGGTTCAAATTCGCGCAGGCGAAACAGACCGACTCCTCAGGAGGCTAGCCCTGGCCCAACAAAGCGCCGGCCAATCCTTTTTGCTGGGCGGGTTGGCTGTTGCCGCTTCCCTCCTTGCGGCCAGTAGCCGCCCAGCCCTCACGGCAGTCCCCCTGATTCTTGGTCTGCCGGTTGGGCTGGGCTGGCTCAAAGTCCAGGCCAAACTGAAAAGAGATGGGCGTATCGACCAACTCCCCGGCCAGTTGCCCAGTTCCTAGAGCCCCGAGGGCACTAGGAACTGGAAATCAGGCGATGGGAGCCTTAGCTTCCGGATTGGGCTCCACCTTTGCATCAGGAGTGATCTTGTCGATCACCTGAGGCAACAGATTCGCGATGAGATCGGAAGCCTGGTTGGGATCCACTCCCAAGGATTGCGCGATCTGTTTCACCTGGGCGGAACCAAGAATGGCATTGAGTTTTTCAACCGCAATGGCCTTGTTCTCACCGGTGCCCACCCAGCTGGAAAAAATCTCCCCAGCGCCACCACTCTGAAACTTCTCAGCCAGTCCGCTAACGCCCCCGTTGTCCTTCAGAAACTTGGAGAGGAGGCTCGACTGGTCTCCAGCGACCTTGGCCAAAACGGTGTCGATCAGATTGTCCAGAAGGGCCATGAAAAGTGCGGCAAGGCGTCGTTTTTATCTTAGTTTGCAGCCCTAGGCAATAGCACCTGCTGGAGCCAAAGGGCGGCCAACCGATCACTCCAACAACCCTGCTCTGAATCCCCAGGTGCATGGAATCCGTTGTGCCCGCCCCGGTCTGTGACCATCAGCGCATGGCGATCAGAAAGATGAGGCGCCAGGGCCATAAGGGGTAGCGCAGGAACCCATGGATCATCCTTGGCATGCACCAGCAACAGCGGGGGCAACTGATCCAGGGCTTGCCGCAGCCGGGGCATGGGGCTGCAAGCGTGGTAATACGCCCCCACGTCCTTAAACCCCCAGCGCGGGGCTGTGATCCCATCATCAAAGGCCCGGATCGTTTGGGGTCTCCGATAGCCCTGCAACCCAAGGCGTTCACCATCGGGGAGTCCAAAGGGATCGGCGAGGGTCTGCTGGATCAGCCTCCGCACCAACCACCTCCGATAGAGCGTGTTCCGCGGTCGTTCCATCTGATCGGCACAGCGGTGAAGATCCAGGGGGCTGCTGATGCAGACCAGCCCATCCAGCACTGGAGGATCCAGATCTTCCCCGTTCAGCAGGGCATTGAGAAGCACGGTCCCCCCAAGGGAAAGGCCTACCGCCCCAAGGGGTATCCGTTCTCCGGAGAGAGCCAGCTCATGGGCCAGTTGGCGGCAGTCCTTCAAAACGGGGAGGAGATCCCTGGAGCAGTTGGCCGCATAGGTGCCCTTGGCCAGGAGCCTCCCTGGCCCTGCACCGCGCAGATTCAGCCTCACCACCCCAAAGCCCAGGAGGCTCAAGGCCCTCCCGAGCCTGCGCTGGCCCCCATCATCACTGCATCCACCCAATCCATGGACCACCACCACCAACCCATGAGGAGGTTCTCCAACTTGGGGGAGATCTAGCCGGGCCAGGAGGCGATCTCCAGAAGGTAAGGCAAATTCCAGGCTCTTCCCCGTTTCCGGTTCGGACTTGATCGGCCGCAGGCTGTTGCGCAGGGTCTGGAGGTCGGCGCCGATCCAGGGAAAACGCTCAGAAAAGGGAGCCAACCCTAGGCGTTGCAGGAGCTGGCTCACTCCCTCACACTCAGGCGGCCACTTTCTCCTTCACCTTGCCCACGCCCATGGAACGCAACTCGGAAAGGAGGTTGTTGAGAACGGCCTTGGCATCCCCGAACACCATGGCTGTCTGGGGCAACTCAAACAGGGCATTGGCAATCCCTGCATAGCCGGCCCCAAGGGAGCGTTTCACCACAAAGATCTGGCGCGCCTGATCCACTTCCAGCACGGGCATGCCGTAAAGCGGACTGGAGGGATCATTCTTGGCCTGGGGGTTCACCACGTCGTTCGCCCCAAGCACGATCACCACATCGGTTCTTGGGAACTCGGGGTTGATGGTGTCCATTTCAACAAGCTGCTCGTAAGGCACATCGGCCTCCGCCAGCAGCACGTTCATGTGGCCTGGCATCCGGCCCGCCACTGGATGGATGGCGTAGCTCACCTCCACTCCATGGGCCTCGAGCAATTTGGCAAGCTCGCGAAGGGAGTGTTGGGCCTGGGCCACGGCCAGCCCGTAGCCGGGTACGAACACCACCCGCTCGGCCTGCTCCAGGGCCATAGCGCATTCCTCAGCGCTGCAACTGGTGATGCGGGTGTAGCCCGCTTCACTGCCACCCCCACCCACAGCTGTGGTGGCGCCACCAAGGGCCCCGCCAAAAAGCACGGAAACCAAGGAGCGATTCATCGCCGTGCACATCACCTGGGTGAGGATTAGGCCTGCAGCGCCCACCATGGCGCCCGCCACAATCAGCAGCTGACTTCCCACAACGAATCCAGCCGCCGCCGCCGCCACGCCGGAATAGGAGTTGAGCAATGAAATCACCACGGGCATGTCAGCACCGCCGATGGGGAGCGTGACACCAATGCCCAGCAAGGTGGCGGCCACCACCTCCACCCAGAGCGCTAGGCCCTCGGGCTGGCGGCACAACACCACGGCAGCCCCAAGACACACCGCGGCGAGGAGGAGATTGACCCCATGCCGCAAGGAGCTCTGGGTCCAAGCGGGAGTTTCGAGCCAACCCTGCAGCTTGGCCATCGCCACGATGGAGCCGCTGAAGGTAATCGCCCCCACAAACAGCGAAACCGCGATGGAGATGCGCTCCACCAGCCCTGCTCCGGCCCCTTGAAACAGGGCCACACCAAGAGCAACAAGAAGGGAGGCCAAACCGCCGCAACCGTTGAAGAGGGCTACCGTCTCCGGCATGGCCGTCATGGGAACCTTCATAGCCGTGACCACCCCGGCCAGCCCACCTAGGGCCAGCCCCAGGGCAATCCAGAGCCAGGCCTCAGGCGAGGGTTGGGCTTGAACCAGAAGGCCCACTACCGCCAGACCCATCGCCAAGGCGGCAAGTCCATTGGCGGCCCGGGCTGAACGCACTTTGGAGAGTCCCTTGATGCCCAGAGAAAGCAACAACACGGCAACCAGGTCCATAACCTGGGGAACGTGGGAAAGGGAGAAAGTCATCAGGAGTTTCCTTTGCGGCGGAACATGGCGAGCATGCGATCGGTGACGAGGAACCCTCCGATCACATTGAACAGGGCAAATCCAAGGGAAATGGCTCCGATCACCTGAAGCGGGATATTGCCCCCCGCCTGCTGAATGAGGGTGAGGGAAGCGAGCATGGTGATACCACTGATGGCATTGGCGCCCGACATCAGAGGCGTATGCAGGGTGGGCGGCACCTTGCCAATCAGTTCAAAACCCAGCAGGCTGCCCAGCAAGAGCACCCAGAGGGATTGGGTTAGCGAAGTCATGAGGCGGTTCCAGCAGGGATCAGGGGGGCACCGGTCTGCGCCACGTCATCGCGGCGACAAGCTCCGGCGTGGGTGAAAAGGCAGGCCTCCACGATGGGATCGTTGAGATCCAGGCGAAGGCCCTCCTCCTCGTGCACCAGGTGTTCGATCAAGGCGGCCACGTTGCGGGCATAGAGGGAACTGGCATGGTTGGGCACAGAGCTGGGGAGGGCATCTGCTCCGATGAGACGCACCCCACCTCTGATCACGGTTTCCCCAGGAACCGTTCCAGCGCAGTTCCCCCCCTGGGCCACCGCAAGATCCACTACCACCGCCCCAGGACGCAAACGATCGAGCATGTCTTCGCTGATCAGTCTTGGGGCGGGACGCCCAGGCACCTGGGCGGTGCAGATCACCATGTCGGCCAGGGCCAGCTGATCGGCAAGCTGCTGCCTCTGGGCCGCAAGAAAGGCCTCCGAAGCCTGGGTGGCGTAGCCCCCTTTCTCGGTGGGGAGGTCCTGCTCAGATGGAGGATCCAGAAAGCGACCGCCCAGGGATTCCACCTGCTCCTTGGCGGCGGCCCGAACGTCTGAGACGTACACCACTCCACCAAGTCGACGGGCCGTTGCCAGGGCCTGAAGTCCTGCCACCCCGGCTCCAAGGATCAACACCCTGGCGGGCTGGATGGTTCCAGCAGCCGTCATGAGCATGGGCACATAACGATCGAGCTCGGCCGCCGCTAGAAGCACGGCCTTGTAGCCAGCGATGTTGGCTTGGGAGGAGAGCACGTCCATGGACTGGGCTCGGCTGATGCGTGGCAGCAGTTCCAGGGCGATGGCGGAGATGGAGCGTTGATTGAGGAGTCTGGTCAGCTCCTGAGCTCCATGGGGCGAGAGCAAACCCACCAGAAGAGATCCTTCTCGCATCCGCTCCAGGGAAGCCGGAGAGGGGGGCTGAACGCAGAGCACACCATCCGCGCCCGCCCAGTCAAGGCCATCACTGTCCACCACGGAAGCTCCGATGGCGTTGAAGAGGGCGTCTGGGAACCCTGCGGCTTCTCCAGCTCCTCGCTCCACTTCAATGTTGAATCGGAGGCTCTGCAACCGACGAACAGTTTCAGGAGTAACGGCGATGCGCTTCTCGCCCACCGAAGACTCACGAGGTACGAGCAGTTTCATCCCGTCAGAGAAAGGACCAATCCCCACCTCCTTAGACCTGACTGGCCATCGGAGGCAACTCATCCAGCCCGTTTGTGCGCAGTCCCCCACCTCGGCCGTCGAAAGATGGAGATTTTCCAAGGAATCAGCCGCTACCCCCAGAGCGTGGTTATTCATGAGTTGCTGATCGAAATCGCTGCTCAAATGGCCCTGTCTGCTCTGGACTGCCCCAACGGCTACTGCCACAGCCACCATGGGGGGCATAACGTCAATCGGGAAGAGGTGGAGCAGCAACTCTCAAGTCACGGTCAGTCCTGGTGCGAGCGGGTGGCAGAGAGAACCTATGAAATTGCTGTAGACAGCTTTTCCCAGATGGTGATGCCTAGCCTCAATCAGCAAGGCTGGCAGCGGCGACACCTGGATTGGGAATTCAAACTTTCCAGTGAGCCTGCCGAAGTAGAGCGCACAGTGGTGGATGGCACGATCAATGCTTTAGAGAGTTTTCTCCGTAGTCGCGAAGTGCAACGTCTCTTTGTTGAGGAAGTTGTGCAGGGAACCCTTGCTGAGGCCAGAAAAAACAACCTGCGGAGCATTGCTATTCGTCATTTAATTGAAAAGGAAATCCTTGTCCTTCTTAGTGAACAAAGAGAGGCCCTGCTCGACCGCATCGGCGAGGAACTGCAGGATCAGGCCCATGGGGACTTCGCAAGGGCCCGCCAGCAGGCCAGCGAAGGCATGAGGGAAGTAGAAGAATTGTTGCTGAACCACGCCGAGGCGAACGCTTAAGACCAGTCCTGCCTAGGCCAGATCAGATAAGAGATTTTTGTACCCGATAACACCTTGGCAAACAGACGATCAGGCATAATCGAGCAGTGTTGACTGCTTAATATGGAAGCCTCCGTGCATCGAAGGGTCACTGTTGCTGTGTGTTGGGCCCTGGCCCGTAGGGCAACTCTCGATGGTTTCGAGCGATTTGAGGACAGTTACGCACTAACTGAAGAGTTTCGGGAATGGCTGGTATCGCTGGAAGCCCATCCTGAATTAATCAAAAACACGGCCCTGATGGTGCCTTCCAACCTTCGCTCAGAACGTCCAGAAACGGACGGACTCCTCGAAATCTGAAGAAAGTCTTAAAGAACTCCGCCTTCGTTTTGGCGTCAGAGGCTTTTGGGACCACGGGAACCTCTGCACTGTCTAGGCTTAACACGTAGTCACTCCGCGTTAGCCCATGAACCCTCAGGGCGTTTCCTCCCTCCAGAACTTGGTGATCATCGGGTCCGGGCCTGCTGGCTACACAGCGGCCATCTACGCGGCCCGTGCCAACCTCTCGCCCCTTCTGATCACAGGCTTTGTAAGAGGCGGCATCCCTGGTGGCCAGCTGATGACCACCACCCATGTAGAAAATTACCCGGGCTTTCCTGACGGCATTCTTGGCCCTGAACTGATGGACCGCTGCCGCGCCCAGGCGCTGCGTTGGGGCACCCAACTGGTGGAAGCGGATGCGGTGCGCCTTGATCTGACCAACCATCCCTTCTCCGTCGACACGTCTGATGGAGAAACCATCCATGCCCAAGCGCTCATTCTGGCCACCGGTGCCAGCGCCAATCGCCTACACCTTCCCCAAGAAGAGAAATTCTGGAGTCGAGGCATCAGCGCCTGTGCCATCTGTGATGGGGCCACACCGCAATTCCGGCAGGAACAGCTTGCCGTTGTGGGAGGAGGAGACTCTGCCTGTGAAGAAGCTGTCTATCTTACGAAATACGGAAGTCATGTGCATCTGATTGTTCGCAGTGATCAGTTGCGGGCCAGTGCCGCCATGGCTGATCGTGTATTGGCCAATTCAGCCATCACGGTGCACTGGAATTCGGAGGTTGTCGATGTCAATGGCGAAGAATGGTTAGAGAATCTAACGCTTCGCGATCGAACCACTGATACCCATAGCACCTTAGAAGTTCGCGGGCTTTTTTACGCGATTGGACATACGCCAAACACGGATCTCTTCAAAGGCCAACTAGAACTGGATGGGAAGGGGTATCTCCTCACTCGTCCCGGGAGACCAGAAACTTCTCGAGAAGGAGTTTTTGCTGCTGGAGATGTGGCCGATGCGGAATGGAGACAGGGCGTTACGGCTGCTGGAAGCGGCTGTCAGGCAGCCCTGGCTGCGGAACGCTGGCTCAGCCACCATCAATTGGCGGTAACGGTGGCCCGAGAAAGCGTTGAGCCAGAACTCTCCGGCACTCCAGTGCGAACGGCCACGAGCGATGCCGAAAACTACTCCGCAGAGGCACTCTGGCAAAAAGGTGCATATGCACTGCGACGTATGTACCACGAAAGTTCCAAACCCCTGCTGGTGGTTTATACCTCACCAACCTGTGGTCCATGTCATGTATTAAAGCCTCAGCTCAAACGGGTTTTGGCCGATCTGGAAGGCAAAGCTCAGGGGGTGGAGATTGATATTGAAGCCGACCAGGAGATTGCTGTGCAGGCCGGCATCACTGGCACGCCAACCGTTCAATTGTTTATGAACAAAGAACTCAAGAATCAATGGCAAGGGGTCAAACAGCGAAGTGAGTTTCGCCAAGCTATCGAGACCCTATTGAGCTAGGCAATTACCGCCTTCTCGGTCCACCCGGTCGATTGCCTGCAGGTCGTGGATTGGCGGCTCCGGCATTCCTCTCCCTGTAGGTGATGCGGCCCCGTGTGAGGTCATAGGGACTGATTTCGACCAACACCTTGTCGCCCGCAAGCAACTTGATTCGAAACTTGGTGAGTTTGCCTGCAGCCCTGCACAGACACTGGTGTCCGGCTGGTTGCTCAAGGGTAACCAGGTAAAAACCATTTCCTTGTTCTTTTTCAATCACACCAGACGTTTCGATCATGCGGAGAAGTCAGTCAAACAAACAAGAGTTCCTACTCTAGGGGGCCAAGCCCACCCCTAAGCGAGCCCTGACAACCCTCCTGTTCCACAAGCCCTATGGGGTGCTTAGCCAGTTCACCCCTGAGCCTGGAAGTCGCTGGGGCACCCTCGCGGAATTCATCCCCATTCCAGAAGTTTACGCGGTGGGGCGGCTGGACGCCGATAGCGAGGGATTGCTGGTTCTTACCTCCCAAGGCCGATTGCAAGCTCGGCTGAGTCAGCCCCGTTGGCGTCACTGGCGCACTTACCACGTTCAAGTGGAAGGGGTGGCCACCGAGGCCCAGCTGGAGAAGCTGCGACAGGGGGTGAAGATCCAAGGCCGCTTCACCCTGGAAGCGAGGGTTGAGGCTCTGCCCACACCCCCCTGGTTGCCGAGGGATCCTCCCATTCGCACCCGTTTGGCCATTCCCACCAGCTGGCTGGAGGTGTCCCTTCAGGAGGGGCGCAACAGGCAACTCCGTCGGATGACCGCAGGGGTTGGCCTGCCCACGTTGCGACTCATTCGGGTGGCCATCGACCTCAACGATGGTGGCCCTGCCCTCAGCCTTTCCGGCCTGAACGAGGGTCAGTGGCGCCCTGTGGACCCTGAAGAGAAGCATCGCCTCGTGAGGCTGCTGGCTCAGGCCAGCACCTCAATCAATTGACGCGCTGTTTGCAATTGACCGAAGTAATAATTGGCCCGCGCACGGCGCTCAGGATCCTCAATCGCATCCAGAGCATCAAATCCCAAACGTTGCCAAAGCTCATGACCGCAGGCCCGGTTGACCTCAAGGAGGGCTTCTTGCTCCAGCAGGCTCAGGCGCCGCTGGAGATTTTTGATCTGAGAGATGGACACTGGAGCGAACGAAAACTCGTCAATAGTACAGGAGAACCATTGGGCTTTGGCTTCAGAACGGCAGTTTCTTTTTGGCGTCCTTGTCAAGATCGGCCTCCATATCCTTGAGCCGCTTGAGGATGGTGTCGTAGTACTCCTTGAGATACTGCTCAAGGGAGGTGGTTTCTGCCGGATCCTGTCCGAAAGCCGCATAGCTCTCGTCCATTGATGCATCCAGGGCCTCCCCTCCTCCTGTGACACGATCAAAAGCCAATCGTTCTGCCACATTGACGCTGGCATCGAAGAAACTGGCCACGGATCGCATCATCCCAAGAAACACAGGGGGAACCCGCACAATCCGAGCCTCCTTCCCAGAAAACCTTTCACAGAGTTGGGTGATCTCCCCCGTGGTCCAAGCCCGGGAGCCAAGCACAGGGAAGGCTTGTCTCGAGGTTTCCGACCTGGTGAGAGCTGCCACAGCAAACCGTGCCATGTCCTGAGTATTCATGTATGCAATGGGTGTAGGAACACCACTAACCCAAACCGTTTGTCCCTCCAAAACAGGGATCGCGAATTGGCTGATCAATCCCTGCATGAATGCAGCACAGCGGAGAATCGTGTAATCCAGGTCTGAAGCCATCAACCATTTCTCTGAACACGCCTTGATCTCCATCAAAGGGACATCCGGATGTTGCTCAGCCTTGAGGAGCGAGAAAAAAATCAGACGTTTGACGCCCGATTTTTGCATGGTATGAAAAAGGTTTTGCTGACCTGTCCAATCGACGGAATAACAGGACCCGGGATCCGAAGCCCTTGCTGTTGCAGCATCAATGACAGCCTCCTGGCCTTCCAGGGCATAGGCCAGGCTATCGAGATCGAGAAGATCTCCTCTGGTCAATTCGCATCCCCATTCCTGCAGAAACGCCGCCTTCCTTGGAGAGCGCACCATGCAGCGCACTGAATGCCCCTCCTCCAAAGCCCTCTTGGCGATCTGCCTCCCAAGGGTGCCTGTGCCGCCCACCACCAGAACCTGCATGACCTCGCACCGAAGCGGGCTGAGCCTAGGCGTGCAAAGGCCTGACACGTGCCCCAAAGGGGCAGGATCTCAATCCTTCAGCACCTTGAGCAAGAGGCTCCCCCCCAACAAGCCAACCGGAATAAGAATCCAAAACAGGGCAGCCGTGCCAAAAATCTCCGAGGCCATGATCGAGAGGGAAGGGAGCTATCTATTTAGCAGCTCCTCTTGCCAATTCCTCGGCCATGGCAAGGATGGTTCTCCAGGGCGCATCACTCCGCAATTGTCCTGCCATCACCCCACTGGCTGAGGCCCCGTAGCCCCCATCTCGCAGGCGACCCACAAGATCCTTCAAGGGAACCTGGGATGACCGGAGCTGACGGGCAATCAGAGCATTGGGCCAACAACGGGCTGGAAACCCCCTGTCCCTTTGCAGCCGTGCCAGCAACAGAGAACCCTCTCTTGACAGACTGTTGGGAATGGTGCATGCGTCCTCTGCCATGGCTTCCAGCGTTGGACAGTGCTGAAGGGGCCCAATCCAGAGAGGGCCGCTTACGGCCCACCCTGGGGAAGAACAAAGGCAGCTCTCCCAGTGTTTGAGGGTGCCCATGGGCTGAACCTGCTGATCACCACAGCGATGACACACCGCCAAGAGCCCCAACTGCAGCTCCTCACCCCGCACCGGATGTCGGCAAAGACGCACAGCCGTTCGAAAGGTCCGTCCATCACTGAAGGAAAAAATGGGTTGCACCCCACGCCCCTGACACCATGCAGTACGGGCGATTATCCCTATCTGGAGCCGTAAAGCCAGTTCCCAACTTGCAGGGTGGGAGCGAACGGAAGCTCCAAAACGGCGCAGGCCCGAAGTCCTGTCATGGCCGGTGGGCCCTCGTCCATCGGTGCTGGCCACATAGATCACACCCTCCAGAGCCACAGCCTCCAACGCCAAAGGGAGAAGGGCATTGGGAGATCCAAAGGCATCCAGGTCCACCAGATCAAACCGCTCCCCTTGCATCAGGCATGAGGCCAAAAGACGTTGGGCGCTCTGGGCCGAAGTGCGAAGCAAACCAAGCCCTTCCTGCACAGCGAGGTTGGTCTTCAGCAAAGGGAGACGGTCTGGGTCGGCGTCATTCACCAGCAGGGAGCAAGCCTGGGCCTCTTGCCCATAGCGGAGGGAGCGGAGACCACAGCCAGCCATGAGATCCAAGACCCGCAGGGGTCGGGTTCGGGCCAGGATGCGGGCAAGAAGTACCCCGAGATCCCTAGAAGGTCGGGAGGCTGGGTTGAAAAATCCACTTCCCGTCTGAAACCTGACGCATCCCTCCGTCAGGGACGGACCACAATCCCTTTTTGGATCACTCCCCCCCCGTTCCATTAGCCAGCAACCGTCTGTGTTCCGTGCAGCAAGCCACTCCTCCAAATCACATCAGTTCAAGGAGGGCCAATCCCACCCTGAGGATGTGGACTGGGGACTTCATCATGAATGGTGGTGGAGAGGGCAACTTTGCCACTGGCGCCTTCTCGGGGATCCCGACCATCCTCCCCTCGTGCTGATCCATGGATTTGCAACCGGCTGTGGACATTGGCGGCGCAATGCAGCGGCTCTGGCAGGCGCTGGTTGGTGTGTCTACGGTCTGGATCTGGTAGGGTTCGGTGCGTCGAGCCAGCCCGGGAACCTTCGGCTGGACAACCGTCTCTGGGCTCGACAGGTCGATGCCTTCCTCCAGGAAGTGGTTCAAAAACCCGCCGTGTTGGTGGGTCACTCCCTGGGTGGGTTGGTTGCCCTGACCTGCAGCGTGTTCTTCCCCAAGGAAGTGCGGGCGGTGATTGCCACGCCACTGCCAGATCCCACCCTGCTGATGGCGTCTCCTCTTGAGGCCTCTGGCCCTGGGAGGCGCCCCCCCTGGAAACGCAACAGCAAGCGAAGCCTCGTGGAGCTGCTGTGCAAAATCCTGCCCCTGGAACTGCTGGTGCCCCTGCTAACCCGCTCGCCGGTGTTGGAGTGGGCGATCCAAACAGCCTACTGGGCACCGGTGCTTCAGGACGGGCCGTTGCACAGAGTGATCCGTGGTCCAGCCAGACGGAAGGGAGCCGTCCGGTCCCTGCGGGCCATGAGCGTGGCCATGGCCTTAAGGCCCGTGAAGGCAACAGCACCAAGCCTGCTCCGGCGGCTTCAGCACCCCATGCTGCTGATCTGGGGAGAAAAAGACATCCTGGTGCCACTTCAAGTGGGATGGCAGTGCCAAAGATTTCGCAAGGATCTGCCTGTCATCGTGATCCCAGGATCCGGTCACTGCCCGCACGACGAAAGACCAGACGTATTCAACGAGGTGGTGATCGCTTGGTTGCAGCACATGAGCACGTACCGTGAAGGAGTGCTCGGCTCTCTCACAAACCCATGAAGCACACCCTATCGGTGCTGGTCGAAGACGAATCAGGCGCACTGAGTCGGATCTCGGGGTTGTTTGCCCGGCGAGGGTTCAATATTGAAAGCCTGGCCGTTGGGCCGGCGGAACAACGGGGGATCTCCAGGCTCACCATGGTCGTCGAAGGGGACGACCGGACACTTGCACAGATGAGCAAGCAACTCAACAAGCTAGTCAACGTTCTTGGGGTGATTGATCTCAGCCGGATCCCTGCTGTGGAGAGGGAGCTCATGCTGCTTAAAGTTGCAGCAACCAAAGAGAATCGAGCAGCAATTTTTGATCTGGTGCAGGTATTTCGCGCAAAGGTCGTGGACGTCGCCGACGATGCCATGACGCTGGAAGTCGTGGGAGACCCAGGCAAACTGGTGGCTCTTGAAAGGCTTCTTGCCCACTACGGGATTTTGGAAATTGCTCGCACTGGCAGAGTTGCTCTCGAGAGAGCGTCAGGTGTCAACACTGAATGGCTGAAGGCCAATCGCTCGGAAAGTCGGGTGCCCGCCTAGTTCTTCAGCTGGGTGGCACGAATGAGTTTGTCGCCCTGCTCAAGCTGATCCACCACATCCATCCCGCTAACTACCCTGGCAAAAACCGAGTAGCGACCGTCAAGTTCGGGCAAGGCTTCGAGGGCGATATAAAATTGTGCACTTGCGGAGTTGGGATCAGCAGACCGCGCCATCGCCACAGCTCCGCGTCCATGCGTCAAAACAGGCTGAAGGGAGAGATTTGGGGAAGCAATTTCTTTTCCATAGGAAAGGGCCTTAGAGGATTTGATTCTGAACTCGAGAGGAATATAGCGAGCGGCACCCGTCACTGAATCAATAAACTGGCCTGTGCCATAAGCGCTAACAGGTGTTTTCGGATCCGAGCTGATAGGATCTCCACCCTGAACAACGAAGGGGAGAGGGGTTTTAACAACACGATGAAAGGTGGTCTGGTTGTAAATGCCACGATTCACAAGATCCAAAAAGTTGCCAGCAGTCAGCGGAGCATTCCCACCATCAAGCTGAAGAACAACAGGTCCTTTAGATGTCTCAAGGGAAACACTCGCCGTGCCTGACAAACAGGGAATACGGGATGATTTACAGCTGACTTCTGAAGCGTGTGGGTCTTTCACGCAGCCAGCAAGACTGAGAAGCAACCCCAGGGAAAGAGAGGCTGAAGGTTTCTGGATCCGGCGAAGCATCAGATTCCTTCGAGGGGAACTCCAAGAAAACGAGCCAGGCTAGCGCCAGAAAACTCAAGCTCAGCGAGTGGAATGGGCTCTCCAATACGACTGATAGGAAGGTCTCTACGTCCCTGGATCCTCAGAGCCAGACGCCTGAGGGGGCTGAGGCCTTCACGCACTTCCACTTTGACAGCTTGGATTTCCCTTAAAGGCACTTCCACCTGGATGAGCTGGCGAAGACCTTGGCGAGAAATCACAGCCACTCCTGTGCGTTTGTCAAAGCGATTGCTGCCACCACCCAAATCCAAGGTGATCACCGTCCAGAGATAGGTGGCCAAAAGGACAGCTGCGAGTCCATAAAGACCCATAACCAAACCTTGCGGTAGCCAAGGCAGATCGCCAGCGGAGAAAAGGGGCACCAGATTCCTACCCAGACGGCTGGAAAGACTGGCAAGCACGAACCCAAGACCCCCCAAGGTCACAGCGAAGGCTACGAGGACGTTGGAAAGCCTTCTTGAACCCAGGACAGGCTGTTCAAGAACTTCATCATCCTCCTGACGGGGTTGGGAGGGCTTGGTTGACCTGGTGACCATGAATAGGAACAGACACCTTGTTCCTCCATCCTGGCGTGAGGAAGGCGCTACCGACAGGACAGGCTGTTGTCCCATCAGAAACCTTTCAGATGTCAGGGCATGTAGACCTTCCCAAGAGCCACAGGAACGTTGTTACCATCGCCCGGTAACACACACCCCAGCAGGTATTCCACCTGCTGAACCCACGCTTCTTACCCATGACGATCGCTGTAGGACGCGCGCCAGCAGCTCGGGGATGGTTTGACATCC
>JBBARZ010000041.1:0-17435 GCA_040399505.1 Cyanobium sp.
AGCTCCAGAACCACATCACTGAAGCCGGAGCGCTGGAACTCCATCAAAAACTTGATGGCGTTTCCCCCGGCTCCGCAGGAGAAGCAGTAATAGATCTGCTTGGCGGGCGACACCGTCATCGAGGGTGAGGTGTCGTCGTGGAAGGGGCAGACCCCCACAAACTCGCGCCCCTTTTTCTTGAGCACCACGTGCTCGCCCACCACATCCACGATGTCGGCCCGTTCCTTGACGGCCTCGATCGTGCGGGGGTGAAGGCGGGGAAGGGCCAAGACCAGAGCCAAGGGGAAACGGAGCCCCATTGTGAGGGGTGGGTCCAGGGAGCTGCTCCCTCTTCGGGTCAGCTGCCGCTGTTGCGCAGGGGCAGGGGATAGGTGAGCCACTCCTGTTCCCCCTCCGGTGCCTGGCCAGAAGGCCTGGCTAGCCGCCAGCTTTCCTCCCGATCCCCCCGCTCCAGAAAGATCTCGAAGGGAGCATCCACGCGGAAAGGATCCTTTCCCAGTCGCCAATCGAAGCGTCCCGCGATGCGCAATCCCTGACCCTGGCCAATCGTCACCGGCTCCTGCTGCTCCACCCGCACACGGCTGACCACGGGGGCGCCCACGCTGTCGAGGCTCAACGCCCGTGCTACTTCCGCCTGGGTGAGCTGGATCTGCAAGGCCAGGGCATTCAGCAGGGTGCCCTGCGGTGGGCCACTGGCGGCCGAGCAAGCTCCCAGCCCCAGGGCCAGGGAGCCCAGCAGAACGGCCACCACGGCCAGGTTGCGCGCACCCCGCAGCCACCCCTTCCCCCAATGGGGCTTGGAACAGGGGAGTTCCCGGGTGGGACCACTGGGCACGATGGTGCAGCTCTCTGATCTGAAGCTAGCGATCCATGCCCCTTGGCAAGGAGGGCACACTGGGTCGTTCTCGGGATGCCCATGATTGGTTGGTTGCAGGGACAACTGCAGGATCCCTGGCAGCAGGCAAACCGGTGTGGGCTGCTGCTCATCTGCCAGGGCGTGGGCTACGAGGTGCAGGTGAGCCAGCGGCTTTGGGCCCAATTGCCCCCTCCTGGGGATCCCATCACCCTGCATGTGCACCACACCATTCGGGAGGACGGCTGGACCCTGTTCGGCTTTGAGAGCCGCCATGAACGAGAGCTGTTTCGCGAGCTCGTGGCCGTCAATGGGGTAGGCCCCCAGATGGGGCTGGCCCTCCTGGGGGCGATGGGGCTCGAGGAGCTGGTGAGCGCCATTGTGGAAGGCAACACAAAGCTATTGAGCCAGGCCCCCGGAGTGGGCAAACGCACAGCCGAGAGGCTGGCCCTTGAGCTGCGCCAGAAGCTTCTGGATCGCTTCGCCATGTTGGTGGGCCCCGCCGGGCTTGCGATGGCTTCGGGAGGTGGCGATGGCCTCTCCGAAGCCTTTCCCCTGCAGGGTGATGAGCTTCAGAGCACCCTGATCGCCATGGGATACGACCGGATGGAGATCCATGCCGCCCTGAGGGCTGTGGCCGCCCAGGGATTGGATCCAACGGCGGATGGGGAGCGGTGGTTGGGCGATTGCCTGCGCTGGTTGTCGCGGGCTGCCGCCTAAGACAGCGACAGCCGCAGGGTAATGTTTGGAAATTGATTTCAAAAGCGCCGGGCGCTGACCATGCCGCTACCCACGATCCGTAAGCAGGAACTGATTAACAACCATCAGCAACACGGCACCGATACCGGATCTGTGGAAGTTCAGGTGGCGATCCTGAGTGATCGGATCAGCCAACTCAGCAGCCACCTTCAGAAAAACATCCACGACTTCTCCTCCCGACAGGGTTTGCTGAAGATGATTGGCCGGCGCAAGCGCCTTCTCGGCTATCTCCGCCACCAGAGCGAGGAGCGCTACGGCGCCCTGATCGAAAAGCTCGGCATTCGCGGCTGAGCGCCCATGGCCTCGGATCGGCGGCAACGCGCTGCCAAAGCGAAACAGGCACGGCAAAACTCCTCCGGGAGCGAGAAGACAGCAGGGTTCTCCTCCGCTGCTCCCTCCCCCACCCCTCCCCTTGCTAAGCCTCCTGGCCGCCGCACCAACCAGGCGATACCCGATGCGGTTGCCAACAGGATGGCCCGCAGGATTGCGATCGCCACGGGCATCCCCTCCGTGCTGGGGATGGGCGTTTTTATCACCAGCTATTTGCTGGTGAGCCGCCACATCCTGAACATTCCTCCCTCTACCACCCTGCTGGCCTCAGGGGCCTGCTTTCTCCTCGGTTTGCTTGGATTGAGTTACGGCGTGCTGTCGGCCAGTTGGGAAGAGGCGTCGGGCAGCCTGTTGGGCATTGAACAGATTCCCGTCAATTTGTCCAGGGTGAAAGATTCCGTGCGAGCCCTTCGGGAGGGGTCTCAGACGGCAGGAAAGGGCCCCTCCTGAGGTCCTGTTAGAGCCTTCGGCCCGTTGCCTCCATCAAGGAGGCCCGAAACTTGGCTGATTCCAGGGTGGTCAGGGCGGACGCTCCATCACTCACGCAGAACTGATGGCCCAGTCGGACGTAGCGACTGCAGCCCTCCGTCCCGACCTTGGCCACCACCGGCACCCGCTGAACGCCCAGCTCCTGATCGGGCCTGTGCCGCTGCAGACATTCCCGGAGCCGATGCTGAATGGCGATGTCACCTGCCTGGTCGACCGGCAGTTCCACCATCAGCAAGCGCAACTCCTCGATGCTGCAGCAATCGTCCACGATCACCTGCACCCGATCGTCCCGCCGATCCACCGACGCCCAGACCATCAAGCGGGCATCCACCATCAGGTGATCGGCCAGACGGCCATAGCTCTTGGGGAACACCACGGCTTCACAGGTTCCTGTCAGATCTTCCAGTTGCAGCACAGCCATGCGATCCCCCTTGCGCGTGGTGACCTGCCGGCAATCGGCCACCAGGGTCAGCAGGCTGATCTTGGCCCGATCCGGTTGCTCCTCCAGGCTCGCCAGCGAGATGGGGGCCAATAATTTGAGGGCCCCATTCCACTGCTTCAGGGGGTGATCGGAAAGGTAGAAACCCACCACCTCCTTTTCCAGTCGCAACTTGTCGGTGGGCGCATATTCCGGCACGGGGGCGGCTTTGGGGGCCAGGGAGGCTTCGGACGAGGGCTGCTCTCCAGAAGCGGAGGAACCGCCCAGCAGATCTAGCAAACTTCCCTGGCCGCTGGCCCGATCCCGGGCTCTGGCACTGGCCCATTCCTGCACCAGATCCAGGTCGGCCATCAACTGGGCCCGGTTGCCGCCAGGATCCAGGGCATCGAGGGCACCGGAGTGAATGAGGGCCTCCAGGGCTCGACGGTTCAATTGGTTGCCCGGGAGGCGATCGCAGAGATCGGCCAAGGAGGTGAAGGGCCCGTCCTGCCTTCGGCTTTCAATCAGCAGCCGAATCGCCCCCTCGCCCAGATTGCGAATGGCGGAGAGGCCGAACAAAATACGATCCGCCACGGGCGTGAAATCCTCATCCGAGGCATTCACATCGGGCGCCATCACCTGAATGCCCATGGCATTGCAATTGGAGATGTAGCGCTGCACTTTGTCGCTATCGCCCGCATTCACCGTGAGCAAGGAGGCCATATAGGCCACCGGGTAGTGGGCCTTCAGATAGGCGGTTTGATAAGTCACCGCTCCGTAGGCGGTGGAGTGGCTCTTGTTGAAGCAATATTCGGCGAACATCACCATCTGCTCAAACAGGCTGGTGGCCACCTGTTGATCCACGCCACGCTCTTGCGCTCCTTTGACAAAAATATCCTGATGTTTTTCCATTTCAGACTTCTTCTTTTTGCCCATGGCCCGCCGCAGGAGATCGGCTTCGCCTAGGGAATAGCCCGCCAGATCCTGAGCAATCTTCATAATCTGCTCTTGATACACCATGATCCCGTAGGTTTCCTGCAGGATCGGCTCCAACTTTGGATGCACCACATCCATGCTCTCTCTGCCGTGCTTGCGGTGGATGAATTTGGGGATCAACCCTGCATCGAGCGGGCCTGGACGGTAAAGGGCCAGGATGGAGGAAATATCCTCTAGCGAGGAGGGTTTCAGATCTTTCACGATCTGGCGCATGCCGCTCGATTCCAGCTGGAAGATTCCTTCTAGATCCCCTCGGGCTAGGAGATCAAAGGTGGCTTGATCCTCTTCAGGAAGAGCCTCCATATCAATCTTGTCCTGTCCACTCTTCTCAATCAAACAGGTGGCTTTCTCGATCATGGTGAGATTCTTGAGCCCCAGGAAATCCATTTTGAGGAGGCCCATGGATTCCACATCTTCCATGAAATATTGGGTGATCACTTGGCCATCATTGTTTCTCTGCAGGGGAACGAGTTCATCCAAGGGATCCGCTGCGATTACCACCCCGGCAGCATGAACACCGAAGGTTTTGTTGGTGCCCTCAATCCGGCGAGCCAGATCCACCCAGTGGCGCACTTTGGGGTCTGATTCATATTTCTCCCGAAACTCTGGTGCTGGCGATTCTTCACCAATCATCTCCGAGAGTTTCGCAGGTTTGCCCCGCACCACCGGGATTAACTTCGCCAGCCGGTCCGCGTCTCCATAGGGAATATCCAGCACCCGGGCCACATCCTTCAGCACGGCCTTGGAGGTCATGCGGTTGAAGGTGATGATCTGGGCAACCTTGTCTTCCCCATAGCGACGCGTCACGTAGTCGATCACTTCCCCCCGGCGTTCGATGCAGAAATCCGTATCGATATCAGGCATCGACTTGCGTTCCGGATTCAGGAAGCGCTCAAACAGCAAGCCATGTTTGACAGGATCGATGGTGGTGATTCCCAGGGCATAGGCCACCAGGGAACCAGCTGCCGATCCCCTTCCTGGCCCCACGGCGATGCCATTCTCGCGAGCAAAGCGGATGTAATCCCAAACGACAAGGAAATAGGTGGGGAACCCCATCTCCTCCATCACATCCAACTCAAACAGAAGACGGTCTAGATAGAGCGGTTCAGGCTCCTCTCCGGATTGCAGTTTCAGCCGATCCCGGAGGCCAGCCATGGCCACCTCCTTGAGATAGCTCACAGGCGTGTGGCCCTCGGGAATGGGAAACCGCGGCATCTGGTAGCGGCCAAGAATGTCGTAGTCCTCCACTTTCTCGGCTACTTTTCCTGTGTTTGCGATGGCACGCGCAATGGTTTCCGGCTCCAAATGATCGGCAAACAGCCGAGCCATCTCAGCCTCGCTTTTCAGGTATTCCGTTCCCGTGTAGCGCAAGCGCTTTTCATCACTGATCAATTTCCCTGTGAGCACACAGAGCAGGGCATCATGGGCTTCCACATCACCACTGCTGAGATAGTGAGCGTCGTTGGTGGCGATCAATTCGATCCCCAGTTCCTCTCCAATGCGCGCCATCTCCACATTCACTAGCCGGTCTTCTGGACCGCCGTGATCCTGGATTTCGAGGTAGTAGTCGTCGCCAAACACCCCCTGATACCAGCGGGCCACCTCTCGGGCCACATCGGGCCGCCCTTGCAGAATGGCCTGGGGCACTTCCCCACCCAGGCAGGCCGTTGCGGCGATGAGCCCTTCGCTGTGTTTTTTGAGGAGGTGTTTGTCGATGCAGGCTCGGGCAAAGATGCCACGGCCCCGCATGCCCTGCAGGTGGGAGAGGCTCGTGAGCTTCACCAGGTTGCGGTAACCGGTGCCGTTCTTCGCCATCAGCACCAAGTGGTAGCGCCGCTCCTTTTTGGGTTGTGGATCGGAAATGCTGCCATTGATGACATACATCTCATTGCCAATAATGGGTTTAATCCCTACTTTTTTGCAGCTTTTTAGAAGTTCAATTGCCCCATACATCACGCCATGATCGGTCAGGGCTAGGGCTGCCATGCCGAGCTCTTTGGCCCGTTCCACTAGGGCGGGCAACTGGGAGGCCCCATCCAACAGGCTGTAGTCGCTGTGGTTATGGAGAGAGACAAAACTCACAGCACCATCCCGACAGCTCGAGCTACCTTAGTGGATTGTGCCCACCAAGAGTAGCGGCTGCCCGGGCGGAGCCCTTCGTTGGCCGCTACATCTGGTGCTACGCAACCAGGGGAGCGCTTGGACGGGTCTGCATCACGGCGGCAGCCTGTTCGTATTGATGGGCCACCTGGAGCAGCTTGCCTTCCTCAAGCACGCCGGCAATCAGCTGCAGGCCGATCGGTAAGCCCTGATCATCAAAGCCACAGGGCACACTGATCGCTGGCAGCCCTGCCAGGTTGGCGGGAATCGTGAGCAGGTCGGCGAGATACATCGCCAAGGGATCCTCCGTATGGGCCCCGAAGCGAAAGGCCGTGGTGGGCGAGGTGGGGGAGAGGAGCACATCCACCTGGGTGAAGGCCTGGTCGAAATCTCTACGGATCAGAGTGCGAACCCGTTGGGCCTGTTTGTAGTAGGCATCCACATAGCCGGCGGAGAGCGCATAGGTGCCGATCAGGATGCGCCGCTGCACCTCATCACCAAAACCCTCGGCCCTGGTGCGGGCCGTCATCACCGCCAGGTTGTCGTTGCTGCCGAGCTCACTGCGCAAGCCGTATTTCACCCCGTCGTATCGGGCCAGGTTGGCGGAGGCCTCGGAGGGAGCAATCACGTAATAGGTGGCGATCCCATCATCGAAGCGGGGGCAGCTCACCTCCACCAGTTCGCAGCCGAGGCTATGCAGCACCTGGGCGGCGGCCATGACGGAAGCTTTCACCTGGGGGTCGAGGCCCTGCTCATGGAAGCACTCCCGAATCAGTCCCACCTTCATCCCCGCCAGGGGCCGGTTCAGATGGGCCCCGTAATCGGGCACGGGCGCGGCCAGGCAGGTGCCATCCCGGCGATCTTCGCCGGCGATCACCTGCAGCACCTCCGCCGTATCTGCCACGCTTGTGCCGAAAGGGCCCACCTGGTCGAGGGAGCTGGCGAAGGCCACCAATCCCCAGCGGCTCACCCTGCCGTAGGTGGGTTTGAGCCCCACCACCCCACAGAAACTGGCTGGCTGGCGGATGGATCCGCCCGTATCCGAGCCGAGTGACACCAGGCATTCGCCTGCGGCCACGGCGGCCGCGCTGCCTCCAGAGCTTCCTCCAGGCACCCGGCTTGGGTCCCAGGGGTTGCGGCTGGGCCCGAAGGCTGAGGTTTCCGTAGAGCTGCCCATGGCGAACTCATCGAGATTCGTTTTGCCGATCAGCACCGCCCCCGCTTGCCAGAGCCGTTCGGTCACCGTGGATTCGTAAGGCGGCACGAAGTGCTCGAGCATCCGGCTGGAGCAGGTGGTGCGGATGCCCCGGGTGCAGAGGTTGTCTTTGATGGCTACCGGGATGCCCGCCAAGGGAGGGAGCTCTTCCCCCGCAGACCGTCTAGCGTCAATGCGATCCGCATCTGCCAAGGCCCGTTCTGTGCAGATGTCAAGAAAGGCATGAACCTGGGGCTCCACCGCCTCGATGCGCGCCAAAGCCGCCTCTGTCAGGTCTCGGGCGGATACCTCCCCCCGCTGCAATTGGCCGCGCCATTCGGCAATGCCCATCCCTGCGCACCATCGGTTTTGCTGGACGCTATCAGTCCAGCGGCCAACGGCCCTGCCTAGAGAGAGAGGGAGGACGAGGGCAGTTCGGTGAAGGGCTCGCTGCGGGAGGTGCGCACCAGGCGGTGCTCCATGCTCGCTGGCGTTTCTGAGCGCAGGTCGTCCAAGAAGGGCACAAGAGCCGCTTCCAGGGTGTCTCGCCTCACAAAGGGGCCAAACCAATACACCGCATCGGGAGAGCGGGTTTCCACCCGTGCCCACCAGGCAAGGCCAACCGCGTTGGCAAGGCTGCGCACTGGCCAGAGCAGGGGATTCATGGAGGAGTGCTGGGATCTCCCCATTCTGCCCATCGCGGGACGCTATGTCCTGTCCCAGAGATTCTCACAGATGGATGTCGTCCGCGAAGGTTTCCGTGCCAGGGAGACTCTCCGCCACAGGCTCCGTGCTGAAGAGGGCCTCCCCTGGGTCTGCCAGGGTGTCCTTCTCCTTGGTTAGCTCTGGAGCCGGAGGGGGAGCGTCCGCCTCGTCTGCCTCCAGGGGCTGGGTGGCAACGCTGGGGCGCACAAGCCGTGGCGCTGGCGCCGTGCCCTGCAGGCCACGCATCCAGCTCCTGCGGGCCACTTCGTAGAGCACCAGGGCCGTGGCCACGGAGGCATTGAGGCTGGGTGTGGCGCCCCGGAGGGGAATGCGCACAAGCAGATCGCAGCTCCGGCGAGTGAGGAGCGAGAGCCCCTGGCCTTCTGAGCCGGTGATCACCACCAGGGGCCCTTCCAGATCCGCCTCCTCCAGGCTCACGGTGCCCTTGGCATCCAACCCCACCACCCGATAGCCCTCCTGCCGCAAGCTATCGAGAGCTCGGTTGAGGTTCACCACCCGGGCCACGGGCAGGTGTTCCAGCGCCCCTGCAGCCACCTTGGCCACGGAGCCGGTCAGGCCTGCGTTGCGTCGTTGCGGGAGCACCAGCCCGTGCACCCCCAAAGCCTCCGCACTCCGGAGAATGGCCCCCAGGTTCTGGGGGTCGGTGAGGCCATCCACAGCCACCAACAAGGGGGATTCCCCCACCTGCCGGCACCCTTCGATCAAGCTGGGCAGATCGAGGGTGTCGGCCGCTGCCGGTTGGAGCACGATGCCCTGGTGCACGGCACCCCCACTGATCTGGCCGAGCCGGGCCCAAGTCACCTCCTCCACCAGCACGCCCGTCGACTTGGCTTCCCTCAGGAGCTGCAAAAAGACGGGGCGAAAACGCATCTCCGGCGTGCACCAGATCCGATGGATCGGTCGCCCGCTCTCCAGAGCGGCCTGGGCCGAATGGCGTCCCCAGATGAGGTCACTGGGGGCGGCACCGGCGTGGACGTCCCCCTGGGGTTTGTCCTCCACCACCACCGGTGGTCTGTTGTCCCTGCGCTGGGGTCGCAGGGGGCGTTGGAAGCCTTCGTCCCGCCGGGTGGGACGCCATTGACGTCCTTCTTGGGAGGGAGTCCGTGGTCGGCCTGCCCCTTCAGGGCGGCGCCACCGCTCAGGACCTGGGCTCGAGCCGGGAGCTTCCTCCCGATCCCGTAACCAACGGCGGCCTTCCGATGGGGCATCTCCGTCGGGTCGTGGGGCCCGCCGCCGAAAGGTGCTGCTGCTCCCCATTTTTCGGGGATCGCCTGGCCCCCGACCTGGCCGGCCTCTGGAGAAGTCTCTTGGGCTTCCTGGCCCCATGCCAGGACCGTCGCCACGCCGGATGGGGCGGCGGCGATTGGAGTTATTAGGGGGTGGGCTCATGGTCCGCTGCGCAGTGGAGGGGGTCGGTTTCCTCGAGGTGATCCAAAAGTTCGGCCAAGCGGCGCGGATCCTGGAGAAAGAGCCAGCCCACCATCGTCTCAAATCCTGTGGCCTGCCCATAGAGCGAGGCCTCTTGGGGGCGAGGGCCCCGGCCGGCACGGTTCCGCCCCCGCCGCACCATCTCCATTTCCTCTGGCCGGAGATGGGGTCGCAGCTGGTCGAGGGCGAGGGCTTGGGCCCCAGCTTTCACCCTGGCCATCACCAGCTTGTGGAGGTCGGCCGGGCGGCCTGGTGCCTGGCAGCGTTGCAGACGCTGGTGAAGTTCCCAAACCGCGTCGCCTAACCAGGCCAATTGAAGGATATTGAGTTCGGCTTCGGGAGCCAGGCTGGGGAGCGTCGTGAGCCAGCTCGCAGGGCCAAAAGCGGGCACCTGATGGGGAACGGCTTCAGGAGGCGAGCTGGTCAAGGGCAGTGGGCAGATCAGGCTGGAGATGGAGAAACTCCTCCAACCTCACCAGCTTGACGGTTTGCACCACGCGGGCATTGCCGACCACCAGAAACTGCACCTTCTTTTGATTGCATTCCTTGGCCAGCTGGACGAGGGCTCCGAGACCTGAGGAGTCGATGAAGTCGATCTTGCTCAGATCAATCACAAGGGGAAGCTTGGATGCAGCCGACTCCTTCTGAATGAATTCCGTAAATTGCTTATCGGAATAGGCGTCGAGCTGACCTGTGAAGCAGAACACCAGGCCGTGGTTCTGGCGTTCACAGCCCCCCCGCAACGAGACGGTCAGTCGGTGCAAGTCGGCGATTGGTCGATCTCCAGCAACAGGTGATCGGCGAAGTGTAGTGGGGGTTGGCGGGGGTGGATCATGGCTAGCCGAAAATTGCTGCAATTGCCAGGGAATGCCGTTCAGGGGCGCCTCTGGGCCATCAACGCGGTGAAGCGATGGAAATGGTGATCGGCGTCGTGGGGGCCTGGGCTGGCTTCCGGGTGATATTGCACACCGAAGACGGGCTGGTGGTGGAGGACAAGGGCGGCCACCGTTTGGTCATTGAGGTTGAGGTGGGTCACCCCGACCCGATCGCTGGGCAGGGAGGCCGCGTCGATGGCGAAGCCGTGGTTTTGGCTGGTGATCTCCACCTCCCCTGGCGTCCCGCAGGGATGGTTGAGCCCGCGATGGCCGTAGGCCAGCTTGAAGGTGCGCCCCCCCAGGGCCAGGCCAAGAATCTGATGACCCAGGCAGATGCCAAAGATAGGGAGATCGCGCTGTCGCAGGAGCCCTTGGGCCAGGTGGATGCCCTCCGTGACGGCAGCCGGATCTCCCGGGCCATTGGAGAGAAACACGCCTTCTGGCTGGTGGCTCAACACCTCCTCGAGGGAGCTGTTGGCCGGCACCACGGTGACCTCACAGCCATGGGCCACCAACCGTTCCAGGATGGCCCGCTTGATGCCGAAATCCACCGCCACCACCCGATAGGGGCGCTCCGGCCAGGATTGGACCCGGCGATCAAAGGTGGCGCCGCAGAGACCGGTCCAGCGGTAGCTCTCCGCCGTGCTGACCCCAGCGGCCAGATTCAGACCCGCCATCGAGGGGGCGGAACGCACCTGTGCCAGCAGGTCGGCGGCTGAGGTGCCGTCGCTGGCGATGCCCCCGTTCATGGCGCCCCCTTCCCTCAGCAGGCGCACCAGGGCGCGGGTGTCCACCCCCCTGATGCCCACCACCCCATGGCGCTTCAGCCAGGGTTCGAGGTCTTCCTGGGCCCGCCAGCTGCTGGCAATGGGGGAGAGCTGGCGAGCGATCACCCCGCGCACATGGGGGGCAGAGGCTTCCAGATCTTCATCATTGATACCGGTGTTGCCTAGCTCGGGATAGGTGAAGGTCACCAGCTGGCCCGCGTAGCTCGGGTCGGTCATCACCTCCTGATAGCCCGTCATGCCGGTGTTGAACACCACTTCCCCGATGGCCGTCCCGCGAGCGCCCAACCCGGTTCCCTCCAGCACGGTGCCATCAGCCAGAACCAGGAGGGCGGGTTCGCCTTGGGGATGGGGCACGGTGGGAGAGGGTGCAGAGCGAGGAATCAGGGTCATTCTGCCGCCGGTGGTTGCTGGGGCAGCACCCCCCGCAGCTGCTCCACCTTCCTCCAGGCGGCGCCGTTGGCGAGGGCCTCCTGAGCTTGGGCCAGCCCCTCCTGGATCGAGGGTGCCAATCCCGCCACCCAGATCACCAGGGCCGTGTTCAAACTCACCACCTCCTTCTGGGCCCGGGTGCCCTGGCCCCGGAGCACGGCCTCCAGGATGGCGGCGTTGGTGGGCGGATCCCCACCCGCGAGGTCGGAGATGGGGGCCAGGTTTAATCCCAGGGCCTCTGGATGGAGCGCATCCGATCGAATCTGGCCCCCTTCCACCAGGCGCAGCTCACTGCGCCCGGAGAGGGAGGCTTCATCCAGCCCGCCATGGCCATGCACCACCACCGCACGCCCCACGCCCAGCTCCAGGAGCGCGGCGGCCATTGGATCGAGGAGGTCGTTCCGGGCCACGCCCAACACCTGGGCTTCCGGGGTGAGGGGATTCACCAGGGGGCCGAGAAGGTTGAACACGGTGCGGATTCCCAGGCTGCGCCGCAGGGGGGCGATCCGGCCCAGCCCTGGATGCCAGCCAGGGGCGAAGAGGAAGGTGATTCCAGTGGTTTGGAGGGCGTTCACCACCTGATCCAGGGGGCGCTGAAGATCGATCCCCAGGGCCTCGAGCACATCAGCTGAGCCCACTCGCCCGCTGGCACTGCGGTTGCCATGCTTGGCCACCTGGGCGCCACAGGCCGCGGCGGCGAAGGCCACCGCGGTGGAAATGTTGAAGGTGTTGGCCCCATCGCCTCCGGTGCCGCAGGTATCCACCAGGGGGCCGGGGGGGCGGGACCCCACGGAGGCGGCCGCCTCCCGCAGCACCCGTGCCATGGCGGCCAGTTCCTCTCCACCCACGCCCTTGGCCCGCAGCGCCACCAGCAATCCGGCCGTGAGCGTGGGATCCACGCTTCCTTCCAGCCAACCCACCATCAGGGATTTTGCCTGGGCTGGGGATAGGTCTTGGCCCCCAAGCAACTGCTCCAGGAGGCTGGGTTCAATAGGGAGGGGAGAGGAGGTGCTTGGCACGTCGGATAGATGTGGGCAAGAAAAAGCCCGGGTGCAGAGCACACCGGGCCGGGTGATGGGGACCTCTCTACTATCACCCGAAAGCCCCCAAACTGGCGAGACCCGGGAGAAAAAAGACGGGGAGAGAGTTTGTGCTGTCTGGGCCAGCTCAAGGGGCCGGATCGGCGCTGGCATCAAATCCAGAACCCACCGGTTCAGCCTTCGGATCGCCGGCGCCAGGCTTGTAGCCGCTTTGCCAGAGGGCCCGCGTTTTCGCCTGGAGGGTCTCCCGGTTCAGTCCCCAGAGCCGGATGGCCCGCTCCAGATCGTTCTGAAGATCAAAGGCGCCGGGAAAACCGTCGTAGCGCGAGAGCAGCCGGGCCGCATCCACCAGGTCGTCATCGACGGGTGTCTGCGCGGCCAGCAGGCGATCCACGGTGGATCGGTCTTGGCTGTAAAGCGGATGGCTCTGGCCCTGATCCTCCTTTTGCTGCGCCATGGCGAAAAGGGTCTCAGGATCCCGACCCCTAGGTTAGGGCAGCCCCCTGAACAACAGCTGCGCTGATGCGTGCTCTGCGGCTCGATCTGCTTCGCCGCTATTTGTGGCCCCATCGTCGCCAACTCCTGCTGGGTGTGTTGGCCCTGCTGGTGGTGAATGGCCTGGGGGTCACTATCCCCCTGATCGTGCGGCGGGTGGTGGAGGATCTGCAGGAGGGCTTCAGCTACAGCAAGGTGCTGGGGCAAGCCGGGTGGATCATTGCTCTGGCCACCGTGATCGCCCTGGTGCGGCTTCTGTCGCGAATGCTCGTGTTCGGCGTGGGCCGCCAGGTGGAGGTGGATCTCAAGCAACAGATTTTCGACCATCTCCTCCGCCAGGAGCCGGCCTGGGTGCAGGCCACCTCCAGTGGGGAGGTGCTGAGCCGGGCCACCAGTGATGTGGAGAACGTGAGGCGCCTGCTGGGGTTTGCGGTGCTCAGCCTCACCAATACGGCGCTGGCCTACGGCCTCACCTTGCCGGCCATGGTGGCGATCGATCCCTGGCTCACTCTGGTGGCGGTGGCCCTCTATCCCTTGATGTTGTTGGGGGTGCGCAAATTTGGTGGCCGCATGATGCGCGAACAGCGCCGCCAACAGGAGGCCCTCGCCGATCTCACCAACCTGCTTCAGGAAGACCTCTCCGGCATCAGTGCGATCAAGATCTATGGCCAGGAGGCGGTGGAGGAGGAGGCCTTTGCCGCCTCCAACCGGGCTTACCGGGATGCGGCTCTCGGCCCGGCCCGCAGCCGCAGCATGCTCTTTCCCTTGATTGAAGGCATTGCTTCGATCAGCCTGCTGGTGCTGCTGGGTTTGGGCAGCACCCAGCTGGAGAGCGGCCGACTCACCATCGGGGATCTGGTGGCGCTGATTCTGTATGTGGAGCGGTTGGTGTTCCCCACGGCCCTGCTGGGTTTCACCCTCAACACGTTTCAAACGGGGCAAGTCAGTTTGGAGCGCATCGAAACCCTGCTGCGGCGCCAGCCCGCGATCGTGTCGCCCCCCCGCCCCCAGCACCTAGACCATCAGGCGGGAGGGGGTTTGGAGGCCAGGGGCCTCACGGTGCACTACCCCGGCCGGCCCCAACCAGCTGTGGACAACCTGTCGTTTTCCATCCGGCCGGGGGAACTGGTGGCGGTGGTGGGCCCCGTGGGGTGCGGCAAGAGCACCCTGGCCCGGGCCTTGGGGCGGATGGTGGAGGTGCCGGAGCACCAGTTGTTTTTGGATGGCATCGATGTCACCTCCCTGGCGCTCGACGACCTGCGCCGCCAGGTGGCCCTGGTGCCCCAGGAAGGGTTTCTTTTCACCGCCACCCTGGCGGACAACCTGCGCTACGGGGAGCCGGAGGCTTCGATGGAGCGGGTGGAGGCGGCCGCCGAGATGGCCCAGCTGGCGCCCGATATCAGGGGGTTTCCCGATGGCTACCAAACCCTGGTGGGGGAGCGGGGCATCACCCTCAGCGGCGGGCAACGGCAGCGCACGGCTCTGGGAAGGGCCCTGCTGGTGGATCGGGCGATCCTGGTGTTGGATGACGCCCTGGCCAGCGTGGACAACCGCACGGCGGCGGCGATCCTGCGGGCCGTGCGTGAGCAGCAACAACGCACGGTGGTGCTCATCAGCCACCAACTTTCTGCCGCGGCGGCCTGCGATCGCATCCTGGTGATGGAGGGGGGGCGCCTTGTGCAGGAGGGGCGCCACCAGGACCTGCTGGGTGTGCCCGGCACCTACCGGCGGCTGTGGGAGCGGGAGCAGGCGGAACGGCTGCAAACCGCCTGAGGGGCCCTGGATGGTTCGTTGGCAGGCGGGCCGGCCTCAATTGTTGTTGAGAGACCAGACAGGAGCTGGGCTGGCCCGCTTAGCTGACAGCAGGTTTCCCATCGTTGAGGGCGTCCCTTTTTCTGCCATGACTTCCACCCCCACGGCTCCATCCGCCTCGGCCCTCAGCCAGGCCTACGACATGCGTTGCACGCTCACCTTTGGTGACATCTACGGGCAGATCTTGATCTGGATGCTGGTCATCTTTGTCAGCCTGGCCGCGGGCCTGGCCCTGATGGGGGCGAGCAAACCGATCTTTGCCCTGGTGGGGGTGGGGCTGATCCTGGTGCTCTCCTTGCCGTTTCTTCTCTTTGCGTTCACCACAACCTTGATCAACCACATTGCCTTTGTGCCGAAGCAATGAACGGGTTGCAGCTCCTAGGCTCGGCCAAACCCCGATGCACTGGCACCAAAGGTGTTCGACCTATTTTCTCCATCCCTCACGCCCACCAAGCAGGCCGCTGAGTTGACCCATGTGGTGCTCGGCACGCCGATTGCGGCGGCTGTTCAGCCCGGGCAGGGGGAGGTGGTTTTCGGCTGTGGTTGCTTCTGGGGGGCGGAGAAGGGTTTTTGGCGGTTGCCGGGGGTGATCACCACGGCGGTGGGTTACGCGGGCGGGACCGTGTTTGATCCCTCTTATCAGCAGGTTTGCTCGGGCCGCACGGGCCACACGGAGGTGGTGCGGGTGGTGTGGGATCAGGCCCAGGTGGGGCTCAGTGATCTGCTGAAGTTGTTCTGGGAGTGCCATGACCCCACCCAGGGGGATGGCCAGGGGAACGATCGAGGCAGCCAATACCGATCAGCGATCTACGTGACGAGTCCCGCAGACCTGGCCCTGGCTCAGGCGAGCGCCCGGGCCTATGGGTCCTTGCTGCAGGAGGCGGGCTATGGGCCGATCACCACGGAGATCGCCAGCGACAAAACCTTTTATTTTGCCGAGCCTTATCACCAGCAATACCTGGTCAAGCCCGGCAGTCGCCCCTATTGCTCCGCCCAGCCCTCGGGCGTGCGGTTGGGTGCCTTTGAGGGGGCGGCCTACCAGTTGCCGGCCGAGGTTTGGCAGTCTTACGACTGGAGCCTTCCCCATTGCGTGTTGCGCGGGGACAATGCCCCCATTCGTTTGTCTTAAGCCTGGCGATGGCGCTCCTCCCCCTCCTCCTGGGTTTGGTGGCGGGCCTACAGCCCGTAGGGCTGGCGATGACTTCCCCCTGGTGGGAGGACTACGACATCAAGGAGCGCTATCTCTGCGCTGGACAAGGGGGCGTGGTGCTGGAGCGCAATGCATCCCAGGCCACGTTGATCAGCAGGGGATCGCAAACCACGCTGTTTCGCGAGACCAGCAGCGATCCGGCCCTGATTTATCGCAATGATGATTTTCGCTTGATTTTGCGCGGAGATGAACTCACGCTGGAGCAGTTGCCGTTGAAGATCACCTGTCTGCGGAGCGAGCAGGTATGAGTGGCGAGGACGACTCTCCGACGGAGCTGGAGGAGAGATCCCGCCGGCTCCATCCCCTCCCGAGGGGCCTTGTGGAGCTCTATGGCCTTCTGGCTGTGTTGTTTGTGTTGGTGCCGGAGTGGATGGCCGAAAATGCCTTGTTTGGCTTCCGCGAGGGCCGGGAGGGCTCGGATCTGCCCGTAACAACCCAGGCCTGGCAGCGGCTGCCGGAGTTGCGGCTGGCCTCGCTCACCCTGGCGGGCCTGCGCCAGCTGGCCCGCCAGGAGCGCATCCGGGGGTATGCGGCCCTGGGCCGCGATCGCCTCACGCAACGGCTGCTGAAACGGCTGGTCCGCCAGCGTCAACCCCCCAGGCCGCTGTGATACCTTCGTTGGGCCGGGGCGTAGCGCAGCTTGGTAGCGCACCACTTTGGGGTAGTGGGGGTCGTGGGTTCAAATCCCGCCGCTCCGATTCGAAGACCAACTCAGATCTCAATCGCAGCCCGTCTTCTCCCCGGAGGGCGGGTTTTTGTTTTGGTCTGTTCGACGCGAGCCTGAAGAACGCTCTCGCATTGTTAAGCTATAAAACAAAAGATTTCGCCTCAAAGCGGAACGGCCGTCAAGCCAATAGTTGAAGTGATTGCTGAGAATCTATCTATCAACTACCAGGATGCGCTTGATTTGCTATAATCCGTAGCCGCGCTGTAACCATGCGGCGGGATGCAGTTTCTACCGCTCCTCTAGAAAACATCGCTTTTTTATTCTCTATGGCTACCCTCAGCCCCCTGCTCGATGGCTGGAAGCGGCAGCTCAGCAGCTGGGCGCAGGAGGGGTCCATCAGCCGTGCGGCTGTGGACGCGCTGCAGTTGAAGGAGGAGCCGAAAGCCCTGAAGGAGCTGATGGCCAGGTGGGCGGCAGGGCAGTTTCAAGACCTCCCGCCCGTGGTGATGTTGCCAGCCAGCTCCATGGCTGGAGCAGCTGGCGCCTATGCGATCAACACGGGCACGATCTACTTGAACCAGGAGTGGCTGCGAAGTGCCAGCCAAGCCCAAGCCCTGGCAGTGCTCACGGAGGAGTTGGGGCATCACCTCGATGGGCAGCTCAATGCAAATGACACGCCAGGGGATGAGGGGGAGTTGTTTGCGGCACATCTGCAGCGAGAGGGCTTGATCAGCGAGCCAGAGCGCCTGGCATTGCAGGCTGAGGACGATCGGGGCCGTGTGCTGGTAGCAGGGCAGGAGTTGGAGGTGGAGCAGGCGAAGGTGA
>JBBARZ010000042.1:0-17400 GCA_040399505.1 Cyanobium sp.
GCTGCAGCGCATCGAGGCGGCCGGCCAGCAGGTGGGGCTGCGCAGCTGGAAGGAATCCGCCCATGGCACCCAGGAGGGAACGGGTGGGGGCAACCACCTGCTCTGGGGGGGCGCCAGCCTGGCCACCAATCCCTTTTTCCCCCGGCCGGCCTGGCTGGCGGGCCTGCTGCGCTACTGGCAGCACCATCCCAGCCTGGCCTATCTCTTCAGCGGCGCGAGCGTGGGGCCTGCCTCCCAGGCGCCCCGGCCCGATGAGGCCGCCGGCTCAATCTTTGATCTGGAGCTGGCCTACCGCCAGCTGGAGCGGGCCGAGGAGCAGCCATCGGTGGAGCCCTGGGGCGACCATCGGGCCCTGATCGGGGAAACCCTGCGCCACCTCCATGCGGATCGCAGCGGCAACAACCACCGCAGCGAGATCAGCTTCGACAAATTCTGGAATCCGGGCACGCCGGCGGGTTGCCTGGGGCTGATTGAGTTTCGCGCGTTGGAAAGCCTGCCCCGGCTGGAGTGGACCCAGGCCATCGCCCTGCTCTGGAGCAGCCTGGCGGCCCACCTGCTCACCCCCGCCCACCGACCCGGCCGCCTGCGCGACTGGGGCCCGGCCCTGCACGATCGCTGGCTGCTGCCCAGCCAGCTCTGGGCCGATCTGGAGACGGTGCTGGCCGATCTGGCCAGTGGTGGGCTGGCCCTGGAGGCCGGGCCCTTCCGGGAGCTCTGGGAGTGGCGCTTTCCTCCCCTGTTGACGTGGGAGGGTGCACCCGGCGCCGATGGGGAGGTGCCCCGCCTGGAGCTCCGGCCCGCCCTGGAACCGTGGCCACTGATCTGCGATTTCCCCCGGGAAGGGGGCTTCACAAGCCGGTTTGTGGATGGCTCCCTGCGGCGATTTGAGATCACGGCCAATGGCGCCTTCCGCAACCAATGCTGGCTGGCCCTGCAGGGCAGAAGCCTGCCTCTGGAGGCCGATCCCTCCGCCCTATTCGCCGTTCGCTACCGCCTACAGCAGCTCTACCCCTGCCTCCATCCCGGGATCCCTCCCCACTGGCCCCTGCGGCTCCTGGTGGGCAGCCCGGCTGGGGTGGAGGCCTACATCCTCACCCCCAACGGCGAGCGCTTTGAGCCTGGGGAGGGGGACCCCTCCGATCCCACCTCACGAGAGGCGGCTGGCCCAGCCTGGCAGGGGCGGGAGAGCCCCCAGTCGGTGAGCCTCGACCTGCGCTTGGAAGGCCTGGGCCTCACCAGTTGAGGCCGTGCAGCTTGGGGAGGGGAGCGGTTTTGGAAGTGACAGCAAAGAGGCGTGGAATGCGGGAGCTGTTGTAGACGCGAAACTCACGCAACACACTGGCACCCTCCTCGCGAACGGCCTGATTGAGCACGAGGGAGCCGTCGGGATCGGAAACGGAGCGGTGGAAGGTGCCGGGGGGGATGCGGAGAATGTCGCCGCCGCAATCCAGACGCACGATGTGATACGGATAATTCCAACCCAAATTCACTAGATAGAAGGTGCGGCCGCCGTGCATTGCCAGCAGGTTGTCTTCCTGGTGAGGGTGAAGATAAAACTGCCAAGCGCCTGAATCGGGGTCGTTCGGCGGGCTGATCGCCGGACCGGAATGCACCACCAAATCGCGGGCATTGGAGGTGGGAACAGTGATATCGAAAAAGCGAACGGAAGGGGTATCGCGAAACTTCTCGTAGGGGATGAGCTCGAACATCGGCGCTGGACGATGCACGCTCTGGATGGGCTCGCTCTGGCCTTGCTCGCTGCGATCAGGCATGGGGAAAGCTTCGGGGCTGGGGTGTCGGTTCGACAGGGTGGCGGTCATGGCAGGGGAAACCAGAAGGGAGCTGGCTGGAGCGGAGGGGAGGCTGAACCAGCCGGGAGAGCCGAATCCAGCGATGGAGAATGGATCAGTGAACCGAACCGCCAAGGTTCACCGGGTGAGCGTCGTTACAAAACGACGAATCTTGCGGGCAGTTCCCGAAGCGGGCTCAGAGGGGGATGGGCATCACCACCTCAGCCGGCTCAGGCGCACAGGCCTCCACCCGCTGGGCCACGACGGCGCCGATCACGATGATCGCGGGAGAAGCCAGGGCCGCCCCCTCCACCTGATCCGCCAACTCCGCCAGAGAGGCCAACAGAATCCGTTGCCCCTGAACCGTGCCCTGCTGGATGGCCGCGGCCGGGGTAGCAGGCTCCAGCCCTCCCGCCATCAACTCCTCGCAGATGCGGCGGAGGTTGTGCAGGCCCATGTAGATCACCAGGCCATCGCTGCTGCGGGCCAGGCCGCGCCAGTCGACCCCGGGCCGGCCCTTGTCGATCTCCTCATGGCCCGTCACGAAGGTGACGCTGGAGCCCGCCCGGCGGTGGGTGACGGGGATGCCGGCGTAGGCCGGTGCGGCGATCCCGGCCGTCACCCCAGGCACCACCTCCACGGGCACCCCCCGGCTCACCAGGTGGGCCGCCTCCTCCCCGCCCCGGCCAAAGAGAAAGGGATCCCCCCCCTTGAGGCGCACCACTCGCTGATGGCGCTCGGCCAGCTCCAGGAGCACGGCATTGATCTTCGGCTGGGGCACGGAATGATGCCCCCGCCGCTTGCCCACAAAGCGGCATTCACAGCCCGCCGGCACCAGATCCAGCAGGGCCTGGGGCACGAGGGAGTCGTAGACGAGGGCCTCGCAACTGCTCAGCAGGCGATGGGCCTTCACGGTGAGCAGCTCGGGATCGCCCGGGCCAGCCCCCACCAGATACACCTTGCCGTAGGGGGCGGGCGTCGCGCCGTTTCCGCTGCTCATGGCAAGGCCACCAGCAGCTCGAGTAGGGCCTGGCAGCAGCTGGGGCGCCCCAGCAGGGGGGGGCCCAGCCAGGCACCGAAACCATCGGTGAGCCGACAGGAAGCCAGGGCCAGGGGGAGGGCTGGCTCCTGCGGCGGCGGAGGGGCACCCCCTCCCTCAGCGGAGGCGGAGGGGTAGGGGAGGGCCAGGCAGCGGGCGCCGCAGAGGGAGGCGAGGTGGCTCAGGTAGCGCGGAGGAAGGAAACCCTCCACAGGATGGTGCACCAGCAGGGGCCTTGCAGCTTCAATGGGTGCCCGCAGACGGTTCACCTCCGCGGCGAGGAGGCGCTGCCAGGCGGGCCAGGCCCCGAGGAAAGGCAACCGCCGCACCGCCCCTGCGGCCCGCCAGCGGGTCACCCGCATGGGGACATCGTGGCGCACATGGCCGCCCGGCAGGAGAAAGAGGGGCACCAGGGTGGTGAGGGCGGCGCTGGGTTCCGGAAGGGGCGGGAGCTCATGCGCCGTGAGGGTTTCCAGGTGCACCGGCGCCCCCCGGCGCGCCTCCAGCTCCCTGGCGAACGCCAGCAGCTCCTCGGGCACCAGCCCCCCGGAGCGGCCGTGGATCAGCAGCACCAGGGGAGAGGGGGCCATGCGCGCCAGGCGCCGCTCCAGGCGCCCGGCGACGGCAGGATCGAGGGCACGATCCCGCAGAGCAACAAGAGACACCCGCGCCCCGGGCAGACGGGCCAAGGCATCCACAGCCGCCTCGGCCAGGGGGCCGTGCAGATCGCCGGCAAGGGTGGTGAGCATGCGCCGCAGCGGCGTAAGGGGCCAGGCGGCCAGGCCGCGGCAGAGCCCCTCCAGGGCGGCCATCCGCAGCTGCAGCGGTCCGGGCTGCAGGGCCAGCCCCTGGAGAAGGGCGAAATCCGCAGGGTCTCGCTGGTGGCCCAGCAGCGGCAACAGGGCCACCAGCCGATCCCCCGGGGTGTCGGGAGCTGCGCAGGCCTGGCGCAGCAGAACCAGCGCCTCGGGATCGCGCCGGGGAACCAGCAGGGGGGGAAGGGACGGGTCCTGGGCGTCACTGCGAAGCCACCACTGCAGCAGGCGCACCATGGCTGGTCCGTCGAGATGATCGGCCAGCACAGCCATCAAATCCTGCTGGGGCGTGAGCAGACCGGCCTCCAGGGCCTGCAACCAGGGCTCGAGGGTCAGGGAGGGGCACCGCCGCAGGGTCTGGAGCCAGGGCCAGCGATCCGCGCTGCCAGGAGGGGGAAGCTGGGCCACCACGTCGGCAAGCTGACCTGGGGTGGAAACCACGGCTGGGAAGTCGGCCTGAGGATTCACCATGGCAAATCCTCAGGGGGAATGGGCAGCCAGGAGGCCCACGCAACGCCTGGATCAGCGCATGCCGCTGGGGCCGTGATGTAACAACCGCTACGTTTCATGGCAGAAGGGTCCGGCGAGCCGTGCTCCGGCCCGGAGCTTGCCCACACTGAAACCGGACGTCGGCTCCTGGAGGACATCCTGTGCAGAAAAGCACTCTGTATTTCGCAACCCTGAAGGAACGTCAGCTGCTGTTCCTCCTCACCCGCCAGCTGGCCGAGGCCCAGTTCCAGCGGGCCGACCAGACCCGCACCGAGCAGCTCTGGCAGGAGGCGGCAGCCCTGGATCTGGATCCCGATCGCCTCATCCACCTGCTCTACGGCGTGGCCGACTACTCCGACCTGCAGGAGATGAACCAGGTGGATCGTGCGTATCAGCAAAGGATGGGCGTGCACCGGCAGCGCTGGTGGACGCCCGCCCTGGGACGTTTCACGGGGAAAGGGGGCGGCGCCTGGCACCGAAGTGCTCCACGAGCAGGTTCTCCAGCACGTTCGTGAGCTCACTCAGGGGCACCCCTTTGTGATGCAGCTCGGCCAGCCGTGGCTCGGCGCCCATGGAGCCCCCCAGAAACAGCTTGGCCGCCTCCACCATCTGGCCATCCAGGCGGGCCTTGGCTCCCATCAGACCGATCTGCCCCATGTAGGGCTGCCCGCAGGCATTGGGGCAGCCGGTCCAATGGGTGCGCACAGGGTGGGGGAGCTCGAGACGACGCTCCAGCTCCTCCACGACCTGCTGAGCGGTGGTCTTGGTGGGGATGAGGGCAAAGCTGCAGTAGCGGTTGCCGGTGCAGCTCACCGCTTCTGCCATCAGGGGGCCAGGGTTCAGGCGGAAGGCCCGTTGCCGCTCCGGCATCTCCAGTTCAGCCTGGAGGGCCTCGAGCCGTTCGCTAGGCACATCGCTGATGACGACGTTCTGGCTCTCGGTCAGCCGCAACTGGCCGGATCCGAAGGTGCGGGCCAGATCGGCTAGATCGGCCATCGCGGCAGCATCCAGCCTGCCGAGGGGCACGTTCAATCCCACCCAGCTCAGACCGGCCTGTTTCTGGGGGTGGACGCCGCAGACATCCCGAGGGGGGCGGTTCACCAAATGGCTGCCATCGTGGCTGCGCACGAGGCCGGCAGCCTCAGGCCCCTTGAGTTCGGCATGGCAGGCCAGCACCTCCTCCCGATAGGCCTCCAGACCCAGGGCATCGATCAAATACATCAACCGGGTGCGGGTGCGCACGGCCCGGTCGCCGCAGCGCTCGTAGTGCCTGAGCACCGCAAGCGTGAAGCCGGGCAGGGCCTCGGCCGGCAGCCACACCCCCAGAGGGATGGCCAGCTCATTCCGCTGGCCTGAGAAGAAGCCGCCCACCATCACGGTGAACCCCAGCTCCTCCCCCTCGAAGGCCGGCAGGTAGGCCAGATCGTTGTGGAGCAGAAAACTGTCCGGGGCGCCGCCAACGGCCACATTGAATTTCCGTGGCAGGTTGCGGGGTCCTTCCGGCCCCAGAAGCGCCTCCTGAATGGCCGTCACCAGGGGGCGGGTGTCGACAACTTCCTCAGGGTCGATCCCTGCGAGGGGATTGCCAGTGACGTTTCGGGGATTGTCATGGCCAGACTGCCGACTGGTGAGACCCACCCGTTCCAGGTCCTGCAGCAGGGGGGGCATGTCCTCCAGCAGCAGGCCGCGGAGCTGAATGTTCTGGCGGGTGGTGATATCGGCACTGCCATGGTCGCCGCACCGGTCGACCGCATCCGCCAGGGCCTCCAGCTGATGGGCGTGCACTAGCCCATTGGGCAGCCGGAGCCGCACCATGAAGCGCCCGGGCGTCACCGGCCGGAAGAAAATGCCTAGCCACTTGAGGTGGATCGTGAGGGTGGCCTCATCCAGGGTTTCCCAGCCGGCGGCCGCCAGATCGCCGAGACGGGGTTCCAGCTCAAGGCCACAGAAGCCGGCCTTGGCCTGCTCGATCTTGTTGAGCGTCGCCCCGGCAGTGGAGGCAGCAGAAGGTTCCATGGAGAGATGGGATCAGAGAACCCGCCTCCGCACACGTCGATGACCTGCAGAGTTGGGATTCGCGTCCAGACCTGCCAAGCGAGGTCGTCGCGGTGAGCCGCTCTCCAGTCACAATGTGCACCAGGGCTGGCCATCGTCTTGTTGCAACCGCTACAAAACACTGCGACAGAAGACGGGGCTCCGGTGCCGATCAGCGATCGACGGGCCCGTCATCTCTCGTCGCTGGGCCCCCAGCAAGCCCGCTTCCGCGAGCTGATCGCCAAGGTGGGGAGTGGGGAACACACCAGCACCGGCCTCAGCCGGGAGGAAGCGCAAGAAGCGATGGCGCTGATGCTGTCCGGCTCCCTGGATCCGGCCCAGCTGGGAGCCTTTCTGATCGCCCATCGCATCCGCCGGCCCACGCCGGAAGAACTGAGCGGCATGCTTGAGACCTTCCAGGCCCAAGGACCGACCCTGGCCACACCGGGCAGGCGCGCCCTCTGTTTTGCCGTGCCCTACGACGGCCGCAGCCGCACGGCTCCTCTCCTTCCCCTGATCGCCCTCACCCTGGCCGCGGCGGGCCAGCCGGTGGTGCTCCATGGGGGAGGGCCCATGCCGGTGAAATACGGAGTGACCCTGGCGGAGCTCTTCGCCGCGCTGGGTATCCCCTGGGACACCCTGAGCCTGGAGGCGGTGCAGCAGCGACTGGATCAACACAATCTCGCCCTCACCCACCAGCCCCTGCACTTCCCAGCGGCGGAAGGGCTGGTGCGCACCCGCGACCTGATCGGAAAACGCCCGCCGGTGGCCAGCCTGGAGCTCCTCTGGACCCCCCACCGGGGCGAGCGTCTCCTGATCAGCGGGTTCGTTCATCCCCCCACCGAAAAGCGGGCCTGGGAGGCCCTGCGAACCACCGGTGAACAGGAGGTGCTCACCATTAAGGGACTGGAGGGCTCCACCGATCTGCCCACCACCAGGGCCGGCATCACCGCCCGCTTGCGGGGGGAGCGCACCGAACGGGTGGTGCTCCATCCCCGCGATCACGGCATCAGCGCCCCGGAAGTGCCCTGGCAGAGCCTGGAGATCTGGCGCGACCAGGCCATGGCTGCCCTGCGGGGGGAGGGCCCCCTGGCTGAAGCCCTGCTCTGGAATCTGGGTTGCCTGCTGTGGCAAAGCGATCAGCACGGCAGCCTGGGCGAAGGTTTGCAGCAGGCCAGGGCACTGTTGCTGGCCCAGGCGGGCGAGCGCTGCAGGCGGGAGCTGGCGGCATGAGCCCGATCGCCAGCCGGGTGTACGCGTTCGAGTCCGACTTCGCAGGGGATCTGCGCTGTCTGCCGATGGCCGTGCGGCGCAAACTCGATCTAGCCGGGGTGAAGCTGAAGCTGGTGCACTGGCATGGGCTCACCAGGGAGGAGCGGCAGCGTCTGCTGGCCTGGGCCGACGATGAGGGCTCCCTCGCCGCGATGCGTACCTGGCTGCTGGACCGCAGCCCTGCCCTGCCGCAGGGTCCGGCGAGCCTCCTGGCTCCAGCAGTGGACGAGGCGTGGCAACAGGAGAGCACCCTTCCGGAATCGCTGGCTGCCTCCTGTCGCCAGCTGGGGCTGCACTTGCGCCCCCAAGGGTGGGCTGGCCTCGATGAGCTGCAGCGCTTCACCCTGGTGAAGCTGAGCCATCCAGGCCATGAACACAGAAACCTGGCCAGGGCACTGCAGGAGTTCGGCGTGCTCGCCAGGGGGAGCTGACAGAGAGAGGATTTGGTAACTGATGTGACATCGCACCGGCATCGTCGACTGATTTGATGCTGGGGTTGGTCAGCTTTTGCGCCGACACAATTTTTCAGCCGTGCACATTGTTGTGATGCCTGGCTGTGGACCACCGGGTCGCTCTCCCAACCTCTCCGGGGTCCCACTTTTCTGATCTGAACTGCCGCTTCCTCCGAAGAGGCAGAGAGCTTGCAATCGACTCTTGCTGTTCCGATCCATTGGTGATGAACAGCAGACCATGCCTATGGCGGGGTCCGTTCCGCCATGCCGATGCCATTCACCCAGCACACCCCAACAAAGTCCATGGCCTCCTTTTCTCGTCGCCGTTTTCTGCTCACCGCTGCCGGCACAGCAATGAGCAGTGTGGTGCTGGCCGCCTGCGGCGGTAAACCACCCGCCTCCGGTGAGAAAAGCGAGAGTGTCCCTGCCGGCGGAGGCGCTGCGGACACTGAAGTGAAGGGCGCCACCCTCGGCTTCATCGCCCTCACCGACAGCGCACCCCTCATCATCGCGAAGGAGAAAGGCCTTTTCGCCAAGCACGGCATGCCCGATGTGAAGGTGACAAAGCAGACCTCCTGGGCCGTCACCCGCGACAACCTGGAACTAGGGGGCGACAAGGGAGGCATCGACGGCGCCCACATCCTCTCGCCCATGCCCCTGTTGCTCGCCGCGGGAAAGATCACCAAAAGCAAGCAGCCCCTGCCGATGTACACCCTGGCCCGGCTCAACACCCAGGGCCAGGGGATTAGTGCCTCCAAGGAGCTGCTGGACGAGAAGCTCACCGTCAACAACAAGGAGGGCCTGGCCAAGGCCACCAAGGGCCTGGGGCGCAAGCTCAAGGCTGCCGTCACCTTCCCGGGGGGCACCCACGATCTGTGGATGCGCTACTGGCTGGCGGGCAACGGCATCGATCCCAACAAAGATGCTGATCTGGTGGTGATCCCCCCCCCGCAGATGGTGGCCAACATGCAAACCGGCACCATGGATGTGTTCTGTGTGGGCGAGCCCTGGAATCAGCGCCTGGTGAACAAGAAGCTGGGCTACACCGCCACCCAGACCGGCGAGATCTGGAACAAGCACCCAGAGAAATCCTTCTCCATGCGGGCCGATTGGGTGGACAAACACCCCAAGGCCGCCAAGGCTCTGCTGATGGCCGTTCAGGAAGCCCAAATCTGGTGCCAAGACCCCGCCAATCTCGATGAAATGTGCGAGATCATCGCCCAGGACAAATACATCAAGGCCAATGTGGCCGACATCAAACCCCGCCTCGCCGGAAACGTGAACTACGGCGACGGCCGCGAGGTAACCAACAGCCCCTACAAGATGCTGTTCTGGGACGATAACGCCTCGTTCCCCTTCAAGAGCCACGATGCCTGGTTCGTCACAGAGGACATGCGCTGGGGTTATCTACCGGCCAGCACCGACATCAACGCCCTGGTGGACAAGGTGAACCGGGCCGACCTCTGGAAGGAGGCGGCCACCGCCATCGGCCGGGCCAAGGACATCCCCGCCAGCGATTCCCGGGGCAAGGAAACCTTCTTCGACGGGGTCGTGTTCGATCCGGCGAACCCAAAGGCCTACCTGGATGGTCTCAAGATCAAGGCCCTCAGCTGAACTCCACCACCATGACCCCCTCCCCCCTCGCCAGCCGACGACGGTCGATGTCGCGCGGGAGCCTGGTCCAACCAGGCCTGCGCCCCATCCTTCCCTATCTCATCTGCATTGGTGGTTTCCTGCTGGCCTGGCAGATTCTTTCACTGATCCTGGGGGTGGGACGCCTGCCTGGCCCGATCAACGTGGTGACCGACACCTGGAACCCTTACATCATCCACCCCTTCTTCGATGAGGGGGGCACCAGCAAGGGTCTGGGCTGGCAGATTCTCATCTCGCTCCAGCGGGTGGCCCTGGGCTATGGCCTGGCAGCCGTGGTGGGCATCAGCATCGGCGGCCTGCTGGGCCTCAGCCGCTTCATCGGCAAGGGCCTGGACCCGGTGATCCAGGTGTTGCGCACCGTGCCTCCCCTGGCCTGGTTTCCCATCTCTCTGATGGTGTTTCAGGACGCCAACACCTCGGCGATCTTCGTGATCTTCATCACCGCCATCTGGCCGATCATCATCAACACGGCTGTCGGCATCCGGGAGATTCCGCAGGATTACACCAACGTGGCCCGGGTGCTGCGGCTGCGCAAAGGGGAATACATCCGCAACATCGTGATTCCGGCCACCGTGCCCTATGTGTTCACGGGCCTGCGGATCGCAGTGGGCCTGGCCTGGCTGGCGATCGTAGCCGCCGAGATGCTCAAGGCCGATGGCGGCATCGGCTACTTCATCTGGGATGCCTACAACGCCGGTGGCGATTCCAGCTCCAGCCAGATCATCCTGGCCATCCTCTATGTGGGCCTGGTGGGCCTGGCGCTGGATCGGCTTGTGGCCTGGGTGGGTCGACGGGTGGCACGGGGAGCCAACTGAGATGGCGGCCTTTCTCACGGTAGATGATGTCACCCAGGTGTTTCCGCTCGCCGACGGCGGCCGCTACATCGCCCTGAAAGACATCGACCTGGAGATCGCCGAAGGCGAGTTCGTCTCGCTAATCGGCCACTCAGGTTGCGGCAAGAGCACCCTGCTCAACCTCCTCGCCGGGCTCACCCAGGCCAGTAACGGCGGCATCCTGATGGATGGGCGGCAGGTGACCGAGCCGGGGCCGGATCGGATGGTGGTGTTTCAGAACTACTCCCTGCTGCCTTGGCAGAACGTGCGCCAGAACATCGCACTGGCCGTCAACCGGGTGATGGGCGATCGGCCCGCTGCCGAGCGGAAGGCCACGGTGGAGCAGGCCATCGCCATGGTGGGCCTGGGGGCTGCTGCCGACAAACTGCCCAGTGAGCTCTCAGGGGGAATGAAGCAGCGGGTGGCGATCGCCCGGGCCCTGGCCATCCGTCCCCGACTGCTCCTCCTGGATGAGCCCTTCGGCGCCCTTGATGCCCTCACCCGAGGCAATCTTCAAGAGCAGCTGATGGGGATTTGCCAGGACGCGGGTGTGACCACGGTGATGGTGACCCACGACGTGGATGAAGCCCTGCTGCTCTCCGATCGGGTGGTGATGCTCACCAACGGGCCGGAGGCGGAGATCGGCCAGATCCTGGAGGTGCCTATCCCCCGCCCCCGCCACCGGCTGGAGGTGATGGAGCATCCGCAGTACTACCAGCTCAGGGCAGAACTGATCAGCTTTCTGCAGCAGCAGCGTCGCCTGCGGCAGCGGAAGAGCGCGCAGGAAAAGGAACGGGTTGGCACCGCTGCACCACTGGCTACGCCAAGTGGTCCGACCACCGTGCGACTGGGGGTGATCCCAGGGCTGGACATTGCCCCCCTGGCCTTGGCACTCGCAGACAAAAAGTTTGACGACAGCCGGGTTCAGGTGGTGCCCGTGCCCTTTGCCAACTGGGATCGGTTGGAGGAAAAACTGGTGACTGGCGAGCTGGATGCAGCCATCACCGCCGCCACCACCCCCCTGGCGCTCGCCCTGGGACTGGGGGGCAAGGAGCCCTGGCCCGCCATCACCCCGATGACCGTGAGTCGAAACGGCAATGCCCTCTGCCTTGCCCGCTCGTTTTTGCAGCAAGGGGTGAGGGATCGGGACAGCCTGGCCCGAATGGTGCAGGAACGACCGGGACCCCTGCGGATCGCCGTGCCCCAGAGCTTTGGCACCGCGGAGCTGCTGCTGCGCCACTGGTTGGCCGCCGGAGGCATGGACCCCGACCGGGAGATGGAGTTCCCCGTGCTGTCGCCCATGGCCATGCAGGGGGCCCTGCGGGGCCAGCGGATTGATGGGTTTGTAGCCGGCCGCTACCGTGTGGCGGAGGCGGTGGAAGATCGGCAGGGATACGTGCTGGCCACCGACCTGGACATCTGGAGTGGGCACCCGGAAAAGGTGATCACCTGCTCGGAAGACTGGGCCGAGCGCCATGGAGAGGCCCTGGAGGCTCTCTGCGGGGGACTGATGCGTGCCGCGGAGCGTTGCGACGACGGGGGCCAGCGGGCCGGACTGACACGGGTGCTCAGCCAACCCCAATGGCTCGGAACCCGAGCAGCCATCGCCCTGGAGAGGCAGTTCAACCCCGGCACGGGCGAATCTGCCAAGCCATTGCTGGCCTTTAACCGCTACCACTCCGACCGGGCGCACATCCCCAATCGGGCCGAAGGGGCCTGGTTCCTCACCCAGTTCAGCCGCTGGGGCTGGTGCCCATTCCCCAGCAATCGCCTGGAACTCTTGGCCCAGGTGTATCGGCCCGACCTCTGCGACCGGGCCCTGGAGGGGGCGGGCTACCCCGCCTTACGGCCCGACCGCCATGCCTTTGCCCTCAGCGATGGCATCCCCTTCAACCAGGACGACCCCCTGGCCTACCTGCGGGCCCTGCCACACAGCATTGAACCGCCCCAGCGCCAGGTGCCCCTGCCCCAAAGCCGCACGGCGGCCTCCGTTTTCCCCTCCCCGACGATCTGAGATGGGCTCGACCCCTGCATTTCTTGAGTTTGCCGCCGTGGGCCAGGTGTTTCAGTCGCGGCGGGGAGACTTCGAAGCCCTGAGAGACGTGAACCTCCAGGTGGAGAAGGGGGAATTTGTCTGCGTGATCGGCCACTCCGGCTGCGGCAAGAGCACCCTGCTCAACATGGTGAGCGGCTTCCTGGAGCCCACTTCTGGGCGGGTCACCCTCGAGGGTCGAGCCATCGAGCGACCAGGACCGGACCGCATGGTGGTGTTTCAGAACTATTCCCTGCTGCCGTGGCAGACGGTGCGCCAGAACGTGGAGCTGGCCGTGAAGGCCGCCCGACCCGAGCTGGAGGCCCCCAAGCGACGGCAGGTGGTGGACCATCACCTAGAGATGGTCCACCTGTCGGATGCCGCCGACAAACGGCCGGGGCAGATCTCCGGCGGCATGAAGCAAAGGGTGGCGATCGCCCGGGCCTTGGCGGTGAGCCCGGCGGTGCTGGTGCTCGATGAACCCTTCGGAGCCCTCGATGCGATCACCAAGGAAGAGCTGCAGGAGGAGCTGCTGGGCATCTGGCGGGAACAGCGCCCCACGGTGCTGATGATCACCCACGACATCGATGAAGCCCTGTTCCTCGCCGATCGGGTGGTGATGATGACCAACGGACCGGCCGCCACCATTGGCGACATCCTCAGGGTGCCCTTCGAGCGCCCCCGCAGCTACGAGGCCATCCAGGCCGATCCTCGCTACGGCCATCTGCGCAACCAGGCCCTCGATTTTCTTTATCGCCGTCACGCCCATGACGACGGTTGAACCCTGCCCTGCCTTGTCGATCCGGGAGGGTGTCACGGTGGTGCTGGATGGACGGCAGCTGGAACTCCATCGCTGCTTCACGGTGACGCTGGGATTGGTGCGGGTAGGGGCGTCCCGACAGGAGGAGGATGCTCACCAGGCCCATCCGATCACGCTCGGCTTCCTGCAGGCGGGCGACCAGCTGGCCCCGGGCCAACTCTGGAACAAGCGGCTACACCTGCAGGCCCTCGCGGACAGCCGTCTGGAGGCCAGCGCTCGGGTTCCACAGGCCATCGATGGCAACAGCCTCCAGGACTGGACCCTGGAAATGCTCCTGATCCGCAACCTCCACGATGCGGAACAACGCATCAGTGCCCTGCTGCAGCTGTTGGTGCGGCACTTTGGCCGCCGCCATGGCCCCTGGGTTGAACTGAGCCTGCCCATGACCCACGCGGATCTGGCCGAACTCTGCGGTCACACCCGCGTCACGGTGTCGCGCCAGTTCTCCCGCTGGCGGGAACAGGGTCTACTCGAGCAAGAGGCCAGCCCCCGCCGCCTTCTCCGCCTGGCACCGGAACTGGTGGACCCCTGAGACTTGCTTCAGGGGCAGCCGAGCTCGTGCATCAGCCGGTTGGCCCCAGCCCGTGGCTCCGGCGTGGCGCGAAGAGTTCCAGAATGACTGCACAGGCGTCACTCCCGTTTCGGCCTGGAGCGTGCCCTGCCCATGCCCCCTCCCGCCGGCTCCGTGGAGCCTTCCGCCCCCTCGCCCCTCAGCCACCTCGATGAACGGGGTGAAGCCCGCATGGTGGATGTGGCTGATCGGCCCGCCACCGCTCGCCGCGCCACGGCAGAGGGATTTGTGCGCATGGCCCCCGCCACCCTGGCCCTGGTGATCGAAGGCGCCGCCCCCAAGGGCGATGTGTTGGCGGTGGCCCGGGTGGCAGCGATCCAGGGGGCCAAGCGCACCGCCGAGCTGATTCCCCTCTGCCATCCCCTCCCCCTGGCAGGCGTGACGGTGACGATCGAACCGGCCACCGATGGCTCGGGCCTGCGTCTGGAGGCCAGTGCCCGCACCACCGCCCCCACCGGGGTGGAGATGGAAGCCCTCACCGCCGTGCAGATCGGCCTGCTCACCCTCTACGACATGCTCAAGGCCGTCGACCCCGCCATGACACTGGGCCCGGTGCGCCTGCTGGAAAAACACGGCGGTCGCCATGGCAGCTGGAGGCACCCGGAGCACGCCAGCGCTTCCGGTGCGGGCCATGGCTGAACCCTTCCCCCCCGAAGGCCTGCCCCTGCTGGAGGCCCGGGGGCGGGTGTTGGAGGCCATCCACCCCCTCCCCGGCCAAGAGACTCTGCCTCTGGCCGCCTGCCTGGGGCGGGTGAGCGCGGACACCTGCCACGCCAGGGAGGCGGTGCCAGGCTTCCGGGCCTCGATCATGGATGGCTACGCCACGGCCGATGGGGTGCCGCCGCCGGCGGGGGCCTGCTGGCGGCTGGTGGGCCGCTCCGCCCCGGGCGCCCCATTCCCCGGCACCCTGGCCGAGGGGGAGGCCATCCGCATCCTCACCGGCGCCCCCCTGCCCGAAGGAGCCACTCGGGTGCTGCCCCAGGAGCTGGTGGAGCGGCGGGGCGAAACCCTGGTGCTCAACAGTGAGGCGGGCTCCAACCCCTGGATCCGGGCCGCGGATGAGGAGGCGGCCCCGGGCCAGCGGCTGCTGGAAGCCGGGGTGCGGTTGGGGCCGGCCCACCTGGGCCGCCTGGCGAGCTGCGGGGTGAAACGTCTGGCTGTGCGTCTCAGGCCAAGGGTGGGGCTCCTGATCAGCGGCGATGAACTGGTGCCCGCTGGTGAGCCAAAGGGGCCGGGCACCATCTGGGAGAGCAACGGCACCCTGCTGGAGGCCCTGCTGGTGCAGCTGGGCCAGGGCGTGGCAGAGCGGCGGGTGGTGGCCGATCGGCCAGAAGCCCTGGCGGTGGCGTTGGAGCAGCTGGCCGCCGCGAACGATGTGGTGGTGAGCACCGGTGGGGTATCGGCTGGGGATGCGGACTGGATTCGGCCCCTGCTGGCGGAGCGGGGGGAGGTGGCGTTCTGGAAGTTGTTTCTCAAGCCCGGAAGGCCCTTCGCCTTCGGCCAGTTGGGCGGCAAGCCCTTTTTTGGCCTGCCGGGCAACCCCGTGGCGGCGGCGATCACCGCCCTCCAGCTCCTCTGGCCCGCCCTGGAGGTGCTGGAGGGCACCACACCCCAGCTGCTCCCCAGGCTGATGGTGCGGCTCGAAACAGCCATGAAGCGCGGCTCCGGCAGGCCTGAGCTTGCCCGGGCCCGGTTGGTGGTGGGGGAAGGTGGCGAGCTGCTGGCTCGGGTGGAGGGCAGCCAGGCCTCCTCCCGCATCGGTTCGCTGGAGGGGGCGGATCTGCTGTTGGAGATTCCCGCTGAGCAGGGCCACTTGGAGGCGGGAACCCAGCTGTGGGCCCAGCTGCTGCGGTTGCCGCTGCTATAGGGCATGGCGCTCTACAGCGGCGTGTTTCCCGCCACCCAGGTGCCCGTTCCGCCGCTCCACTCCCGTTTCCAGAAGGGCGCTTCGTGCTTGAGGGCCTCCAAGAGCTCCTGGCAGCAGCGCTGGGCCGGCCCCCGCCGGTCGGCGAAGACAGCCACTACCACGATGGCTTCACCCGGAAGGATGGTGCCCACCCGATGGGCCACCCCCACGGCCAACACCTGGTGGAGCTGGGCGCAGGAGCGGGCCAGCTGCTCCAGCCCTCGCTCGCTCATCCCCGGGTAGTGCTCCAATTCCAAAGCGTCTAGAGGCAGTCCCGCCGCCGTGGTGCCCCGCACCCGGCCAACAAAAAGGGCCATGGCGGCCGGAGCGGGGGCCATGGCGGGCCAAAACTCCGCCTGCCAACGCTCCACCAGTTGGAGGGGGGCCATGGGAGCCGGCTCCAGGCAGCTGCGCACATTGGGCCCGGGGGAGGGGTCGGTGGGAGGGGGCTCAGCCACCGGTGATCGGCGGCAGAAAAGCCAGCTCATCGCCCTCCGCCAGGGGCGCATGGGGGGAGGCGAACTCCTGGTTGATGGCCACCCGCACCCCGCCGGGGAGGCCATCAGCGGCTGGAGGAGCGGCGGCGTCCGCGGGCACCAGCGAGGCCAGTCCAAGCTGGCGCCAAAGGGCCAAGGGCGTGGAGAGGGAGGGATCCGTTCGAACCAACCGCTCCCCCCATCCGGCCGCCTCTTTGAGGGAGGCGAACAAACGCACCCGCACCGTGGTGGCACCCGGCATCGCTGGCAACGGCAGAGGATTCAGTCTGCGTCAAATGGCCTCGCCCAGAATGGGGCAACCCGTGAACATGCCCCGTGAGCCTCGCCATCGCCCTGCTCACGGTGTCCGACACCCGCACCGCGGCCAACGACCCCTCAGGCGACGCCCTGCAGCAGCGTCTGGAGGGGGCTGGTCACCGGCTACGGGAACGGCTGATCGTGCCCGACGACCGCTACCGCATCCGGGCCGAGGTGAGCCGCTGGATCGCCGATCCCGCTGTGCAGGTGGTGATCAGCAGCGGCGGCACGGGGCTGGCGGGACGGGATGGCACCCCCGAAGCGGTGGCACCCCTGCTGGACAAGACGATGGAAGGATTCGGCGAGCTCTTCCGGGTGCTGTCGTTTGAAATCATTGGCACCAGCACCCTGCAGAGTCGTTGTCTGGCGGGGGTGGCCAATGGCACCCTGGTGTTCGTGCTGCCGGGTTCCCTCGATGCGGTGCAAACGGCGTGGGATCGGCTGATCGGCGCCCAGCTGGATACCACCACCCAGCCTTGCAACCTGGTGCAGCTGCTGCCCCGGCTGCGGGAGTCGCCCGATCAGCGGGTGGGGCTGCCTTGAAAATCCCGCAGCTCATGCATGATTTTCGAGGCAATCTAGATACGATGCGCCGGACCTGTTACATGTGCGTGTTAGCATTATAATATTGTTCTCGGATGTACTCAGAAGAATCTCTTTCAGAAAAGAAGCTCTCAGGTTCGTCAGAGACATTTCGAACATCAATGATTTTGTAATCTCTATACACAACTTCAAGTAGCAACTGGATATCCGACGAGTTATCGGATGATTTGGATTCGCTGTCGTCAATTATTCTTGCAAGACGCGCAGAACAATTTTCAATAAACCAAGCAGCACCCCAAGTGCCTAAAGCACGCAGACCTCCTAAGTAATAATAGAAGTACCGCTTGTCAGGTTCAT
>JBBARZ010000043.1:0-17009 GCA_040399505.1 Cyanobium sp.
CCCACCAGCTCATGGGGACAGGGCAAGCCATCGCCACCGAACGGCGCCCGGGCGGCCTTCACCGCCGGATCCCGCCGGAAGATTGGGCGGCCTTCTTTGATCGTCTCCACCACGGCGATGTCCTTGATGGTGGCGGGATCCACTTTGAGGGGATTGCGCTCCAGGATCACCAGATCAGCCAGCTTGCCCACCTCCAGGGTGCCCTTGCTCTTCTCCTCCTTGATCTGCCAAGCGGCGTGGGCCGTCACCGCCTTGAGGCCCAGGTAGGGCGTCACGCGCTGCTCCGGACCGATCACCAGGCCTGACGGGGTGCGGCGGTTTACCCCCGCATCGATCAGGGGCAGGATCCAGGGTTGGGGGCTCACCGGCGCGTCGTGGCTGAAGGTGAACGGGATGCCGCTGCGCTGCATGCTCATGGCCGCCATGGCGTTGCTCGCCCGCTCCATGCCCCAGAGCTTCACCACCGTTTCCCCGCCGGGGATCAGGCCGCTGGTCAGGAAGCTGGGCACGCCGCCCACCGCTTTGAGCCGCTGGATCTGATCGGGCCGCATGTAGCTGGCATGGATGAACACAGGGCGGTGGTCGGCCATGCCGTGTTTGGCCACCGCCTTCTCGATCGCCCGTAGGGCCTGCTCGGCGGCGGCATCGCCATTCATGTGCATGTTGATCTGCACATTGCTCGTCCACCAACGATCAAACGTTTGCTCCAACACCGCGTCGGGGATTTGCTGGTAGGCCCGGTAACCGGGCTCGGTGCCGGGAGGATTGACGGCATAGGGCTGGCTCATCCAGGCCGTGGGAATCGATCCATCCAGCCAGAACTTGATCCCCCCCAGTCGCACCCGGTTCACGTAGCGCTGATCCAGGTCGGGGCGCAGTTGCAGCAGCAGGCCCTGGGTGTCGCCAGGGCGGGCGGTGGCGTCGCTCACTAGCTGCTCCTGCCGCTGGAAGGCCCCATCGGCCTTGGGATTCACCCGTCCGTAGTCCTTCACCACCTTCGCGGCGGCGGTAGCCATGGCATCCACATGGGAATCCTTGGCGCAGAGGTAGAGATCCACGCTCAGCAAGCGCTTGTCGATGGCGTTGCGCACCAGGGAGATGTCGTCGCTACCCAGGCCCACGCCGCACTCCTGGGCCGTGGTCTGCCCGTAGCTGGCCCAGAGGGCGCTGGCCTTGGTGGCCACCGCATCGGCGGTGGCTCCACTGAAGGCCGGCCGCTTTTCCCGCACCATGTTCAGAGCCGTTTCCTCGGCCTTGCCGGCCAGGCTGCGGCCATCGGCTCCCCGTTCAAACTTGCCCCCCGCCGGATCCGGCGTGGCCGCGCTCACCCCGGCGGCGCGAAAGGCAGCGCCGTTCATGGCGCCGGCATGGCCGGAGCTGTCCACCACCATCACGGGCTGATCCTTCGACACCCCATCCAGATCAGCAACGCTCGGGTAGCGCTGGAGGGCATTGCCGTTGAAGCCAAACCCCACGATCCACTCGCCGGGCCCGGCCTTCACCGCCTGGGCCTTCATACGCTGCACGATCTCCTCCACCGTGGCGGCGCCGAACAGATCAGCATCCACCAAGTTTTTGCCGAAGTAGATGAAATGCCCGTGGGTGTCGATGAAGCCAGGCAGCAAGGTGCGCCCCGCAAGATCCACCCGGCGGGCGCCCGTTCCCGCAGCCTTCAGCGCCCCAGCCAGGGTTCCCACGTAGACGATGCGGCCCCCGCGCTCCACCAGGGCCTGGGCGTAGGTTGGCTGGGCTCCGGCCATGGTGAGGATGTCGCCGCCGTTGTAGAGGGTGGCGCTGGCGGCCTCTTGGGCGAGGGCGCCGCCGATGGGCGTGCTGACGATCAGCAGGCCGAGCGCGGCGACGGCAGAGCGCAGCGGAGCATTCCGCAGGTCCTGCAGCTGGCGAGGAGAACGGCTCGAGAAATCGGCGGGATCGGTGGGGAGAGCTAGAGCAGGCATGGCCGGATCTGGGACCGAAGGGCGATCGTATTTGGTATCAAGGTGGGCCCCTTGAGGGCCCTTGGCAGGAATGCACCGAATGATTTCACCCTCTGCAATGAGCAAGTCCCAGGCGTAAGCAGCAAAGATCTGTTCAAGATTGCTGCGGCAGACTCACAGCAGCCGCTGCTGAATTGTGGAGATTGGGCTGGTCAAACCTCATCACTCTTGGGATGATTGCCATGTTGATTGTTCTCTCGGGTCCCAGTGCGTTCTCCCGGCGCCGCCGTTTCATCCTCAGGTGCTTGGAGGGCGATGGGCTTTCATCTCCTCGCTTGCGGCGGCGTGCTCTCAGCCTTTTCGCCAGCCTGGTCTGGGCAAGAGGCTGCTGTGACCAGTCTGGGCCTCCCAGCCTGTCGTGCAGCCCTCGGACTCCCGGCCACGACCTCACCGCAGGATCTGCTGAAAGCCAACCCTTCCCTGGTGGAGCAGTTGGCCCGCACCCCTGCCTGCAGAAGCTCGGTCGCGGCCTTGGCTCGCTTGGATCAACTGGAGCAGGAGTTGGCAGCCTCCCGCCAGCGCGTCGCCCAACAGCAGGCCGAACTTGCCCGGGAAACCGCACGCCAGGATGCCCTCGCCAGCGATCTTGCCCAGCTTCGTCAACAGCTCACCGCCCAGAGCGACAACTCCACCCCAGCTACTTCCACCAGTCGCCAGCCGTCTATTGCCGACTCCCCCCCAGCCAGCGGCCCCCCAGCTTCCCCCCCTCCGGAGCGCGCGTTGGTTTCCTTCGCGCCGGGCAAAGGGGTCTCCTTACAAGCCGGGGGCAACCAGTTGCGGCTCTGGGCTGAGGCCAAGCTGCTCGGCTTTTCCAGCAGCCGCTATGTGTTCAACCCTGGCCAGCCCCTCGTGGTGAGCCCCAAGGATCCAGATCACTCCTACGACCTCTCTGCCCAGCAAAGCATGGTGTACGCCTCCTTCCAGGGGGCGAAATGGGGGTCATGGACCCCTGGGGCCTTTGCCATGTTCTCCCTGCAGGACAACCTGTTAGCGGAGGGCTACAGCTTTACGCCCGTCGCCTTTTACGGCGAGGTCAGTGATGGTCGCTGGCGGGTGGTGGCCGGGCAGAACTTTGATGTGTTTGCCCCTCGGGATCCAGACACACTCCCCACCGGCAAGCTGGCCGTCACCGGGAATCCTGGGGCTTACCGACCCCAGTTGCGCATAGAACGTAACTTTGAGGTAGGGGCTGGGTTTGGAGGGGTTGTGCAGGTGGCCGCCTCTGCACCCATCACCACCGCTCTGCCGGATGAGGTGGATGTAGCCAATCTGCAAACCGAGGAAGTGGTGGAAGATAACGGCTGGCCCAATGTGGAAGCGCGGCTGAACCTTGGTTTTGGCGTGCCTTCCGAGCGCGCGGGGGGGCGCCGCCTCAGGCCAGTGGAGCTGGGGGTTTCTGGCGTAGTGGGTCAGTTGCGGGTGCTCGACAACATCCGTCCCTCCGACCCTTTGACCTTGGATTTTGATCGCACCAGTGTTTCGGTTTGGGGCGCGGCCTTTGATGGGCAGATTGCCCTGGGTCGGAACTTTGGAATCAGTGGTGAGCTCTACACCGGCCAGGGTTTAGGGGAATACATGGCTGGCATTTTCCAGACCTACAACCGAGCCAGCAACAAGGCCGTGCCCACCTCGGGTGGCTGGGGGCAATTCTATGTGTACCCGGCAGACAACCTGAGATTCAACCTGGGCTACGGCATCGACAACGCCACGGATTCCGGGGTGTTTGGCCTGCAAAAAAATAGTGCCATCTTCGCCAATGTTGTTTGGGATGTAAATGCCTGGCTACAGCTGGGCTTGGAGGGTAATTATAAACTGACCTTGTACGACAGCTTCGGGGAGAAGGATGCCTGGCTGGTGATCAGCCAGGTGATGTTCCGCTTGTAAGACTGCTTGTTGGATTTTTACTGCAAGGCTCATTTTGCAACTTTGCTGGATCAGATCTATTTTTATTCTCACGCAACATGACGGAGGGTTTGACGTGAAAACGGCTTTGAAACTCAATGCTGAAGAGACTAGAAGAGCGATAGCCGCAGGCATAGGCAATGCTGGCGACGGAATCCCCTATCCTCGCCATCTTTAATTTTTGAAAAGCCAGATCCAATCGTTTGGTGCGAATCCATTGGGTGATGGTGCAGCCAAAACGCTGCCGGAAGGCATATTGAAGAGAACGGCGTGAATAATGGCTATGTTGCTCAAGAATACTTAGATTCAAGGGTTCAGAAAGGTTAGCCATCATGAAATCAATCAATTCATCGAGAGCCATGTCGACTCCCCCAATTCTTATTTCCTTTCTCTCAAAGAACAACGCGTTGTTAAGTTCAGGGCAGGCAATCAGGGCTATGAGCAAACTGAGTTGATCTGTTACCCCCAGAAGGCTCTGCAGATTTGGATGGTTAACCACCAGCTCACTGGTGATGGTCAGCAGGTGATGGAGCGTTGATAGCGTGGAAGCCTCAGCAATGCCATCAGCGGAGTTGATGATGGAAGGCTTTGTTAGATCCCATCCTCCAGAATATTCGGGAAAGAAGTCTGCAGACTTCAGTGATTGCAGGGAGGCAGAAATTTGTTCAGGTGCTATGGAAATATTGACAACATTGTAGTCTGAACTTTTCCACAATGCTGCACTCTGAGGGATAAAAAAGCAGTCACCAGAAGAGCCGCACAAGACGACACCGTCTTGATTAATGGTGATTTCACCATTAATCACATATATTATAGACGGCCAGGGTCTCTTCTTAAGTGGCGTGATGGTGGAAGGCCCTTCGAGGGCAACCACGTGTACATCTTTCAAGGCAGCATGAAACAGCCCCAAAAAGGAAGGTAGAAGTGCTGGGTCGGCACGGGCAGAATTTAAGGGCAGAGGAGTGTCGAAGATGTCATCATTGAAAAATTCTCGTTCAGCACAATGCATCTGAAGTTGAAAGGGATTTTCAATGGACGAGGTGGATTTAAGAAGATCGATGAATCCATCTCTCTAGATTTCCAATGAGAATAAAGTGTTGCATGCTAAGATAAGTGATTAGAATAAACGATATGCTATAATATCTTTTGATCACCGTTTTTCCTCTGGTACCGTAACGCAACCTCGATAAAAACGAATGGAAGATTTCATCTGTGCATAAAAGCTGCGCTATTCAGCGGCCTAGCGAGCCATGACATCTGCTCCAAAGCATGTGGTGGCTATTGGCGCTTCCGCTGGAGGGCTGAAGGCCCTCCAGGAGCTCCTTGGGCAGTTGAAGCCTGGGGATGAGGCGGCTTTTGTGGTGGCCCAGCATCTCTCCCCCGATCATGCGAGTCAGCTGACGAACCTCCTGGCTCGTGTGACCAAGCTCAAGGTGGAGGAGGCGCGTGATGGCCACCCCCTCAGTCCCGGGCACATCCTGGTGGTGCCTCCCAACGTCGATGCCACCATTGAACCCGGCTGCCTCAAGCTCGCTTCTCCTCCACCCCGTTTCGGACCCAGTCCCTGCATCGATCGGCTGTTTGATTCTCTTGCCAGCGCTTGTGGCGAGCAGGCCGTTGCTGTTGTGCTCTCCGGCACAGGCTCAGATGGAGCCTTCGGCCTGAGGGCAGTCCGTGCGGGCGGTGGACTAACCCTGGTGCAGAGCCCCGAGAGTGCCTTGTTCAGCGCCATGCCCTCGGCGGCCATCTCCCTGGGCAGTCCGGATCTGGTGGCAGATCCGGAAACCCTTGGTTTTCGGCTTGCGGAGTGGTTGATCAGCGGAGAAAACTGGAGCCACAGCTCTCCAGATTCCATACCTCTTTTTCTGTCAAGCGTGGCAGCTCAACTTAAACAACTAACGGGGATCGACTTTTCTCAATATAAAGAATCTACATTGCTGCGTCAGGTGCACCGTCGCATGGCGGTCAATGGTATCCAGTCCATGGATGAGTACATGCAACTGCTCTCGTCCAGTGCCGATGAGTCCCATGCCCTGATGCAAAATCTTCTGGTTACTGTCACCTCTTTCTTCCGTGGCCCTGAAGGGTTTGAAACCCTTGAAAGTCATCTCAAGATGCAGCTGGCTCTAGCCGTCCCCTCGGGGCCCTACCGGGTCTGGGTGCCGGGATGTGCCACCGGAGAAGAGGCCTACTCCATCGGCATGCTCGTGAGCAATGTGATGGGGCATCCCAAGAACCTTTCAGAGAAGTTGAAGATTTTTGCTACTGATCTTGATGAACAGAGTCTTGCGATTGCCCGAAAAGCAATTTATCCAGCTTCCGCTGTAATCTCCATTCCCGAAGATCTCCGGGAGCGATTTCTAGTCGGCTCGGAGAGAGAAGGTGAATGGGAAATCAACAAGAACTTGCGTAGTTGCCTTGTATTTGCCAGACATAATGTTTGCGAGGATCCACCCTTCCCCGATATTAATCTTATCTCGTGTCGCAACCTCTTGATTTACTTCACCCCAGATCTTCAGCAACGTGTGATAGATCTATTGGGGTTTTCCTTGCAGCCAGGAGGCCTGCTTTTTCTTGGCAGTTCTGAATCTCTTGCCCAACCCACGGGCTTTCATGTTCTCAATCCTCTGCACCGCCTTTACGAGCGCAGCGAGCAGGAGCGAATGCGGCCTCGCCTGCCCACAGGGTTGAGTAAACGCGCCATAGCTTTTCAGCGTCCCGCGCCGTCTTTGTCAAAGCAAAGCGAGTCGTTGCCTCTTCAACATATTCAGCTCATTGAGGTACTTGTTCGTGTCTTCTGTAAACCTTCCATTGTGCTCGATGAGAATCATCTGTTGGTGGAGGTGATAGGTGATGTCTCCCCCTATTGTCGAGTGCCTGAGGGGCGCTTGACAGGAGAGGCTGTCAGTTTTCTGCGTGATGAATTGCAATCAGAAGCAAGAGCCCTTCTTCTCTTGGTTAAAGTTGGCAATAGCAGAGTTAGTAGCAATCTTTTACGATTACCCTATTTAACCCCTCCACTTCGATTGGAAGTACTGCCTGTCCAGGTTGGAACACAAGAGCTAGTGGTTCTCTCTTTCATCGAGGAGGTAGAGCACGAACCTTCTACAGCATCAAGTATAGAGCCGATGGATCGCCATTCGATCTTCACTCTTGAGATTGAGCGATTAGAACATGAGCTTCTCAGAAGCCAAGATACATTGCGACAGTCTTTGTTGAATCTTGAACAGGCCAATGAAGAGTTGGAAGCCTCTTCCGAAGAGCTCCAAGCGTCGTCAGAAGAACTTCAATCTTCCAATGAAGAATTGGAAGCTTCGAATGAAGAGTTGCAAGCTGCAAATGATGAGCTGGCCTCGCTCAATCAACAACTCAGGATTCGCGGCGATGAATTGGAACATCTGAATCGTGATCTTGAAAATATTCAGCGCTCTTTTAATCAAGGGATGGTGATTGTCGATGAAGACTTACGGATTACACGCTTCTCACCACTCGCGGTTCGTGTGTTTGGCTTGGTTCAGGCTGACATCGGTTCCCCTTTGGTCAGCATTCCCACTATCGTTCCGATTCAAGGGCTTCGGGAGTCCCTTCTCAGGGTTATCCATGAGGGAGAGCGTTGCATCCTTCAGGCTCAGAGCGGAGAGGTTTCCTACCTGTTGCAATTGATGCCATATCGGGACACTGACAATCAAATTCTTGGGGCGATTATCACTCTTTCCGATATCTCGGAGCTCACTGCGATTCGCGAGGCGGCGGAAAGCTCTCTCAAAGAATTTGAATCACTAGCAGATATGTTGGAACAAGTTGTTTGGAAGCGCGACTACACGTTGACACGTTTTCTCTACATCAGTGCTCGCATCGAGTCTTTAGTTGGATGGACTGCCTCCGAAATCTGCACCATGGCCAGTCTGCTTGATAGCGCGATTCTTCCTTCCGATCGTGTATCCGTGATGGCGGCCCGTACGTCAGATAAGGGTGGATGGGATGTGACCTACGGCATTACCCGTCGGGATGGTGAGATCCGAACCTTGCGAGAAGTGGCGATCCGGTTGGATGCAAGTACAAGTGAGGGCACCGTTGTTGGCACACTCACGGATATCACCGATCAGCAAATGCTCCTCCAGCGCAACCTATTTCTTGCCAGCGCTTTTCGCATCCTGATCCAGGCTGAAAACCAGCCTGTGGCCCTTCTGGATGCCTCTCTTCGTCTCATGTTTACCAATGATAGCTTCGCCCAGTGTTTACATATTCCATCAACTGAGCTACCAGGTCGTCTCCTTGATGAGGTAGCCCAGGCTTTTATTCTTCACTCTGGAAGTCTGCCGCAAGAAAAACCATCATCAGAGCGCCTCAGTTCTCTAGCGGCAGAGATGATGGAGAGCAACCAACCACAGCATGGCCTTTCCGTCCGATTCGTGGAGGCGGGCGGCCAAACCTCCTGGTTCACCATCGATATGTTGCCCCTCAATGATTCTTTAGGTATTCGCGGTGTTCTTCTCAAGTTGACTCCAGCTGGAGGATGAGCGTCTTATTGGAAACCGTTAAAAAATGGGACTGATGTATCCATCCTTGCAATGGATCTGGAGTCATGACTTAGCATCTGTTCGCGCGTTCCGCCTCTGACCCCGCGCCTACTGCTGCACGGGTAGGGGAATGGGGCCCACGGAACGAGTACCGGTGCGCAGGGAGCAGCGGCCTGAGCCGTCTGAATCCCCTGCCGCCTGATGGTCTTCGAAGTGCTCCAACCCCTCCCGCACCCACTGCTCGCAGATCGCCGCCACCGACATGCCGCTGGCGGCAGCGGCCTGGCCCACTCGGTGGTGTAGCTCCCCGGCAAGCCAGTCCAGGTCTGGAGTGGCACGATGACCTGCCCGCGAGTCGTCAGGGGCCAGTGGACCCTGGAAAGACGGGCCAGTGGAACTGGAGTGAGTGGCGATCATGGCAGCGGGCTGCGTACGGCCGAGACAGGAGCAAGCTTGTCATGCTGACTGCTGATGATGTGGGCCACTGCTTCAGCAGCAACATTGATTGAAAAAAGCGAGTGGAGGGGATCTAAATTGTTGGGAATCAATAGTTCCTTGGATGATGCCAAACCTGGTCAGCAAAGCAAGTGAATATTTGACTGCCAAAAAACATGCTTGGCAACGCTACCAAAATACCCATCCATCCGATCGGGGAGCCAGCAAGATCAATCTTTTGAAGGAATTCCCACTCTTCCGACCCAACATGAATGGGAACTACCAGGATAAGGTTGCCATCGAATCTCAAACCATTCAGAATCTATTTCCATTTCTCTCCATCTTATCGCAAACTGCTGGTCACCCAGAATTACCAGTCATGAATTGCCGCGAGTTCTCGCGAGATGCGGAATCGGGAGAGGCCGCCCAAAAGCTGCAGCAGCTTTTCAATACGCACGGGAGTGACAAGTCGAGCCTTCATGATTACCATTGGCTGTATGGTTCTATTCTCTCAAATCCAGAATCGGTTCGATCGATTCTTGAAATCGGGCTAGGAAGCAATAATGAGAGTGTCGCTTGCAATATGGGTAGCGGGGGAAGGCCAGGAGCCTCCATTCGCGCTTTCAGAGACTTCTGCGAAGGTGCTGTTGTCTATGGCGCAGACATCGATCGGTCAATACTATTTACAGAAGATAGAATTAAAACCTTTGAGGTCGACCAAACAAGTCCTGAATCATTCAACCGGCTATTGGAGATGCTACCAAACAATTTCGACCTTGTGATTGACGATGGATTGCATGCGCCCGATGCCAATATTCTCACCCTGAGTTATGGGCTTAAATTAATTAAATCAGGCGGCTGGGTCGTCATTGAAGACATTCTGGACCAATCCCAACCCCTCTGGCAGTCTGTCGCGGCATTATTACCTTCCCAAATTTATGATTCCTATTTCATCCGAGCCCAGTCTGGAATGATGTTCGCGGTACATCGCAAGGTCTGACCCTTCACCAGTACAGCGCCATCGGCACCGCACCCTCCAGGCTCTGCTTCACCGGGCAGCTCTCGCCGGCCTGTTTCAGCTGCGCCCGGGCCTCCTCTTCCAGCCCGGCCGGGAGCGTGATCCACACCTCAAGCAGGGCGATCTTGCGCACCCCTCTGCTCGACATGGTTTTCTCCACCCGGGCTGTGGTGCCCTCCAGGCTCCAGCCATGGCGCTGGGCCACGATGCCCATCACGGTGAGGATGCAGGTGGCTAGCGCCGTGGCTACCAAATCGGTGGGGGAGAAGCGCTCGCCCTTTCCCTGGTTGTCGGTGGGGGCATCGGTGTCCAGCAGGCTGCCGGAGGGCTCGTGGTGGGCGGTGCAGCGAAGCTCGCCGCCATAGAGGCACTGAATGGTGGTCATGGCCGGCCCAGATGGTTGCGGCCCTTCACTCAAGCAGTCCCAGGGCGACCAGACGGTCGCGCTGCTGCCGCGCACTGACGAACCCATGGGCGGCCATGGCGCCGCTCACCGCCACCGGCGGCACCCCGATGCCTGGAAACACCCCCGCGCCGCAGAGCACCAAGCCCTCCACCGGGGTCTGCCCCCCCGGGAAGGGGCCCCGATCCGCGGGCCAGGCCGGCCCATAGCTGCCCTGGTGCACCCGCAGGTAGTGGCGGTGGGTGAGGGGTGTGCCGTAGCGCTCGATCACCAGCCGATCGCGCCAGTCGGGGATCAGGGGATCGAGCATCTGGGCAAACACGGCGCAGCGCTCCACTTTGAGGGCCCGGTAGGCGGGCGTGCCCCGCTCCAGGTCCTGCCAGAGCTCCCAGGGTTCGTTGGCGGGGGTGTAGCCGTGCAGCACCTGATGGCCCGCGGGGGCCAGGGCCGGATCCAGCAAGGAGGGCATGGAAAGCACGGCCATGTTGCGTTCCGCCCCGATGCCCCGCTCCCAATCCCCCACCCACACGTGATGGATGGGCAGGTGGGCCAGGTCGTCGCCCTTCAGGCCCAAGTGGCAGTGGAGGAAGCTTGCGCAGGTGGGGGTAGCTCTTTGCTTATGGCGCCAACGGGCCGGCACGGCGTCTTTCGCCAGGAGGGAGAGGGTGTCCCATGGGCTGGCATTGCTGATCACCCCCCGCCGAGCCCCCAGCTCTTCCCCGTTGGCGAGACGCACACCCACCGCCCGCCGCTCGCGCACCAGGATTTCGGCCACCGGCGCGCCCGTATGCAGCACGCCCCCATGGCGCTCCAGACCCCGCACCAGGGCCTGCACCACCGCCGGACTGCCGCCGATGGGGTAGTCGAGGTGGGCGTTGGGGGTGAACCACTCCCCGAAGAGGGTGGCCATGGCCGCCGCGCTGGTATGGGCCATCTCCAGCCCGGAGATCAGGAAGCAGAGCAGCTCCACCCAGTGGAGAAGGAAGGGATCCGACAGCCGCTTCTGGGCCAGGGGCCCAAATGCGCCCCCCAGCTGGGCCAGCCGGCCCGCCTGCCCCACCAGCCCCATGCCCCGGGCCCCGAGCACGGCGGCCGTGCCCAGCCCCGGACGGAGGGCCAGCAGGGGCAGGGCCTGGGCCGCCTCGCAGAGGGGCCGAAGGCTGTCCATAAAGGCCTGCCATTCCTGGGCCGCGGCTGCCCCGCGCAGCTCCCGCACCACCGCCAGGAAGGGCTCCAGGCCCACGCCCACCCGCAGCTGACCCTCCGGGAGCAGCAGGCCCCAGTCGTTGTAGGTGGCCACCGGCACCGATTCCCCGATCAGGCGCAGCACCTGGGCCAGCGGGTTGGCGCTGGGCCAACTGGCGAGCCCGCTCCAGAGGGAGGGGCCCGATTCAAAGTGAAAGCCCCGTTGTTCGAACCCATGGGCCGCGCCTCCGGCCTGGCTGTGGGCCTCCAGCACCATCACGTCTAGTCCATAGGAGGCGGCCACCGCCCCGGAGCACAGGCCCCCCAGGCCACTGCCCACCACGATCAGGTCGGCATCGCCAGAGGGTGTGGTGGACGGGGAGAGAGGCATGGTGGGTCGCCCGATCAGTCAATCTCACCACGTGATGGAGTCACAAGGCTGCAGGGCGAGGATCCGGTCCACCGTGCGTTGGGAGCCGTCAGGCCCCTGCAGATGCCGCCCCCTAACCCTCGGCTGTCAGCCCACAGCGGCCCTCTCGCTCTGCGCAGAGCTGGCCCAAGCCGGGCCGCCCTGTTAACACCAGCCGCAGTCGGGCCCAAAGGGCATAGGCCACCTCCGCCAGGGAGCCCAACACGGGCCAGCGGGTGGGGGCATAGAGCCAACCCAATCCCACAAGTTCATAGGCCCGGCGGAACACGGCCAGATCCTGCAGCACGGTGCCGTTGGCCTCCACCCCATGGATTCGGCCCATTGCTTGCCTGTAAGTGATTCCCTGGTGGGCAATAGGGTCGTAGTCCGGCCGATCGATGTCGACGAACGCCAGGGTGGTCTGGTCGTCATGGAGCCGACGGTCGCGCCGCTCGAGGAAGGTCACCTCCCGCCTGCAGAGCGGACAGCCGCCGTCGAAAAGAATGGTTAGAACAGGCATGGGCTAAGGCTAGGCCCTATTTGCCCAGTAGCAGGCTCCCGGGAATTTCATAGCGCTCCTTGCCCACCCGCAGCAGACGGAGCTGATCTTCCTTTGCCACCTGAACAGGCAACTCGCCGCAGCCTTCGCGACCTTTCTGGCAACCAGTGAAGGTGCCATCTCGAAACACCAGCTCCCGCTTCATGCCATCGGGGTGGCTCACCTGGAGCGATGTCTTGCCTTGCCCCGGCCGCTGCAGGATCACTCCGCAGGTTCCCATCGGTTGGCCCCGCAGCCTGGCACACGGAATCTGGCCCACTGGTTCAAGGCTGACGGCCCTCCCTTCAAAGGCATTGGGAATCAGATAAAGCCCGCCCAGGAGCAGACCCAGCACACCGGTGATCAGTCCGCCCCGATCTAAACCAGCCAACCCAGACTCCTGAAGGGCTGGCAGGAAGCGGGACCATTTTCGATGCAGGAGGCGCCCATCATGGTCGGTTGTCATCTCCGGGGATGCTTGCGCATGAGGTAACCATTTTTTCACTAGCCGGAGTTTGCCAGCGTTGTCAATGTGTGATCAGCAAGCACTCACTTTAGTGATCTCCCATGCTGCGTCAGGACCTGCGACGGCTCACCATCTCCACGACTGGGGAAGGCTTCACCGATCTCACCCCCGCTCTCAACCGGGAAATTGGCGCCAGTGCCCTCGTCACCGGGCAGGCCCTGATCAGTTGTTTACACACCAGCTGCTCCCTCACTGTGAACGAAAACGCTGATCCCCGGGTGCTGCAAGACCTGGCGGCCTATCTCCAGGCCCTCGTGCCCCAGGAGGGCGTCCGGCCCATCAGCGGCATGGGATCCCTTCGCCCCTATGTCCATGACGACGAAGGAGAGGACGACATGCCCGCCCACATCCGTACCGCCCTGACCTGCACCAGCCTTCCCCTCAGTTTCCATCGCAGCCGCCTCGTGCTCGGCACCTGGCAAGCCGTCTACCTCTGGGAGCACCGGGCCCGCCCCCATCGCCGCCAGCTGTGCCTGCACCTGATCGGGGAGTGATCGTGGAAACACCCTCCCCCTGGACCCGCTTCCGGCCCTGGCTGGCCCTGGCCCTGGCCGGGGGTTCCGCCCTGATGGCGGCCACCTGGATGGTTGCCCAGCTGAGCTGGCAGGGGAGGCTGCGCACCCTGGAGGCAGAGGTCAGTTTGCTGCGCCGCACTCGCCAGATCGATCTCGCCCGCCTTCTGAACGACCTCGAACGTCTGGCCGGCCCAGTGGAGGATCGGCTCGCTTTTCAGGATCTCAAGCAGCGCCACAGCGTCCTGAAGAAGGAGCATCTGAGCACCCTTCAGGCCCTGGAGGCCATGCGCCGCAGCCGCCGCCTGGAGGAGCGCTTCACACTCGCGCCCGGCACCCCGAGGGAGATGCTAGATGGCAAGGTGCCCCTGCAGCTGGATGGAGTGGAGGCTGGCGGGGCGCGGGTGGGGCTGGCAGGCGCGCCTGCAACCCTCTGGAGGCCTGGGGATTTCCGTGATCTAAATTTCGGTGGAGGCCGCTTTCGCCTTACCTTGGAAGCCATTCCCGAGGAAGGAGGGAAGGCCGCGTTCCGGTTGGATGCCCTCCTCGAGCCCCCTGCAGCCCCCTGAGCACTCCTATGGCCGCCGTTCCCCTCAAGCCCGCGGAGATCGCCACCCTCCCCACCACCCTCCCAGCCTGGGGATTGGTGGAGGGGAAGCTGCAACGCCAGTTCAGCTTCAAGGATTTCTCCGAAGCCTTCGGCTTCATGGCCCGTGTGGCTTTAGCAGCGGAAACACTGAGCCACCACCCGGAGTGGAGCAATGTGTGGAACCGGGTGACGATCGCTCTCACCACCCACGACACGGGCGGCCTCTCGAACCTCGATGTGGAGCTGGCCCGCCGCATCGACGCTTTGGTGGCCTGAGCATCGCAGATCAACTTCCTGGGGGTGCCGTCAGGGAGCGATAGACCCGGCGGGCCAGGTTGGTGGGGCCCAGGGGTACCAGTTCATTGGCTAAGCCCCGCATCACGGTCAGGGGCCGATTTTGTTGGATGAAGGTCCAGGTGTTCCGGGTGGCCGTCGCAAGCCGTGGCTGCTCCCGCTGCCGCCGCACACCGAAGATCCGCCTCACCTCCTCCCCGAAGCGCTCCTCTTCTCCCCGAATGGTCGCGGCGTAGTCGTCGAAGTCTTTCCGGCGTTTCGCATGGTGGGCCAGGCAGTCCCGGATGGTGGAGAGCACGGCATCGCCCTGCAGATCAGGGATAGCGAATTTGTAGGACTCAGGGATCGGCAGATCCTCTGGGAAGGTGGCCGAACCCCGGAGCCCCACCAGCACGCAGCAGCCGTTGACGGCCGCCTCCCGGGGCTGCCTGTCCTTGCCTGGATGGCTGCCGAAATCCACATACACCTTTCCCTGCCGCAGGGTTTGCGCGTGCTGCTTGCGGATCATCCCCTTGAGGGGGAGCCATTGCAGCGAGCGGTCTGCGTGTATCAGGGGCCGCAGCAGATCTTCCGAGCCCTTCACCGGCGTGTAAAGCACGGTGTCGTTTTTAGGGAGATGGAGATCTCGCAGATAGTCGCGATGGAGATAGTCGCTGAGATCATGGATGTGCTCCACCCCTTTGTGCTGCAAAAACTGCCGGGCGTAGGCGCTCTGCACGAAGTGGCTCACCGCCCCATTGGCAGGGTTGTGGAAATCAAAGCGATCGCTGCTGGCTTCGTGATTATCGACGCTGAGCCACCACACGGCTTTTTGGATCCTGGAGTAGCGGTTGAGCTGGCCTGGGTTGACTTCCGTGGCGATCAACACGTTGCGGTAGTCGTCGTCGACAGTATCGGCGAAGGCCACGTCATAGTTTCGATATTGGATCAACAGAGGATTGGCCACCGCCGGCAGGGGGACAATCCGCGCGTTGTGGCCAAAGGTGCGCAATTGGTCCACCAGCTGGTGCACCGCTTCGATGCCACCGGTCACGATGTGTGCCGGGCAGAAGACGTAGATGGTGGTGTCGGGATGGATGGTGAGCATCAGGGACCTGGCTTCTGAAGCAGGGGTTGCTTCAGGAGCCTGAGCAGCTCGCGATTGAGCCCATTCTCGCAAGTGAGCCAAAGGATGGGATGAATAGATCCCCCCACACCCTTCTGCGCCACCACTTCACACACCTTGCGGCGGCTGGCCCGCCACTGCTCCAGCCGCTCCGCTTCGCCCAGCAGCGTGCCCAGCACCCGATCTTCCCGGTTGCGCCGCTCCCAGAGACAGGCCACCATCTCTTGGCTGTTGCCGTCGCACCTGGCCTGGAAGGGAAATTGCTTGCGCATCTCCTGGGAGCCCTGGAGGGTGTCGTCGGCGGCTCGGGCTGGGACGGGGGTGGCGGCGATCCAGCCCATAAGAGCCAAGGCCATTCCCCCGACCATCCAGCCCCCCCTTGCCATGGCTCAGACCAGCGCCGGCATCGGACCGGTGAGCTCGGCGGTGGACGCCTGCTGGAAGCGCAGCCGCTCGTGCTCCACATCCACGGCAATGGTGGATCCGGCCGGGAAGGTGCCCGCCAGGATCGCCTTGGCGATCGGCGTTTCCAGCTCCCGCTGGATGGCCCGCTTGAGGGGGCGGGCGCCATACACCGGGTCGTACCCCACGCCGGCAAGCCAATCGAGGGCTTCCCCATCGAGCTGTAGGCCCAGTTTCCGCTCCTGGAGCCGCTTGGCCAGGCGCTTCACCTGGAGATCCACGATCTGGCGCAGTTCCTCGGCTTTCAGGCTGTGGAAGATGATCGATTCATCCAGGCGGTTAAGGAATTCCGGGCGGAAGTGGGCGCGAAGCGCCTCGTTCACCCGTTTTTCCATCTCGCCGTGACGGGCGGGATCGCCGGCCAGATCGAGGATTGAGCTGCTGCCGATATTGCTGGTGAGGATCAGCACCGTGTTGGTGAAGTCCACCGTGCGGCCCTGGCCATCGGTGACGCGGCCGTCATCGAGGATCTGCAGCATCACGTTGAACACATCGGGGTGGGCCTTCTCCACCTCATCAAAGAGGATCACCGCATAGGGCCGGCGCCGCACGGCTTCGGTGAGCTGACCTCCCTCCTCGTAGCCCACGTAGCCAGGAGGGGCTCCAATCAGGCGGCTCACGGCGTGCTTCTCCATGTATTCGCTCATGTCGATGCGCACCATGGCCTCCTCCGCATCGAAGAGCTGGGCGGCCAGGGCCTTGCTCAGCTCCGTTTTGCCCACGCCAGTGGGACCAAGAAAGAGGAAGCTGGCAATGGGGCGATTGGGATCGCTCAGGCCTGCCCGGGAACGCTGGATGGCATCGGCCACGGCGGTGACGGCCTGTTGTTGGCCGATCACCCGGGTGTGCAATTCATCTTCCAGGTGGAGCAGCTTCTCCATCTCGCTCTGCACCAGCTTGCTCACCGGAATGCCGGTCCACTTGGCGATCACCTCAGCGATATCGTCTTCGGTGACCTCCTCCCGCAAGAGCGTTTTGCCAGCATGGCCGCTGGTAAGCTCCGCTTCCTTGGCAGCCAGCTTGCGGTTGAGTTCGCCCAGGGTGCCGTATTCCAGCTCAGCGGCCTTGTTGAGGTCGTAGCTGCGCTTGGCCTGCTCGATCTGCAGCTGCACCT
>JBBARZ010000044.1:0-16643 GCA_040399505.1 Cyanobium sp.
CGCCCAGGGGCTGCTGAGCTCCTGCACCAGCGCCAGGCGGGGATTGGCGATGGCCGCCACCAGGGCCTCCAGCAGGGCAATGCGCACTTCCAGGGGGGCCTGGCGGGGCTTCATCGGGTTGTCGCTGGCCCAGGTGGCCACCTGGGGGAAATGGGCCAGCAGCCCCTCCAGAAGGGCCCGATGGCCCAGGGTGGGCGGGTCGGCGCTGGTGCCGAAGAGGGCGATGCGGCTCACGTCCGCCCCGGGCCGCGCCGGCCCCGGCCGCGCTCGCGGCCCCGGTCGGTCCAGCCCGCCAGCCAGCGGCGGGTGTCGGGATCTTCCGCCGCCAGTCGGCGCAGCAGGGCCGCGGGATGGCCCCCCGCCGTGCGGCTCTGCATCAGGGCCTGGGCCGCCAGCCGTCCCGTGCGGCGGGTGGTGTGCACCGCCAGGGCCGCCTGGGCCATGGCCACCGGAGCCGCCGGCGCCAGCGAGAGCCCCGCGCTCAGGGGGGCCGCCAGCAGCAGGGCCTGGCGCACGCCGGAGAGCAGGGCCTGGAGCCCCAGCTGGGTGCCCCCAAGCAGGGCGTTCTGGCTGCCCACGTTGAGCAGCAGGCGGCGGGCACCGCTTTTGGTCATGGACAAGCCATACACCTGGCAGAGCTGCATCACCAAGGCGCTGTCGCACACCACCCCGCCCGCCAGATCGAGGCCCATCACAGGGTTGAGAGCCACCCCGGCGGCCTTGGCAGCGGCATAGCGGCTGATCAGGGTACGGGCCTGGCGCCGCCCCTGGCGCAACCGGCAGCGGTAGAGCTCATCGGAGAAGGCATCCGCCGCCCGCAGGGCATTGAGGGCCAGCAGCCGCTCCCCCTCCTCTGCCAACAGGGTGAGCAGGGCCTGGCGCAGGGGGCCGATCCGGGGCGGCGCTGCGGCGCTGCGCACCCGCCCATCCGCCAGCACCCGGGCCTCCCGGGGGGCCGCAGCCACGGCCAGGGGCTCCAGATGGCCGGCGGCGGCGGGCAGGCGGCGCCGCAGGCTCTCCAGCAGGGCCGGCAGCTCCTCGGCAGGCCAGCAATCGCTGCGGTTGAGCACCAGCAGCACGGGCTTGCCCTGGGCCAGCAGCCGCTCCACCACCTCCGCCTCCACCCGGGTGAGATCGCTATCCACCACCAGCAGCACCAGATCGGCCCCCAGGGCCACCCGGCGGGCCAGCCGCTCCCGGGCCGGGGCGGCCACCTCATCGATGCCCGGCGTATCCACCAGATCCACCCCCGCCAGGCCCGGAATCTCCACCGGCCAGGGCCGCTCCTGCTGGCGGCGGGTGCAGCCATGGGCCACATCGGTGGCAAAGGCCTCCTGGCCCAGCAGCGCATTGAGCAGACTGCTCTTGCCCACTCCCACCCGTCCGAGCACCACCACCCGGGGCCGGCCCGCCTCGAGCCGCTCCAGCTGGCGATCCAGGCCCGCCAGCTCGGGCCCCAGCACCTCCCTTTCCCGGGGGGTGAGCTCCAGGGCGCGGCGCCAGCGGCTCAGTAGCTGCAGCGCCCGCTCCCCCATCGGCGGTGCGGCAGGCCTGGGAAGGGGTGGAGAAGGCCCAGGGACGGCCGGCACGGTGAACAGGGTGCAACCTTCCCGTATTTAATCGGTAGATGCCCTGCTGTGCCGTTGCGCCTTTCCGCCCATGGCTCCACCCCTGGCCGCCCCAGCCCGCCCCTCCAGCCTGCCGGCGGAGGTGTTCGCCGATCGGCGGGATCGCTTTCTGCACCGCCTCGGCACCGCCGCGGCCGTGATCCCGGCGGCCCCCCTGCGCACCCACCATGCGGATGTGGAGCACAGTTTCCGCCAGGACAGTGACTTCTGGTATCTCACGGGCTTCGATGAACCCGACGCCGTGGCCCTCTTCCTCCCCCACCGGCCCGAGAACCCCTTCGTGCTCTTCGTGGCGCCACGGGAGCCGAGCGCCGAGGTGTGGAACGGCTTTCGCTGGGGCTGCGAGGGGGCCGTGGCCCACTTCGGCGCCTGCCTGGCCCACCCCCTTCGCGAGCTGGAAGAAAAGCTGCCCCAATACTTGCAGGGGGCGGAGGGCATCGCCTTCCGGGTGGGCCGCCATCCCAGGATGGAACCCCTGGTGCTCAAGGCCTGGGGCCAGCAGCTGGATCGGGCGCCCCGCAGCGGCACGGCCGCCCTGGGGCTGGTGGCACCCTGCCCGATCCTCCATGAACTCCGCCTGCGCAAGAGCGAGGAGGAAGTGGAGCTGATGCGCCAGGCCGCCCGCATCTCCGCCGAGGCCCATGAGCTCGCCCGCAGCATGGTGCGTCCTGGCTTGAGCGAACGGCAGGTGCAGGCCGTGATCGAACAACACTTCCTGGAGCAGGGCGCCCGGGGGCCGGCCTACGGCTCCATCGTCGCCGGCGGCGACAACGCCTGCGTGTTGCACTACACCGCCAACAACGCGCCCCTGCGGGATGGCGACCTGCTGCTGATCGACGCCGGCTGCAGCCTGATCGACTACTACAACGGCGACATCACCCGCACCTTTCCGATCAACGGCCGCTTCAGCGGGGAGCAGCGGGCCCTCTACGAGCTGGTGCTGGCCGCCCAGGAGGACGCCGTGGCCGCCGTGCGGCCCGGTGCCACCGCCGAAGGCGTGCACGACACGGCCGTGCGGGTGCTGGTGGAGGGGCTGGTGCAGCTGGGCCTGCTGCGAGGAGAGGTGGAGGGGTTGATCGAGCAGGGGGCCTACCGCCACCTCTACATGCACCGCACCGGCCACTGGCTAGGTCTGGATGTGCACGATGTGGGGGCCTACCGGCTGGGGGAAAAGCATGTCGATCTGGAGAGCGGCATGGTGCTCACCGTGGAGCCGGGGATCTACATCAGCGACCGCCTGGCCCTGCCGGAGGGCCAGCCCAGCATCGACGAACGCTGGAAAGGCATCGGCATCCGCATCGAGGACGACGTGGTGGTGACCGACCACGGCCACGAAGTGCTCACCGCCCCCGCCTTGAAAGCCACGGCCGCCATGGAGCGCTGAGCCGGGCCCAGCCAGGCGCTCAGGCGCTCACGGCCCGGGCGATCAGCACCGTGAGCATCATGATCGCCAGCAGCACCTGCAGTCCCATGAACAGCTTCGCCGGCCTGGACATCACGGCCTCGCTGGTGGGGCCGTAGGTGGAATTCACATTGAGCGAGATGAAGAGATAATCAATCACGTGGGGAGTGGGCGGAGGTTCCCCATCCCGAGATGGCCAGACAAAGGCACCACCGGGCGTGCAGACATCGAGAAAGATGTAGATGAACATGAACACCGTCACGCTCTGCATATACACCGCTGCCACATCCCACAATCCCCCCAGGCCCCCACCATTCACAGAACTGGCCGTGGCCACCATGGAGAGCACATTGGCCACCACCTGCATCATGGAAAAGAACAGGTAGATCAGGGCCCAACGAAAAACGCTGGCCTGGCGGGAGCGAAAGAGGGCCTGGGCCAGGCCGATGGTGACGATCACAAACACAACCGTGCTGACCTTCTCCATGGTGTGGAGCAGGGGATTAAAGGTTGTGGCTACTACATGGTGATGGGTAATATGGCGAAACAGGGTGATGTCAATCATCCAGACCAGAGTGGTGGCCACCAACACCCAGAAGCGGGCTCCTCCCCGGGTGAGTCGCTCCCGCAGCGCTTCGGCGGGGGCCAGTTCTCTCCGTTCAACCTGGGAGTCAAAGTCGTCTGTCATTCCTGGAGGAAGGGGGAATCCTGCGGATCCTGAGGCCGCAGAAGTCTCAGCACACTGCCCGTTCGCCGTACAGAACGTCATCCTGACGGTGCGCGCCGCTTTTGTCAGGCCACCTCCGGCTAGGCCACCCGGCGAGAATGCCCCCAGCCGCCCCCGTGCCGTGTCCGCCGCGCCTGAAGCCGCCCAGCCCTCCGCGCCGCCCCGGGTGGCCGTGGTGATGGGGAGCGATTCCGACCTGCCCACCCTGCAGGCCGCGGTGGAGATGCTCGACCGTTTCGGGGTGGCCCATGAGGTGCGGGTGCTCTCCGCCCATCGCACGCCACTGGAGATGGTGGCCTTCGCCCAGGGAGCGGCGGGGCGGGGGCTCAAGGTGATCATCGCCGGAGCCGGCGGCGCCGCCCACCTGCCCGGGATGGTGGCCTCCCTCACGCCCCTGCCCGTGATCGGCGTGCCCGTGCAGAGCAAGGCCCTCTCCGGCGTGGACTCTCTCCACTCCATCGTGCAGATGCCCGCCGGCATCCCGGTGGCCACGGTGGCGATCGGCAACGGGGCCAACGCCGGCCTGCTGGCGGTGCAGATCCTGGCCACGGCCGATCCGGCCCTGGCCGAAGCCCTCGCGGCCTACCGCCAGCGGCTCCATGCCCAGGTGACGGGCAAGGACCAGCGGCTCCAACAGCTCGGCAGCCGGGCTTACCTGGAGGCCATGGCCTCCGGCGGGGAGCGCCAACCATGATCCTCAGCCGCAACCGCCCGGCCCCTTGGCTGGTGGGGCTTTTTCTTCTGGGGCTGCTGAGCCGTTGGGCCACCCGCACCCAGCTGGTGCAGGCCTGGGACGCGGGCAACTTCGTGCTGGCCCTCTCCGGCTTCGATCTGGCCCACCACGTGCCCCACATGCCCGGGGTGTTCTGGGGCCTGATCGCCCTGGGCCGCCTCGTCCAGCCCCTGCTGGGAGGGGATGGGGTGGGGGCCCTGGAGCTGGTGAATGCCCTCGCCGCCGCCAGCGCCCTGCCCTGCGGCTGGTGGCTGGGGAAGCGGTTTGGCGGGCCCCGGGTGGGGGCCTGGCTCGTGGGGTTGCTCTTCAGCGCACCCCTGCTCTGGTATTACGCCAGCCAACCCCTGAGCTACGGCGTGGAGCTGGGCTGGGTGGTGGCGATCGGCTGCTGTGCCTACGCGTTGGCTGAGGGGGATCAGCGCTTTGTGCTCCCCCTGGCGGCGCTGATGGCCACGGCCGGCGGCATCCGGCCCAACACCCCTCTCTTTCTGCTGCCCCTGGTGGTGGTGGCCTGCTGGAGGGGCTGGCGCCAGGGGGTGGCGGCCTGGCGCTTCGGAGCGGGCATCGCCCTGGGGCTGGGCCTGCTGGCCGCCTGGGGCGGGGCCTTTCTCTCGGAAGTGGGGGGCTTCGAGCGGTTCTGGGATCTCTTTCAGGCCTGGAAGGGCGACCACAGCGATCCCTCCCGCAGCAAGGGATTCCTCGCCAACCTCTGGCTCCTGCTGCGCAGCGTGGGGCTGACGGCCCCGGCTGGCCTAGCCCTGGCCCTCTTCTGGCCCCCCAATGCCACCGCGAACGGCACCGAACCGACCCAAGCCCCCTCCAGGAGCTGGCGTTTGATCTTCCTCGTGCTCTGGATCGCCCCCTCCGCCCTCTATCTGCTGCTGGTGCACTTCACCCGGATGGGCCATGCCACCACCCTGCTTCCTGCGGTGTTGCTGGCCCTGGCCTGGCGCTTGGGGGGCCGCTCCAGGGCCCGAGGGATCCTCCGCTGGCCCCGGGATCTGGCCCTGGTGGTAGCCCTGCAATCCCTGCTGTTCCTCCTGGTGCCGGGCGATCGCTTCGCTCCCTCCCTGCGGGAGTTCGACCGGGAGTGGGGGCAGGCGATCGAGGCCGTGCAGCGGTTTGATCCCGCCACCACGCTGGTGGTCACCACCGGCCGCTCCAACCTGCGGGCCTTCCGGCTCCCTTCGGTGCACTTCCCCGCGTACGACCACGACCAGGCTGATTTCCGGTTGGATCAGGATGGCCCCACCATTGCAGTGAGGCCGCCCCTGAAGCGGGTGGTGGTGCTCGATCGGGGGTTGCGCATGGAACCCCCACCCCTGCCGGGGGTGCGCAGCGAGATGGTGATCCCTGGGCGTCTAAGGCTGCTGGAAGTGCCCATTCCCGCGGGCGGCCTGGAAGTGGAGCGGGGCGCGATCCGTCCGCTGCCCCCCCCAGCTGACGGAAAGCCCGGGGAACCGGCAAGCTGAAGGTCTGATCCTTGCTTCCCCGCACCCACCATGCTTGAGCGGTTGGTGCTCCCCCCCTGGCTCCGCTTCAGTCTGGCCCTGCCCCTGCTGGTGCTCAACCTCTGGGTGCTCCGGCAGCTGCTGGTGCCCCTGGCGCCCTTTCCGGCCCTGTTTCTCACGGCAGCCCTGATCGCCTTCGTGCTGGATATCCCCACCCGCTGGCTGGTGGAGCAGAAGGTGCCCCGGAGTCTTGCGCTGCTGCTGGTGATCGGGCTCGGCCTGGGGGGGGTGGTGCTGGCCGCCCTCTGGCTCCTGCCCCGGCTGGTGCAACAGCTCGATGAGCTGATCAAAGCCTTGCCGAACTGGCTTTCCGAGGGGGAAATCCTGCTCACCAAGCTGCAGAACTGGGCCATCTCCCGAGGCCTGCCAAGTGATTTCGGGGATCTGAGCAGCCAACTGCTCACCCGCACCAGCAAGCTCGCCAGCCAGTTCAGCCAACAGGTTCTCAGCCTGCTGGGGGCCACCCTGGGCCTCACGGTGAACACCGTGATCGTGCTGGTGCTCACCGTGTTTCTGCTGCTGGGGGGAGAGCGCATCGCGGCGGGCCTGGCCCAGTGGCTGCCCCCCAACGTGCGCGGGCTGGTGACAGGCACGCTTTATCGAACTTTTCGCGGCTATTTCGCCGGCCAGCTCTTGCTTGCGCTGATCCTCAGCAGCCTGCAGATGGTGGTGTTCACCCTGCTGGGCATTCCCTACGGCGTGCTCTTCGCGGTAACGATCGGCTTCACCACCTTGATCCCCTATGCCAGCGCCGCCACGATCGTGGTGGTGAGCCTGCTGCTGGCCCTGGAGGATCCCCGCAAGGGCCTGGAGGTACTGGCCACGGCCATCACGGTGGGGCAGGTGGTGGATCAGATCATCCAGCCCCGGCTCATGGGCAGCATCGTGGGGCTGCAGCCCGCCTGGCTGCTGATCTGCCTGCCCATCGGCGCCCGGCTGGGGAGCCTGCTGGGGCTGGGGGAACTGCTGGGGCTCCTGTTGGCCGTGCCCACCGCCAGCTGCGCCAAAACCTTCCTCGATGCCTGGGCCGTGCGCCTGCGGGCAGGGGAGCCGGAGATCACGGGGCTCGACGGCGAGGCGCCTGAACTCCTGGGCCCAGGGGCGCTCTGAGGGCTTGCAGGCCGCGCGCCCCACTCCGGCAGATCCCCTCCAGCCCCTCCCCTGGAGCCTGGGACAGGCTGCCCCTGTTCTTCCCCAGGGAACAGATCCCCCCTTGGTGCTGCTCCTGTCCTGCCCCCCAGCCCTGAGCCCCGAAGCCCAGGACACCCTGCTGGCCGGCCTCTCGGCTGCTGAGCGCCAGCGCCATGGGGCCTACCGCCGCCCCGCCGACCAGGCCCGTTTCCTGCTGGCCCGGGCGGGCCTGCGCCAGCTGCTGGGCCATTGGCTGGGTCGAGCGCCCAGGGCCATCGCCATCGAAGCCGACCTGCGGGGCAAGCCCCGTTGCACCAACCCGGGGGCGCCGGCCTTCAACGGCAGCCACTCCGGGGAGCTGATCCTGCTGGCCTTCCACACCACCGCCGCGGTGGGGGTGGATGTGGAGCAGGCCCGGCCCCACGTTCCGTGGGAGCCCATCGCCGAGCGCTGCCTCTCCCCCGGCGAAGTGGCAGAGCTCCGGGCCCTGCCTTTGGCCGAGCAGGCGAGCGCCTTCCTGGCGGCCTGGTGTCGGCTGGAGGCCCAGGTGAAAGCCACTGGAGTGGGGCTAGCGGGAAAGGGTGGAGAAGCTCCAGATGGGGCGCCCCCTCCAACCCTGCGGCTCTGGGATGTGGGGGTGCCGGCGAGCTACAGGGCCGCCGTGGCCCTCCTGGCCAACCCCTAGGGCCCCTGCGGTGGCGGGGGCAGGGGTTTGTCATCCCAGTCCTCCGGCGTCAGGGGCTGGCCCAGCAAGAGCTTTTCCGCTCGGCGCACAGCGTTGGGATGGCTCAGGAGATCCCCCTCCTGCAGCATCAGGGGCCGTTCGGGCGGCAGGTCCTGGGGCCGGCGCGGAGGCGGCTGCCAGGCAAACGGACGATCGGGGGCCAGCTGACGGCAGAGGAGCTCCATCTGTTTCCTCAGGGCCAGCCGCACCCGGCCATGCTCCAGAGCCTGAAAAAACTCCTCCCGCGGCGCCCGCCCCATGCTGGTGGGCCGCTCCCCGTTGCCGTCCCGCAACCGGGCTCCATCCGGATTCCACCGGGGGCGGCACAATCCTTCCTGGCCGGTGCGCACGTCCAGCCAGAGGTGAAGCCCCTCCCCCCGCGGGCGATTGACCACCGCAAGCCCATCGCCTGCCCGCTCCCGCGGCAGGGCATACACCCTCCAGCTGGGGCGCTCCTCCGCCGCCACACAGCCGCTCAGCAGCATGGCCCCCAGGGGAAGGAGCAGGGGGAGCCTCAGGCGCACAGCCAAGGGATCAACACTCGCGCCATGATCCTGCTTCTGCCCTTCGACTGCGGTTTGGCATGGCCCTTACCCCCTCCACCATGCTTCCCCTCGGCACGCCCCTCCCTTGGGACACCATGGCCCAGTCCCTTACCCCTGTGGTGGGTGGCCCCCTGCCCCATCCCCAGACCCTGGCGGGAACGCCCGTGCTGGTGCTCTTTCTCTGCCCCCACTGCCCCTTTGTCAAGCACATCGAGCCGGAGCTCACCCGCCTGCACCAAGACTTCGGCGATCAGGTGGCCTTTCTGGCGATCCGCAGCAACAGCCTCACCACCCACCCCCAGGATGGGCCCAATGGCATGGCCAGCCAGGTCAAAGAGAACGGCTGGCGCTTTCCCTACCTGGCCGATGACAGCCAAGCCATCGCCAAGGCCTTGCAGGCCGCCTGCACGCCAGACCTTTACCTCTTCGATGGCCACCACACCCTCAGCTATCGGGGCCAGCTCGATGGCAGCCGCCCGGGCAATGCCGTGCCGCTGGATGGACGCGACCTGCGCGCCGCCCTGCAGGCCCTGCTGAAGGGCCAAACCCCTTCTCCAGAGCAGGTGCCGTCCATCGGTTGCAACATCAAATGGCATCCCGGCCAGGCGCCCGCCTGGGCCTAGGGCCAACATCGGAGGGGGCCACGGCCACCTTGGTCCAATCTTTCGCGGGGCTTAAGGTTCCTCCTATGCAAGTGCCCCCTTTCAGCCTCTCCGAGCAGTTGAGGCAGCTTGGTGATCGCCTCGATGAGGCTGTCCTGCAGGTGTTGCGCAGCGGTCAATACATCGGCGGCTCCACCATTTCAATCTTTGAAACCGCCTTCGCCGAATGCTGCGGTGTTCCCCATGCCATCGGCTGCAACAGTGGCACCGACGCCCTGATCCTGGCCCTGCGGGGTCTGGGAATCGGTCCGGGCGATGAGGTGATCACCACCTCCTTCAGCTTCTTCGCCACGGCGGAAGCCATCAGTGCGGTGAGGGCCACACCGGTGTTTGTGGATGTGCAAGAGGGCTCCTACCTCATGGATCCAGACCGCATCGAGGCAGCGATTACCCCGACCACGCGAGCCCTGTTGCCGGTTCACCTGTTCGGGCGACCTGTGGATATGGAGCAAATCAACGCCATCGCTCGCTCCCATGGCCTGTTGGTGATCGAAGACTGCGCTCAGGCCACAGGCGCCAGCTGGGCCGGCAAGCCCGTGGGCAGCTGGGGAGATGCGGGCTGTTTCAGCTTCTTCCCCACCAAAAATCTTGGCGCTGCGGGCGATGGGGGGGCCGTGGTGTGCCGCGATCCGGAGTTGGCCGCTCGGGTGCGGGAGCTGGCGGTGCATGGCATGCCCCGCCGCTATCTCCACACCAACCTTGGCTACAACAGCCGCCTGGATGCGCTCCAAGCGGCCGTGCTGCAAGTGAAGCTTCCCCACCTGGCTGGCTGGGTGGAGCGGCGCCGGGCCATCGCCGCGCGCTACCTGCGGGAATTGGCCGATGTGCCCGGGATGGCCCTCCCAGAACCAGGGCCAAGGGGCCACAGTTGGAACCAATTTGTGGTGCGTCTCCCTCCCTGCCCTGTGGGCCAGGCCTCCTGCGGGAGCGGTTGCACTCCCTCCTCAGACAGTGCCTCCTACGGCTTGCCGGAAGCCTGCTGCCGCGACTGGTTCAAGCAACAGCTGCAGGATGAGGGCGTGAGCACGATCATCTATTACCCCATTCCAATCCACCGCCAGCCGGCTTACGCCCACCTGGGCTATGGAAGTGGCAGCCTGCCCCACACCGAACGGCTCTGCGCCGAAGTGCTCAGCCTGCCAATCTTCCCTGAACTCACAGAAGCCGAGCAGGAGAAGGTCATCTCCACCCTGCGACGGCTGCTGATGGGCCAGTCCGGCAGCTCAACGGAACCTTCGGAATCAGCTGTCGCCGTCTAGCCATGTGCCCGTGAGTGAGCCATTAGCCCCTAGGCAAGCCGGAATAGAGCTCCTTGAATAGCGCTTGTTGCTGCTTGTGCTCCACCAATGGAGCGGGATAGCCCCGACGCTCCAACGGCGAGATGTCGCCGCGGATCAATTCAGGCGTCGCCACATGGGCGAGCTCAGGCAGCCAACGCCGGATGTAAGCGGCCTCGGGATCAAATTTGGCCGCCTGACTCGCAGGGTTGAAGATCCGCAGCGGTTTGGGATCCATGCCGCTGCTGGCGCTCCACTGCCAGCCGCCATTGTTGGCCGCCAGGTCCCCATCCACCAACCGGGCCATGAAGGCCTTCTCCCCCAGGCGCCAGTCGCAGATCAGATCCTTCACCAGAAAGGAGGCCACGATCATGCGGCAACGGTTGTGCATCCAGCCACTGCCTTTGAGTTGACGCATCGCCGCATCCACGATTGGCACGCCGGTGAGTCCCTCACGCCAGGCCTCCAACCACGGGGCATTGTTCTGCCAGGGGAAGTGGCGCCATTGGGGCCTGTAGGGGCCCTCCGCCAGCTCGGGGAAATGGAAGAGGGCCTGCTGGTAGAACTCCCGCCAGGCCAGTTCCTGCTCCCAAACCGTGATCGCCTCCCGGGCCTCATCGCTGCGGGCCAGTTGGCGGGCCTCCTGGGCTGCAGCCCAGGCCTGCCGGGGGCTGAGGGTGCCGAATTTCAAGGCGGCGCTGATGGCGGATGTGCCCTCATCTCCTGGAAGGTTTCTTCCCTCCCCGTAGGCCGTCAGCGCCCCCCCCTGGCAGAAGGCCTCCAATTGGGCCAGTGCGGCGGCCTCGCCAGGCCGGCAGGGGCAAAGCGCGACCCCATCGAAGGGTGCACCCAGCTCGTCGGCCCCAGGCACGGAGTGGCGCATGGGGAGGCGCTCCCAAACAGGCCGCCTGAACCCCGATCCATCGGCCCCTTCCGGATCTGGAAAATCCACCAGGTTGGCCGGGGCTCCCACCGGCTCCAGGCCCCCGTAGGCCGCGGATCCAAGGCCTGCCTGCCGCTCCACCTGACCACGCCAGTTGCGCAGAAACGGCCCATACACCCGATAGGGATCCCCGCTGCCCGTGCGCAGGGCCTCTGGTGCCACCAGCAATTGGTCCCAGTCCACCAGCACCTTGCAGCCCTCGGCCTGAAGGGCGGCGGCCACCTGCCGATCCCGCTCCCGCCCGTAGGGCTCCACATCCCGGTTCCAGGCCACCACCTCGGCCCCCGTGGCGACCACAAGCGAGGGCAGCACGACCGCAGGATTTCCCTCCAGCAAGATCAACCGGCTCCCGGTCTGGCGCCAGCGCTGTGCCAATTCCTTGAGGCTCTCACAAAGGAACCACACCCGGGCCGGGGCCAGATCCGGGGCGGCAAGAAGGGCCGGATCCAGCACAAACACCCCCGTCAGGGCGGGGGTGGCGGCGGCCGCCGCCGCTAGGCCGAGGTTGTCTGCCAGGCGCAGATCTCGCCGGTGCCAGAAGAGCCAGCGGGGAGGGGCGCCCATCAGAGGCTCCAGTGGGGCCGGGCTAGCACCCAGGCACTCACGCAGCGGCCATCCACGGCCTCCTGAAGCCCCATCAGGGTGACTTCCAGATCCTTGGCAGCACACCGCTGCAGCTGGCACAGGCCCCCATTGGTGACGTCCATCGGATCCGGCTTCCCTCCCCCAGCCTCGTCCATTGCCAGCAGTCCCACCGTCATGTGTTCATCGGAATAGCCGGGATTGGGCCGCAGCACCCCCAGCTGCCGCCACGCTCCACAGCCCAACCCCGTCAGCGATCCCACCAGCCGGGCCGCGCCATCCTCGGGGGATTCCTCTGCCATCAACATCCCGCTGGGAAACTCCAGCACCCAGCGCCCCACCGCCGGGTGGTAGCGACGAAGCAGCAGCAAGCGGCCATCAGCGCAGCGGGGCACCACCAGGACGGTGGGGGGATGGCGCAGCCAGCCAAAACTGGCTTCCAGCCCCATGGGCAGCCGCAGGCGCTCCCGCACAAAGCGGCACTTGCCGTCGCTGAGCTCCGCCTCCAAGGCCAGGTGCTGGTGAGCGAGGGCGGAGGCTGGGGACATGGTGGCTCAGGCCAGTAGGCGTTGGCGTGCCCGAAACCAGGCCGTCACGCTCTTGCCATCCAGGGCCTCATCGCCACTGGCGATGGCCGCATCCAGCTCGGCAGGTTCCATCAGCAGCACCTCCAGGTCTTCATCCTCGTCGCCAGCGGGAGGCTGATCCAGGGGGGTGAGGCCCCGGGCCAGAAAAAGATGGATCACCTCATCGGAGTAGCCCGGGCAAGGAAGCATGGCCCCCAAGGAATCCCAGCTGCTGGCCGCATAGCCTGCTTCCTCTTGCAGTTCCCGCTCCATCGTGGTCAGGGGATCCTCCCCTGGATCCAGAGTGCCAGCCGGAAACTCAAGCAGGCGGCAAGCCACGGCAAAGCGGTATTGGCGCAGAATCACCACCCGTCCGTCGTCCAGCACGGGCACCGCCAGGGACGCCCCGGGATGGCGGATCAGGCCGAAAGTGGCTTCCAGCCCATTGGGCAGGGCGTAGCGGTTGAGCTCAAAGCGGATCTTGCGAGCATCCAGTGCCGCGAGGGTATCGAGGTGGCGCGAGGGTTCTGGGGGTGGCAGGGGCGCCATGGGTGCAAGGAGATCGAACGCCAGCATGCCTGACCTCAAACCGTGCCGGTGTTCTGCTGGATCAGCTGGCGGCAGACCATGGCGGCCGAGGTGCTCACCCCGGCCGTCCCCTCGCCGGGATGGAGGGAATCGCCACAGAGCCAGAGGCCTGGGAGGGGCGTGCGGCTGGCCAGGCCGAAGGGACCAAAGCGGCTCGGATGCTGGCCCAATCCCCCCACGTAGCCCCAGGGGCGCCCGGTCCATCCCTGCCACCCCCGGGGGGTGGCCAGCTCCGCATGGCGCCAGTGGCCGGCCTCCAGGCCCAGGAGTTTGGCCAGCCCAGACTGGATCCCAGCCACGGCGGCCTGCTTGCGGAGCTGGTAATCGGATTCCTCCAGGCCAAACCAGGGCCGGGCTGGGGTGAACACGCTGGCAATCACCGTGGCTTCGCCTTCCGGGGCCCGCCCATCCCCCTCCTGGCTCACAGAAACAAACAAAGGGCCTGGATCGGACCAGTCCAGCTGAAGATGGCTGGCCACGCCTAGGGGCAGGTGGCGGCGCTCCACCGCGCCGTAGAACACCAGGGCGCCACTGGGCTCGTGGAGTCCTTCCAAACGCCTGCGGTAGCCGGACGGCAGCGCCTCCCCCACCAGTTCGGGCAGGGTCTGGGGCGGCAGGGTGAGCACCACATCCCGGGCCGGCAGGGCAAAGGGCACCCCGCCAGGGCCCACCCCTTCCGCCACCCAGGGATCCTGCCTGAGCTGGGGAGGACGCAACCGTTGCACCCGATGACGCAAGCGCAACTCTCCCCCCGCCACTGCCAAACCCTCCTCCAGGGCGGAGCTCAGAGCCTGCATCGAGCCCTCCAGATGCCAGAGCCCCCGGGGCTCCTGCACCACCGAGAGGACCGTGGCTCCGTAGAGGGCCGCGGTGCGATCCGCTGGCTCCTGAGAATAGAGCTGCAGCTGAAGGTCGAGAAAACGCCGCAACCGCGGGCCGCACTCCCCCCGGGCCGCGCCGGTGAGCGTGAGCAGGTCTGCCATCGTGCTGGTGGTGAAGACCCCGGTGGCGACCACCGCCGGATCGAGGGCAGCGAGCAGCTGGCCCAGGTCCCACCAGGAGCGGGGGGGGAGCACCGGATCCCGATCGGCAAAGGCCCAGGTGGCCCGCTGCAGGGTGTCGCAGAGCGACCAGAAGGCCCCACTTCCAGGAAACTGCCGCTTCCGCTCTTGTCGCCATCGCTGGGGATCCCGCCAGAGGGCCACAGGGGGCCGGCCATCCGCCAGGTCGACCACGCAGCCGGGATCGAGGGGGCTGGCAGGCGGGGGCGGCACGCCAAGCGTTGCGAAGAGCCGTGCATGAATGCCCCCCGGCTCCAGGCTGGCCACCTGAGTGGCCCCCACATCAAACACATAGGGGCCCCGGCGGAAAGTGCCAGCACAGCCGCCACTCTGGTGATGGGCCTCCAGCACCACGACGGAAAGGCCCCGCTTGGCCAACAGGGCGGCTGCCGTCAACCCGGCAATGCCGGCGCCCACCACCAGCACATCAGTCATGGCTTGGAGCATAAAGTTTTTCCGGCTCCACCCGTTTCATGGCCCGCGCCGAGGTCGACCCCCTGGCCCCCTGGCTGCAGGAGCAGCTCTCCGTCACCCTGGTAGCCCGCACCCCCGTCGGGGGCGGTTGCATCCACAAGGCCTGGTGTCTGCAGACCAGCGACGGGGAGCGGCTGTTCGCCAAAACCAACCGGGCCGAACAGGAACCCCTACTGGAGGCAGAGGCCGAAGGCTTGCGAGCCCTGGCGCAGTATGCCCCTCCTGGCCTGCGGATCCCTACGCCCCTCGCCCTGGGGCTGGCAGGAGAGGAGGCCGTGCTGGTGCTGCCCTGGTTGGAGCTGGCCCGGGGCATCCCAGGCTCAGCAGCCTGGGCAACCTTCGGGGCCAACCTGGCTCATCTGCACCGCCGGAGCCTCGAGCGCTCCCCAGGGAACACCGGGGATCTTCAGGAGTTCGGCTGGGAGGACGACAACTTCATCGGCCAGTCTGCCCAGATCAATCGCTGGCATGGGAGCTGGGGCCTGTTTTTCACGGAATGCCGCCTCGGGCCCCAATTCCGCTGGCTGGCCGCCAAAGGCCACCCCGTCGCTGGAGCCGATCGGTTGCTGGAGCGCCTCCCCAACTGGCTCGACGGGCGCAATGTGGAACCGTGCCTGGTCCACGGAGACCTATGGAGCGGAAATGGGGCCCTCCTCGATGGTGGCGGCGCCACGGTGTTCGATCCAGCGACCTATCGGGGGGATCGGGAAACAGACCTGGCCATGGCCCGGCTCTTCGGCGGCTTTCCAGAGGCTTTTTTTAAGGGCTACAACGACGAGTGGCCGCTGAAAGAGGGATGGCAAGTTCGGAAGGATCTTTACAACCTTTACCATCTCCTCAACCATGCCAATCTTTTTGGTGGTAGCTACAACAATCAAGCCCAGAAGACAGTCAACTCTCTTCTGGGCTGGGTATAAGGAGCTCGAAAACTGTAATTCTAGCCTAAATATTCTTTTTTCAAATGATCGACTTGGGACATGAGCTCGGAACGCTTCTCGCTAGTTGTGAGATTTTTCCAGGCCCAGTTCCCAACCACCACCAAGCCCAGGAGTTCAAGCAGGCCTGGAACGATAGGAAGGAGATTGATGGTGTCGAGCACACCTTTGATCAAGATTTGGGCAATAATTACCGCAAGAAGAATTCCCGCAGCTTTACCAAACTTGCCCAGCTGACTCCAATCAACCTTGTCAAGGGTTTCGTTCACCTTTCCCACAACATCCCCGTAACGCTGCTGGAAGTCGAAGGTGGATTCCTCTCCATTTTCGCCGGTGTAGCCCTTCACTTCAGGGGTTTCGGTCGTACCTTCAGTCATCGCCCCAAATTGCTGATGGAGTTTCATCCACAACTTACAGGTGATGGTCAAACCGTGCCAGAAGAAATCTTTTTAAGTCGGAAGGTGCTGACCGTTCTCCATCGCGTGCTGCAGGCGGCCGCGCCAGAGGAAGGCTGTGCCCTGCTGCTGGGGCCTCGCTGGCAAGTGCGACAGGTATGGCCCTGCTGCAATGCATGGCTGCCAAAGGAGGAGCGCCACAGGCGCTTTTCCATTGATCCGCGGGAGCAGCTCCTGGCACAAAAATGGGCACGGCAAAGGAACTGGGTCGTGCTCGGCACCCTCCACAGCCACCCCTCGGCCCCCCCCGTGCCGTCTGCCTTCGACCGAGCCCTGACCGTGTCCCCGGCTCTGCTGGTGATCCAGGGCGTATCTGGCCTGGCCTGCTGGTGGTTGCCGGAGGAGGGCCAAGTCAAGCCCTTAGTGTGGAAAATGGAGCCTTAGGTTTTCCAGGCCTGGCCTCCATGCTTCCTCCCGACACCAGCGGCATTCAGCTGAGCCCCGATGAGGTGGCCCGCTTCTCCCGCCACCTGATTCTTCCTGAGGTGGGAATGGAAGGGCAGAAGCGTCTCAAGGCCGCCTCCGTGCTCTGCGTGGGCACCGGTGGCCTGGGCTCTCCCTTGCTGCTCTATCTGGCGGCAGCGGGGGTGGGTCGGCTGGGCATCGTCGACTTCGACGTGGTGGATTCCAGCAACCTGCAGCGCCAGGTGATCCATGGCACCAGCTGGGTGGGCAAACCCAAGATCGAATCCGCCAGGC
>JBBARZ010000045.1:0-16517 GCA_040399505.1 Cyanobium sp.
AGCGGTAGGCCTGCACCAGGCGCAATTTCTGTTCCGGGGTCACCCGGGCAAACACGAGGCGATGGCGGTATTTGAGGAGTTGGCGCAGCTGCAGCTCCCCAATCGACGCCAGGGTGCTGCCGTCGATCACCCGCACCGGATCGGCCATGGGCCCCACGCCAGCCAGGGGGGAAGGATCCAGCAAGCCCAGCTGCTGGGCCACCGCTTGGGCGGTGAGCCCATAGTCGCCGGTCACCATGGTCACCTTGATGCCCGCGTCCCGGCACTGGCGAATGGCCCGGGGCACCTCCGGTCGGGGGGGGTCGTAAAGACCCAGCAGGCCCACCAGGATCTGGTTGTGCTCCAGCACCTCCCCGCTCGGGAGTGGCCCCTCCCCCGCCGGCGCCAGAGCCAGAGCGAGCACCCGATAGCCCCGGGAGGCCAGGCGGTCGTTGGCCTCCCGCACAAGAGTCCGCCCCGCCGCCTGCAGGGGCGTGGCTCCGGACGGGCTCAACCAGGCGCTGCATTGGGCCAGCATCTCCAGGGGCGCCCCCTTGGTGAGCACCAACCGGCCATTGGCGGCCAGCAGCTGTAAGCCATCCTCACCAGGGCGCCATTCCACCACCACGCTCATGCGGCGGCGATGGGAATCAAAGGGCAGCTCCAGAAGGCGGGGGTGGCGTGCCCGCAGGGCTGGCACATCCAGTCCGGCGGCCGTGGCCGCCACCAGGAGGGCCACTTCGGTCGACTCTCCCGATGGGCTGGAAGGGCCCAGCTGGGCGTTGTTGCACAGGGCGCTGCCCGCCAGCAGGAGGCTGCGGCCCTCCACCCAGTCCTCCGGCAGCCACACCTCCTCGAGCTCCATCCGGTTGCAGGTGAGGGTGCCGGTCTTGTCGCTGCAGATCACACTGACCGAGCCCAGGGTTTCCACCGCCGACAGGCGGCGGACCAGAGCTTGTTGCCGCGCCATCCGCTGCACCGTGATGGCCAGGGCCAGGGTCACCGTGGGGAGCAGCCCCTCCGGCACATTGGCCACCAGGATGCCCACCGCAAACACCAGGCTTTCCAGCGGGCCCATCCCCACCAGGAAGAGATTCAAGGCAAAGGCCACCAGGGCCGTGCTCACCGCCACCAGGGTGATGGTGTGCACGATCTTCCCCACCTGTTGCTCGAGCGTGCTGATCCCTCGGCGGGTGGAGGCGGTGAGGTGGGCCACATGGCCGAATTCCGTCTCCAACCCCGTGGCGAACACCATGGCCTCCCCCCTTCCGCTGGCCACCGTGGTGCCCGCCAGGAGCAGATTGGCGCATTCCGCCGCAGGCAGCGGCCTGAGCCCTTCGCGAAGGGGGAGGGGGTCGATCTGGCGGGGCACCGGTTGGGATTCCCCCGTGAGCACCGATAGATCGAGCATGAGGGCCGAACTCCGCAGCAGCCTGCAATCAGCCGGCACCCTCTCCCCTTCCTCGATCGACACCCGATCCCCGGGAACCAGGGCTTCCGCCGCCACAGACCTCAAGACCCCATCCCGCCAGACCTGGGCCTGTTGGGGCAGGGAGCTCGCCAGGGTGGAGAGGGTGCGCTCCGCTTGAAATTCCTGCCAGAAGGAGAAGCCGCCATTGATCAGCACCACCCCCCAGATGGCCCATCCCAGTTGGGGGGTGCCAGCAGCAAAAGCCAGTGCACCCGCCACCCAGAGCAGGATCGCCATGAAGTGGAGCATCTGATCCACCAGCCGCAGCAGCAGTGGTCGGCGCTTGAGGTGGGGCAATTTATTGGGGCCGAAGTGCTCCAGCCGGAGGGTGGCCTCCTGCTCGGTCAATCCCTCCGGAGTGGATTGCAGGGCCCCAACCACCTCCTCCTGCGGAAGGGTCCAGATCGGACGGGATGGGGAGAGAAGCACCGTGCGGGGACTTCAGGGCCCCTTCAGGATGGCGACGCCCCCAGGCACTGTTCCACCACCTCCCTGGTATTTGGCGAAAGACGCGCACCAGCCAGCTCCTGTAGGGCGTTGGCCATCTGCACCTGTCGCTGGGGCCCGAAGCTGCGCCAGCGGCTGAACACCTTCACCAGCCGGGAGGCTGTGATGGGATTGCGCTGATCCAGCTGGCTGATCTGCTCTGCCAGGAAGTGGTAGCCCGAGCCATCTGCGGCATGGAACACGGGGGCATTGCCTGCCAACCCTCCCAGCACGGCCCGCACCGCGTTGGGGGCCATGGGATCGAAGCGGGGATGGTCCAAAAGGGCCTTCACCCGATCGAGGCCATCTGGGAATGGGGCGCCGGCTTCCAGGGCAAACCAGGAATCCAGGATCACGGGCTTGTGCTGCCAGCGCTGGTAGAAGGCGTCCAGGGCGGCCTGGCGTTCGGGCAGGGGGTGGCACTGCAGGGCCCCCAGCCCGGCCCTCGCCAGGGTCATGGAGGAGCCCTCCACAGCGGCCCGGGCCGCGGCAATGCAGCCCTTATCCCCTGCGGCCACCCGCCAGCGCCAGATCAGCCCGGTGAGTTGCCGGGCTCCGCTGCCCTCCGGCCAGAGTTCGCTCCAGGCGGGGAGGCATTCCTCCAGAACCTGCTGGAGCGGATCGGCCAGGGCGTCCCCAAACCGTTGCTCCAGGGCCCGCAGCGCCGCGAACAGGGCGGGGGGGTCGGGCTCCGGGCTGTCTTCCTGCAGCTCCTGGAGGCCTGGCAAAGAGAGCAGGAGAGCCCGGCTCGCTTCCGAGAGGGAGGGGTCGGCCAGGATGCGCCCGAAGGCATCGATCAGCTCCTCCTCCAGAAGCTGGTCGGGCCTTCCTTCGGCCCGACGCAGCCCGGCGCGGCGCAGCAGGGTTTGCCCCGAATCCCAGCGGGCGAAGGCATCGCTGTCTGACGACAGCAGGTGCACCATTTCCCGGGTGGGTCGGCCCAGCTTCACCTTCACGGGCGCGGAAAAATGCCGCAGCACCGAGAGGGCCGGCGGGGTCGTCTGGCGGGGCAACCCCTCCAGCTGAACGGTTTGCGTCTCCTGATCGATCACCAGCAGACGCGTGCCCTCGCCCCAGTAGCGGGGGAGGCAGGGGCCGGGAGGGGGGCCCGGGGGCTCCCCGGCAAAGCGCACCGGAATGGATTGGCCGGCCTGATCCACCAGGCCCAGGGCGAGGGGAATCACCAGGGGCACCTTCTCAGCCTGCCCGGGGGTGGGGGGCGTGGATTGGCGGATGGTGAGCTCAAGGGTGCCGGTGCTCTGGCGCCAGCGGCGCCGGATCGTGAGGGTGGGCGTTCCCGCCTGGCGATACCAATGGCGGAACTGCTGAAAATCAAAGCGAAGGGGAACCTTCTCCGCCCCCCAGCTCTGATGGGCCGCATCCTCCAGGGCCTGCACAAAGTCCTCACAGGTGGCTGCTGTGCCGTCATGGCGCTGCACGTAGAGCCGGATGCCCGTCATGAAGGCGTCGTCGCCGAGGAGGGTGTGCAGCGCCCGGATCACCTCCGCGCCTTTTTCATAGATCGTTGTGGTGTAAAAGTTGTCGATTGCCTCATAGTGATCTGGCTGAATCGGATGGGCCGTGGGGCCCCCATCTTCCCGAAACTGGGTGTTGCGCAGCAGGGCGGCTGTTTCCATCCGCACCAGGGAATGCCCATGGAGATCGGCGCTGAAACACTGGTCGCGAAACACGGTGAGACCCTCTTTCAAAGAGAGCTGAAACCAGTCGCGACAGGTGATGCGATTGCCCGTCCAATTATGAAAGTATTCGTGGGCAATCACACTCTCTACCCTTTCCAGCTCCCCATCGGTGGCCGTTTCGTTGTCGGCGAGAACCAGCTTGGAATTGAAGAGGTTGAGGCTCTTGTTTTCCATTGCGCCCATGTTGAAGTGGCGCACAGCAACAATATTGTATTGATCCAGATCGTATTCCAATCCATACACTTTCTCCTCCCACTCCATCGATCGCTTCAGGCTCTGCATGGCATGGGCCGTGAAGGGCTCATCACCCTCCTCCACGTGGAGCCGGAGGCGCACAGGCCGGCCGGAGGCCGTGGTGTAGGAGTCGCTCACTTCCCGCAGGTGGCCCGCCACCAGGGCAAAGAGATACGAGGGCTTGGGAAAGGGGTCGTCCCACAGGGCGAAGTGGCGCTGGCCGGAGCCGCCCTCCTCCTCCGGAAGAAGCCCCTGCTCCAGACAGTTCCCGTTGGAGAGCAGCACGGGCGCCTCGCCCAGATCGGCCTCGATGCGCACCCGATAGAGGCTCAGCACGTCGGGGCGATCGGGGTGAAAGGTGATCCGGCGGAACCCTTCGGCCTCGCACTGGCTGGTGACGATCCCATCGCTCACGTAGAGCCCTTCCAGGCTGGCGTTGCTGTGGGGATGGATCCGCACCCGGCTGCTCAACCGGAAGGGGCGCTGGGGAGGGGCGAGCAGGGTGAGTCCGTCGGCGTGCAGGGCATAGGCCGTGGGGGGCACCGGTTCCCCATCGCAGTGAAGCTCGAGGAGCTCCAGCTCCACCCCGTTCAGGGGGAGGGTGACCCGCTCCTCCTCCGTGGCGAGGGGGTTGGGATGCACCTCAAGGTCGCAGGCCACCAGCGCATGATCCGCGAAAAGCTGGACCGTGAGGTGGGTGTGGGGCACCAGGTAGGGGGCCGGCCTGTAGTCGGCCCTTCTCACAACGGGCATGGCCTGGCTGCACGCGGAAGTACGGGAAATCGTCTTATTTCTGGCCGCCCTTGCCAGCGGATTGGACGGCTTGCTTCACCTGGGCGAGAAGGGGGTCAAATTCCTTTTTCCAGTCTGCTGGGAGGCTCTTGCCACAGATGCCGTCCACGCGCATCACCAGCTGAAGCAAAGACCCATTCAGCAGTTGCTCCTGGGTGAGGGGAGCCTGGGCACCGGGTACTTTGGCACCATGCTTGCTGAAGAGCACGGAGACCAACATCCGCAAGTTGCTGTCCACGGCAGCCTTAAAGGGCACCTTGGCCTGAGCGAGGGAGCACATATTGATGGCCCCCATGCCGATATATGTATTGAGTTCATCGGGGGTGGCGGCCCGTTGATTGGCCGCCGGAGCGGACTGCTGCTGTGCCAGCACCTGGCCTGGCAGACTAAGGGAAGCGAGGGCCAGCGTTAAGGCCAGGGCAGATCGCTTGGCGAACATGGGAAGGGGAGAGGATGATTCCATGCTGAGCCATTACCCCTAGGTGGCCAGCCCGTTCAGGACGGCTCAAGAAGGGGCGCACCGGCCCCCTCAACCCGCTCCTCGTGGTGGATCTCTGACAGCTCCAGTTCACCGTTGCGCCAGGAGTAGATCGAGCGAGCCCGGTAGCGGTCCTGATCCACCAGCCGGATGTGCTCCAGGATGTCCCACTCTTGGTAGTGGGATTCGAAGATCAGCTCGTGCTCATCCACTTGGCGGATCTGGCTTTTGGTGGGAGACCCGCACAGGTAGCCCTGGCTGCGTCTGAGCTGATGCCCGCAGAGATAGGCCTCCATGGTGCCGGTCCGCACGTAGCGGGGCTTGCGATCAAAAAAGTCGTACTCCTTTTCCGGCCACCAGGTGAAGCGGTAAGCAGCTTCCCCTTCGATCGGTTCGCTGAAGCTCTCCACCCGCAGCATCATGTCGACCCGCAACACATCCCCATCGGTAAAGAAATACAGACGCCTGGACCTCCATAGACCCAGGTTGCGGGAGAACCAGCGGCGCAGGCTGCTGTCGAGCTGAATGCGGCTGCGCGGGGGCGTACCTGTGGCTGGGGCGACGACGGGTGAAACTCTGGCAGAGGCCAGCATCTGAGCAAGATGTTGGCTCTGATCAGCCCCCGACGGCTCGGTAGAAAGGGTCATGGCGCGGCAGATGCCGGCTGGGGACACTCCCTTCATAGCAAGCATGTTGGGCAGGTGCTGAAAATTCCATAAGGTGTGCAGGAGTCCATCCATGCGGAGGCTGTGAATGTGAGCGTGGGCGAGGAGGCGCCAGCAAGCAGCACCCACGGGGGCCAAGAGCCTGGGTCTTCGATCGGGCGCCAGAGCCTGCGCTTGCTGTTGCTGGCCAACCCCCATCACCTCGCCACGCCCAACCTGCGCAATCTGGTGAGCCTGCTGCGGGCGGAAGAGAAGGGCTTTGATGTGAGCCTGGAAGTGGTGGATCCGGCCAAGCACCCCGAACTGCTGGAACTTCACCGCTTGGTGGCCACTCCTGCACTGGTGAAACTCGCCCCCCTGCCGAAGCAAGTGTTTGCCGGGAGCACCCTCCCCACCCAGGTGCGCAGCTGGCTTCCCCGCTGGCAGCAGATGGAGGTGGTGAGCAGCCTCGGCATGAGCCTCCGCCCGGCAGAGATGGATGGCAGCCGCACCCAACGGGAGGTGCAGCTGGAGGATCAGCTGCTAGTGCTCCGCCAGGAAAATGAAACCCTCATTGAGCGGTTGGGGGTGCAGGAGCGGCTACTGCGCATGGTGGCCCATGAACTGCGCACTCCCCTCACGGCCGCCAAGTTGGCCCTCCAGAGCCACGGCCTGGGCCAGATCGATGAGGCCCGGTTCCAGGATGTGCTGCACCGCCGCCTCGACGACATTGAGGCCCTCTCCAAGGATCTCCTAGAGGTGGGGACGACGCGCTGGGAGGCCCTGTTCAACCCCCAGCGGCTGGCCCTAGGCCAGGTGGTGGCCGATACCATCCTGGAGTTGGAAAAACTCTGGGTGGGCCGGGATCTGGAGCTGGTCACCGACATTCCAGCTGATCTGCCCGACCTCTATGCCGACCAGCGGCGCATGCGGCAAGTGTTGCTGAATCTTCTGGAGAATGCGTTCAAATTCACCCCCGATGGGGGACGGGTGTCCCTCACCCTGCTGCATCGCACCAGCCAGTGGGTGCAGGTGAGCATTTGCGACAGCGGTCCAGGGATTCCGCGGGAGGAGCAGGAAAGGATTTTTCAAGATCGGGTGCGACTCCCCCAGACCTCAGGCCATACCTCCGGCTACGGGGTGGGGCTCTCCGTCTGTCGCCGCATCGCCGAGGTGCATGGCGGCAGGATCTGGGTGGTCTCCGAACCGGGCGAAGGGGCCTGCTTCCATTTCACCGTGCCCGTCTGGAGCGGACAGAGTGGCCCCTCAGACCGGTCCGATCCCCGGAGCCCTTCTTGACGAGGGGTCCTCCCAGCCCCTAGCTTCCAGTTGTTCAGCGATCCAAGAGAGAGCCAATCCCAAGTCGCCTCGAAGGAGGAAACATCAGAAGATTGCTCCTTGCTCGATCCACCCTCTCGCGAGGGTGTGCGCTGAGGCCTCGCCCCCATCGTCTAGAGGCCTAGGACACCTCCCTTTCACGGAGGCGACAGGGGTTCGAATCCCCTTGGGGGTATAGCGATAGCCGATGATGATCCCAAGCTCAATCCAGAGCTTGGGCTTCTCGGTGTTGGGCTTCCTGCTGAACGCCGCGAAGATTGTTCGCCAGGTCTTGCTGGAGTCGCTGCTCGATGAGCCCGATTGGCATGCCGGGCTTTCCCTGCACCAGCAGGTCATAAAACACCCAACTGCTGGTGGCATCTGCTCCCACCCGCCATTCCCCCTCAAAACAGCGGAAATCCCCCTGGATCATGCGAAAGGGGAGCCGGCCCGCTTCGGCTTCTTCTGTGAGTTCCAGAGTCACCCGGGCGGAGAACTTCAGCCCGCAAAACAGCTGGGAACCCACTTGCTCCACCCCAACCCGGCGATCCCGACGCCAGAGCACTCGTGAATGCTCAAGATTGGGAATGAAACGGTGCAGATTGTCGTAATCCGTCAGGGCCTTCCAGATCCAGCTGGGATGGGTGGGGAGGCGCAGCTGCACTGCCAGCCTGCGCTTCCCATTGGGCAACCGCTCCATGTCCTGTTGGATGGTGTCCAGGCTGCAGGTGGCAGTGGTCTGCTGCCACTGGAGCGCTTGCTCAGGAGGGTTGAGAGGGGAAGAGTGCAGAAGCTGGTGCGTCAAGTGAGGCTCAGGGGACGCTGGCGGGGAGCGCGACATGTGCCCTGGCTGACGCCCACACGTGTCGTGTTGGTCTGCGGAAGGCTAGCCCGATTGCTGGGAATCGGAGAGGTTGGTGCGTTCCCTATGATCGCCGGGACTGTTGGGAACTCTGAGATGCGTGTCTCCACCGGCTCGGCCACAAGCTCGGACAATCGGATGTTCACCGTCGTGGTGGAAAGTTTCGGAGCGGGGCCGCAGCGACGTGCCGAGCGCACGCTCACCGTGCCTTTTCAACAACTGCAGTCGTTGATGCAGACCATTGCCCGCAAAGGTGGTCGGATCAAAATTGTTAGCTCTGACATGGTGCCGCCTTCACCATCGGCTCCCCAGCCAACCGTCGATGGCTCCGAAGCCACGCCTCCCCCTGCACCGGCCTCCGAACCCCCTGTTTCCAAGCCAGCAGTGAGCCACGCCGACGTTCCCGTCAATCTTTACAAACCCAAGGATCCTTTCCTCGGCACGGTGACTGGTAATTACAGCCTTCTCGCCGAAGGTGCCATTGGCCGAGTGAATCACATCACCTTCGATCTCTCTGGGGGCAATCTTCATTACGTGGAGGGCCAGAGCATTGGCATCATTCCCGATGGTGAGGATGCCGCGGGCAAGCCCCACAAGCTTCGCCTTTACTCAATTGCCAGCACCCGCCACGGGGACGATTGTGCCGACAACACGGTGTCGTTGTGCGTACGCCAACTCCAATATGAGAAGGACGGCGAAACGGTCAATGGCGTGTGCTCCACCTTCCTTTGCGACATTGAACCGGGCGCCAAGGTGAAGATCACCGGCCCGGTGGGCAAGGAAATGCTCCTTCCTACTGATGAAGAGGCCAACATCATCATGCTGGCCACAGGCACGGGCATTGCCCCCATGCGGGCCTACCTCCGCCGGATGTTCGACACCGAAGAGCGGGCGAAGAATCCCGAGTATCAATTCCGCGGAAAGGCCTGGCTGTTCATGGGCGTGCCAACCACCCCCAACCTGCTCTACGAGGAGGATTTCCAGAACTACCTCAACGCTTTCCCCGACCACTTCCGCTACACCAAAGCCATCAGCCGGGAGCAGAACAATGCGTCGGGGGGCCGGATGTACATCCAGGATCGGGTGCTCGAGCATGCCGATGAGATCTTTGCCCTAATCGAAGATCCCAAAACCCACGTGTACATGTGCGGCTTAAGGGGGATGGAGCCAGGCATCGACGAAGCCATGACCGCCGCGGCCTCCGCCAAAGGCCTGGATTGGTCACAGCTCCGTCCGAGCCTGAAGAAGCAGGAACGCTGGCACGTGGAAACCTATTGAGATCAGAGATCCCACACACACCTCCTCTGAGGTGGTTCTTTTAACGGCGCCACTGCCATGGCCTCGTTAAACCAGAGGAAACGGCTCCATCACCATGACTGCGATTTTGACCAACCCCCTGCGGGTGGGGCTGCGGCAGGAACGGGTGATCCCGCCGCAGTGCATCGTGATCTTTGGAGCCAGCGGTGACCTCACCCACCGCAAGCTGGTGCCAGCCCTGTTTGAGCTGTATCGCCAGAGGCGGCTCCCCAGCGAATTCTCCGTGCTCGGTTGCGCCCGTCGCCCCTGGAGCGACGAGGAGTTTCGCCAGCGCATGGGCCAAGCACTGGAGAAGGAGATCGCGGATCACCATTCCGCCTGGGAGCAGTTCAGCCAGGGCTTGTTCTACGAACCGATCGATCTCCAACAGAGTGACCATCTGGTGCGTCTGGCCAAACGGCTCGACGCCTTAGACCATCTGCGGGCGACCCGGCGCAACCGCACCTTTTATCTCTCGGTTTCACCTGAGTTTTACGGCAGCGGTTGCCGTGCCCTGGCGGCCGCAGGGCTCCTGGCGGATCCGGAGCGGAGCCGGGTGGTGATTGAGAAGCCCTTCGGCAGGGATTACGGCAGCGCCCAGAGCCTCAACAGGGTGGTGCAGGCCTGCGCCAAGGAAAGCCAGGTGTTTCGCATTGATCATTATCTCGGCAAAGAAACGGTTCAAAATATCTTGGTATTGCGCTTCGCTAATACAATTTTCGAACCTCTTTGGAATCGAAATTACATTTCCAATGTGCAGATCACGGCCGCAGAAACCGTAGGCGTGGAAGAGCGTGCAGGGTATTACGAAACCTCGGGTGCCCTGAGGGACATGGTGCAGAACCATCTCACCCAAATCCTTGCCCTCACCGCCATGGAACCCCCGGGGCGCTTCGATCCCGAGGCCATTCGCAACGAAAAGGCCAAGGTGCTCCAGTCCGCCCATCTGGCTCATGAGAATGAAGCCTGGAAATGCTGTGTGCGCGCTCAGTACAGCGCCGGAGGAACGGCCGCCAATCCACTTCCCGGCTACCGCCAGGAGCCGGGGGTGAACCCCAACAGCACCACTGAAACCTACGTGGCGATGAAGCTCTTCATCAACAACTGGCGCTGGCAGGGGGTGCCCTTCTACCTGCGCACGGGCAAGCGCCTGCCCAAGCGGCTCAGCGAAGTGGTGCTCACCTTCCGGGAGGCCCCTGTGCATCTCTTCGATGCCGCCGGGGGTGCCCCCACCCCCAATCAACTGATCCTGCGGATCCAGCCCGATGAGGGGGCCGAGATCAAGTTCGAGGTGAAGGCTCCCGGTTCGGGAATGCGGAGCCGGCCTGTGGACATGGCCTTCAGCTACGACGAATCATTTGGTGAACCCTCAGATGAGGGCTACGTGCGCCTCCTGGCCGACGCCATGTTGGGCGACCCCACCCTCTTCACCCGAAGCGATGAGGTGGAGGCCGCATGGAGGCTCTACACCCCCTTGCTGGAGCTCATTGAAGACTCCCCCTGGCGGCTGCCGGTGCACCCCTACGAGGCCCGCACCTGGGGGCCGGGCGCGTCCGACAACCTCCTGGCTGAAGACGGCCTGATCTGGCGCAGACCCTGACATCCCCGAGTCCGCCACTCGTTTCACTCGTTTCGTCCCCCCCACTTTCCTTGCTGCCATGTCTGCCCAACTCACCCTCCAGGCCCCGGTTGAGATCCCTCCAGTGGAGGTGATGCCCTACCTGCAGCAGCTCTGGCATGAGGGGCTAGAGGGAGCCTCTGGAGCTGCAACCTTCACCCTCCTTGTTTGGGAACCCTCCTGGCTGGAGCAGCAACTCGTGCGGATGGGCAGGGTGGATGGCCCGATCACCGGCCTGGATCGGGCGGATGTGCTTAAGTCCGCCCGGGATCTTGTTACCAGCCTGGGGCTGCCTCCCAGCACTGCCCCAATGGATCCTGGCCTGGCCTGGGCCATTGGTGAGCAGCCTGGCCGCCATGAGGCCCTGGATCTGCGCGGCCAGTTTGTGGACAGCGCCATCAGCACCTACATGCCCCGCAGGCTGATCACCCTGGCCCCCACCATCGATCCTGCCAAGCCTCTCAAAACCCTTGTGGCGGCCTACTGCCCCCTCCCTGAAGAAGGTGGTTCCGGCGCGGCTTGTGGAGATGTGGTCGTGTTGCGTGGGAGTTTGGGCGCCCTGCAGCAATCCATGGGCATGGTGCAACCGCTTGTGCGGGAAGATCTCCCCTGCTGGGTGTGGTGGAACAGCAGCCTGGATGAACCCTCGGAGCTGTTAGAAGCTCTTGCCCCGCCGCCCAGGCGGCTGGTGATCGACACCTCCCGCGGCCAGCCTGCCCGCTGCCTAGAGGTCCTGGTGAATCGGATCCAGTCCGGACAGGCGGTGAACGACCTCAACTGGTTGCGCCTGCGCGTCTGGCTGGAATCGCTGGCGATGGTGTTTGACCCCCCCTCAAGACGGAATGCTCTCCAACATGTGGTGCAGTTGGATATTGATGTCGAGGGTGATCACCCCGTCAAGGGCCTCTTGCTGGCCGCCTGGATTGCGAATCGGCTCGGCTGGCACATGGAGAGTTCCTACACCGTTGATGTGGATGGCTCCGCAACTGGTATTGCCGCTGAGTTTCAGCGCACGGATGGGGAAATGGTTCGTTTTCGCCTGATGCCCGTGCCGGTGGGTGTGCCCAAGGCCCATTCAGGGGCCATCCTGGGATTGCGGCTGATCTGCCATCCTGAACAACGCCCCCCCCTCTGTGTGATTCTCTGTTCCGAGAGTGGTGGCTGCATGCGCTTGGAGGCCGGGGGCATGGCAGCCATGGAGTTGGCGGAAGAGGTTGTGCCCTCTCCCGAGGAGAGTGAAGAAAAGGAGATGGCCCGGCTGCTGGGGGGAGGACACGACTCCACCAACCCCCTGTTGGCGGCAGCCGCCCCCCTGGCAGCGGAGTTGCTGCCGGCGGCCCTGGGCGCCAAGGGATTTGCCAAGCTTTGAGCTGTCTGATTGCGGCACCCTGTAGCGGCAGCGGCAAAACCCTGCTGAGCCTGGCCCTGGCGGCCTGGGTGCGCCACCGGGGCTCCACCCTCCAGCCCTTCAAGGTGGGACCCGACTATCTCGATCCCCAGTTGCTGGGCCAGGTGGCCGGAAGGCCATGCCGCAATCTCGATCCCTTGCTCTGTGGCAACCCCTGGGTGCGGCAATCCTTCCATTGGCATGGGAGCCGGGCAGACGCCGTGCTCGTGGAGGGGGTGATGGGTCTGTTTGATGGGCGCGGCCCCACGGGGGAGGGGAGTTCGGCCGAGGTGGCCCATCTGTTGGATCTGCCAGTGGTGCTCGTGGTGGAGGCCTCCCGCCAGAGTGCCTCTCTGGCGGCCCTGGTGAGCGGGTTTCGCGACCACGGTCCACCAAAGGTGAATTTGGCGGGGGTCGTGCTCAATAGGGTGGGGAGCGAACGCCATCGGGCCCTGCTGGCGGAGGTGTTGGAGTCGATCGACGTTCCCCTGCTAGGGGTGCTGCCCCCCCATCCCGCGCTGGATCTCCCCTCCCGCCATCTGGGCTTGTTCCCCCCCCACGAATTGCCCGATCTTCAGGAACGAATGGCGGAGTGGGTGCACCTGGCGGAAACCCATCTCAACCTCGATCGGCTCTGCCCCCTTCTCTCCTCTCAGCCTGCCTTCGGTTTGGGGCAAAAAGATCCCATCCTGAACGCACTAAAAAGGGCTTCGCCGGAGCTGCCCAACTGCACAGGCTGCCCTCCAGTGATGGTGGCTCGGGATGGGGCCTTCCACTTCACCTATCCCGAAACCTTTGAGTTGCTAGCAGCCCTGGGTTTGGAGGTGCAGCCCTGGAGCCCCCTGGCGGATGAGCCCCTGCCAGAGGCCTGCGGTGCCGTGGTGGTGCCCGGCGGCTATCCGGAGCTCCATGCCGCCACCCTGGGCGAGGCCCGCCGCAGCCGAGCCTCTCTGGTGGAAGCGGCTCGGCAAGGGGTACCCATCATCGCGGAATGTGGCGGGCTGCTCCTCCTGGGCAACGCCTTGGTGGATCCCCAGGGCACCTCCTGGCCGATGGCGGGCCTGCTGCCCTTTGAGGCGCGGCCCGGCGCCCTCAGCCTGGGCTACCGGCAGGCCCAGGCCCGGAAGGATGGGCTGCTGGTTCGCCAGGGCGAAACCTTTGGGGGCCATGAGTTTCACCGTTGGCAACTTCACTCCCCAAGTGGAGCGCCGATGTGGCAACTTGAAGGGTGGGGTATCGAACGGAGCATGGAGGGATGGACCACACCGACCCTGCACGCCAGCTGGCTCCACCTCCACTGGGCTGGTTTCCCGACGATCCCCTTGCGCTTGGGCGCCGCCATCGTGGAATCCGGGAAGCGGCCGATGCACGGCGCTTTCTCCAACCCCAGGATCCCTCTCCCCCAACCCACCCGGAGCGTTGGCGGCTAACCGTTCGCGGCAAGGTGCAGGGCGTGGGGTATCGGGAGGCCTGCTGCCGTTCAGCTCAGGATCTGGGTCTCAGCGGCTGGGTGCGCAATCTTCCCGATGGAACGGTGGAGCTGGAGGCGGAAGGGAAGCCCTTCAACCTCACGGCATTGTTGATGTGGTGTGAGCACGGCCCCCTCACCGCCCGCGTCACCAGTGTGAATACCAGGCGCATTGCTCCGATCGGGGGGGATTGGTTTGAAATTCGGCGCTGACCTGAGGGGGCGATCGTGAACTCCTCCTGGCCGGAATTGCTGGGCTATTCCTTGGCGATCGGCTTTAGCCCCCTCCATCTGGCCCTGTTACTGCTCCTGCTTCTGGGCCCCCATCCCTTGCGCAGGGGGAGCTTTCTTGTTCTCTCCTGGGTGCTGATGTCTGCGCTCGTGATCGGCCTGCTGCTGGGGGTGGGGCACGGTTTGGTGGTTAGCATGGAGAAAGGCACAAGCCATCGCACAGGCCTGGATCTGCTGGCGGCTGGAGCGTTTCTTGCCCTTGGCGTGCAAACCCTCCGTTCTCGCCCAGCGGGGACCGAGGGTGCACCGGAATGGAGTCATCAGCTGGATCGGCTGCTCCAGATGCCCCTGCCGCTGTTGTTGCTGATCAGTGCCGCCCTGCAGGTGGCAGGACCGGAAGATCTCTTCCTCTATGCCAAGGCGGCCGGTGCCCTGTTCCAACCGGGTTGGCATGGGCTTCAGGACGTGGTTTGCAGCATTGCCTACGGAGTCGTCACCAGCTTGTTGTTGCTGGTGCCTCTTTTGGCCTGCGTGGTGGTGGGGCAGGAGCGGCTGGAACCGGCTCTGGCCAAGCTGAAGGGGCTGCTCGATCGCTTTGGCCAACCTTTGGTGGGTGCCATCTGCCTGGTGCTGGCCCTGGTGGTGGGCTGGCAGGGTCTGGAGGGCCTGCAGAGCACTGGGGCGTCAACGGCCTCCATCCTCGGTTGAACTCAAGAAATTGTCTTCTCCGGCATGCTCTCGTCCCTCTCTTCCTGCTCCGTAAGCCATCTCCGCCACCGGTCCTGCTCAGCCAACGGAGCAGGCCGAGCCTCCATCGCCACCCCCTGACTGGCACGGCTGACGGCTACGTACACCAACTGACGGCGCAGTTGCTCATCTTTAGGCCAAAACACATCATCAGCCACAAACACCTCCCCGAAGGTGCTGCCCTGACTGCGATGGACGGTGAGCACAGCTGCAGGACCGAGAGAAGCGAACGCATCGCGCAGGAGGAAAAACTGACGCCAGTGCCTGCGGGCCTCCTGTTTCTCCGCGCTCCGGGCCATGGTGCGCAGTCGCTGGAGCGCCACATCCAGCACCCCACGGGAAGGGCTGCCGATGGGGGGCAGGAGGCGCAGGGTGAGTTGCCCATCCCCCGCATCCACACGCACCATCAGGGTTTCGATCATGCTGTCACCGGCCAGATCGGAGCTGCTGAGGCCCCACTCCGCAAGGTGGAACTGTCCTGGCGTCACCTCCCGCACCACCACCTCCCGGTTGGAGCTCAGGCACATCTCCGGATCTTCAGGCGCCACGGCATCCTCCATGCAGGCTGGTGCCATCACGGCGGAACGGGTGATCAGCACCTCTCCCGGCAGAACGGGGGTGCTGTCGGCCATCGCCCCATGGAGTGCCCGCCTGGCGAAGGGCACGAGCTGCTCAAGACGCCGGTTGGTGTAGCAGAGAATCCTGGCCAGATCGGGATGGTCGGTTTCCTTGCTGCGACGGAGCGCCATCTGGGCCGCCAGGAGCCATTCCTGCTGATCCAGCAGGGCCACAAGCCCCTGGGCCGTGCGGTGGGGCGGCAGCAGCGGAGGGCGGGTGCAGGGCAGGGCTCCCAGGCGCAGGCCCGTGGCCAGGCGAAGCACGGGTCCCTGATGGCGCACCACATGGGTCAGGGAGGCCTGGCACACCCGCGCAAGGGAAAACACAGGGCTTTCCCGCTCCCCCACCGGCGGAAGCTGGGCGGGATCGCCGATGAACACCAACCGGCATCGGAAGGGCTGGGCGCAGCGAAGGGTGATTTCCAGCAATTGGCCATCCACCATCGAGGCCTCATCCACCAGCACCAGGTGCAGATGTTCGAGGGCCGAGGCGGTTTGGGAGGTTTCCTCGCAGCGCTCCCGATCCCCCTCTCGCCGGAGCTTCAGGCGCAGCAGGCGGTGAATTGTGGAGGGATACCAGGTGGGTTGCAGGCCGATCAGCTCGAGGTGGTGGCGCAGTACCCCCACGGCCTTGTGGGTGGGGGCCACAACGGTCCAGCAGAGGCCTGAGGCCTCGGCGTGGGCAAGAAGGCGCATGGAGAGAAAGGTCTTGCCCGTGCCCGCATAGCCCCTCAGCAGAAAGGGCGTACCGTCCGCTGGCCCTGCCAACCAGGTTTCAAACACTTCGGCAGCCGCCTGCTGATCCCCGGTAAGGCCAGTTTCAGGGAGCCCAGGCGGAAGGTGGGGATTCACCCGATCTGGTGGAAGAGGCTGCGGGCCAAGTGGATGGGGGATCCGGCCCAGACCAGGCCGGGCAGGGCAACGGCGGGGCCAATCAAACTCCCCGCCAACACTTCCCAGCGGGTGTGACCCAGGTTTTCCTTCAAGGGATTGAACACCGCTTCCTGATCCTCCTCCCCCTTGGCCGGATGGGCCTCCCAGAGGCCATCCGGCAGCCCATTGACCCGAGCTGCCGTCAACCCTGCGGCCCGTCGCACCCCACTGGCGTCGTACAAAATGATGAAGGTGATGGCTGCCGCCAGGGCGAAGAGGGGATCGCCAAACCCATGGAGCCAGCCGATCCCCGCACT